>CACWKU010000158.1 GCA_902761575.1 uncultured bacterium
GGCCGCGATGCGGCGGCGCGAGCCGAACAAGACCGAGGCGCGCTTCAACCGCGAGATCCTCGGCGGCGCCGGCCTCTACGAGGCGCTCACGTTCCACGTCGAGGGCGGCGCGTACACGCCGGACTGGCTCCTCATCGACCCGAACACGGGCGCGCCGACCTGCTTCGAGGTGAAGGGCGCGTTCGAGTACCCGAGCGAGAACCGCACGCGCTTCGCGTTCCTCACGTGCCGCGCGCGCTTCCCGTTCGTGCGCTTCCGCTGGTTCCGGCTCGCGAAGCACGGAACGTGGCGCGAGGAGCACCCGGAAGGAGGCCGCGCGTGACGCTGCGCGACTACCAGTTCGACGCCGTGCGCGCGGTGCTCTGGTCCCTGGCGACGAAGCCGGAGGCGAACCCGTGCGCCGTCCTTCCGACGGGCGCGGGCAAGAGCGTCGTCCTCGCGGAGGTCGCCCGCACGGCCGTCCAGGAGTGGCGCGGGCGCGTCCTCGTCGTTGCGCACGTGAAAGAATTGCTGGAACAGAACGCGTCGAAGATCCGCGCGCTGTGCCCCGGCGTGCCGGTCGGGATCCACTCGGCAGGGCTCGGACGGCGCGACACGGACGAGCCGATCGTCGTCGCCGGCGTGCAGAGCGCGGTGCGGCGCCTCGACGAGTTCGGGAAGTTCGACCTCGTGATCGTCGACGAAAGCCATTTGATTCCGCCGGAGGGCGAAGGTCAATACCGCACGCTGCTCGCGTCGCTGCGCGCGACGAATCCGCGCCTGCGCGTGGCGGGGTTCACGGCGACGCCCTTCCGGCTCGACGGCGGCCTCATCTGCGGCGAGGGCAAGATCCTCACGGAGGTCTGCTACGAGATCGGCGTGCGGGCGCTCATCGACGGCGGCTGGCTCTCGCCGCTCACGAGCCGGACGCACGACGCCGGCGCGAAGCTCGATGGCCTGCACCTGCGCGGCGGCGAGTTCGTCGCGGAGGAGGCGGCCGAGGCGATGGGGGCGCGCGGCGTCGTCCTCGAGACGGTGCGCGACGTCGCGAAGCGGACGGCGGACCGCAAGTCGGTGCTTGTCTTCTGCTCCGGAGTCGACCACGCGCGGGAGATGGCCGGCCGGCTCGCGGAGTTCGGCGAGAGCGCCGTCCTCACGGGCGAGACGCCGCCCTCGGAGCGCGCGGAGATCCTGCGGCGCTTCCGCGGCGAGACCGCGCGCGACCTCTTCGGAGCGGAGACGGAGAAGCCGCTCAAGTACCTTTGCAACGTCGGAGTGCTGACGACCGGCTTCGACGCGCCAAACTGCGACTGCGTCGTCCTGGCGCGCGCCACGATGAGCACCGGGCTCTACGTGCAGATGGTCGGGCGCGGGTTCCGCAAGTGCGAAGGGAAAAAGGACGCGCTCATCCTAGACTATGCCGACAACATCCTCCGGCACGGCCCGGTGGACGCGATCGACATCCGCAAGGGCACGGGACCGCGCGAGACGTGGCGGCGGTGCCCGAAGTGCGAGGCGCCGGTCCCGCGCGGCGCGGAGACGTGCCCGGAGTGCGGCGCGGAGATGCCGCGGCAGGAGCGCGGCCCGCGCGAGATGGCGGGCGGCGTCTACGGCGCGGCGAGCGGCGCCTCGATCCTCGCGGACGAGGGCTTCGCGGACGTCGCCGAAGTGAAGGGCGAGTTCTGGGAGCGCCACGAGAAGCGGCTCAAGAAGGGCGACGCGCCGAAGCCGCCGACGGTGCAGATCACCTACTACATCGGGCCGAACCGCAACTACCGCGAGTGGCTCTGCGTGGAGCATCCGCCGCGGAGCTTCCCGCGCAACAAGTTCGAGAGCTGGTGGAAGCAGCACGCGCCGGGCGCGCCGGTGCCGGCGACATGCGAGGAGGCGGTCGCGCTCTTCGAGGCCGGATGGACGCGCGCGGTGCGCCAGGTGACGGTCGAGCGCAAGCCCGGCGAGAAGTACGTCTCGGTCGTCGACTGGGCGCTCGACGCAAAGACGCGGCGCGAGCTTGCGCCGGAGACGTACGCGGCGCTCGAGAACCCGGAGCCCACGGCGGAGCACGGCGACGCGTGGGAGGGCGACGACCCCGCCACGCCGGCCGCGCCGGCGCAGCCTGCGCCGGCCGACCCGTGGGACGCGGACGATGACAATCTGCCGTTCTAGGCGAACGGCGCAACACAGAAGGAAACACACACGATGAAAGCGAAAACGTGGAACATCAGCAGCAGCGGAAAGAGCAAGCTCGACGCCATCGAGACGAGCGTCCGCAAGGTCGACGAGGCGATCGACGTCGGGAGCGTCGTTCGCGTCGTCCTCAAGAACACCGAGACCGGCAAGCCGGAGAAGGTCGACGAGGCGAACTTCAACGTCTACGCGGCGCTCTGGCGCGACGCGTTCGACGAGAAGACCAACCGCGCGCTCTACGTCCTCGTCCGCGAGGGCGAGGGCAAGGCGACGAACGACGAGGCCGACAAGCTCGTCGACGACAAGCTCGCGAACGGCGCGCACGAGCTCGGCGAGACGTTCGACGGTTGCGAGCCCGCGCCCGCCGCCGCGGACGTGGAGGAGAAGCCCTGCCGCGCGCTCGTGAAGGCGGGCGGCGAGCCCGCCGCCATCGTCCCCGATGTCGTGGACTCGGACACTGGCTGCCGCGTCGACAACGGCGACTTCAAGCTCACGAGCGGCCCGACGCCGGCCGAGATGCGCAAGGCCGTCCTCGAGGAGATCGAGGGCGCCGAGAAGGGCGTCTCGTCCGCGCGCTCGCGGATGAAGAAGCTCGCGCTCCAGATCGCGGACCTCTGCGCCGGCTCGCTGCCGTGCGGAGACGCCGTGACGGACTACAAGATCGCGCAGGGCGAGTGGATGAGCGAAACGTCCGCGCTCGCCGGCGCGCAGCAGCGCCTCCGCGACCTCGACGCGGAGATCGCGGAAGGGAAGCTCTCGTGAAGAAGTTCCTGATCGGAGTTCTCTGCACGATGAGCGCAACCACCATCGCGGCGACCGTGAGCGAGGACTTCCTCGCGCGGCTCGCCGCCGTCGAGAGCGGCGGCGACGACACCGCCATCAACTTCGAGTGCGGCGCCTACGGGCGCTACCAGATCACGGAGCCGTACCTCGCGGACGCCAACGCGTTCCTCGGCACGAGCTACACGCTCGCGGAGATGCACGACGCCGCGAAGGCCGCGGCGGTCGTGCGCGCCTACCTCCAGCGCTACGGCGCCGCGTTCGAGCGCCGCGCCGGCCGCGAGGCGACGGACGAGGACCTCGCGCGGATCCACAACGGGGGGCCTCGCGGCGCGGAGCGCGACGCGACCCTCGGCTACGCGGCGCGCTTCCGGGAGGCGGCGCCGTGAGCACGCTCGAGCAGGCCAGGCGCGCGCTCGGCGGCGGCGCGCGGATGCCGAACGAGAAGGCGATGCGCAACGCGCGCGACCGGATCGCCGCGTTCCGCGCGTTCTGCCCCGTCTCGCGCGAGGAGGCGGGCGCCGGCTGCGGCGGCTGCCCCCTCGCGCCTGTCGACGGCCTCGAGAACGTCGAGGACTGCGCCCTGGCGTGGCTCGAGCTGCCGAGCGAGCGCCGCGCGGCGAACGGAAGCGCGACGCTCGAGGCGCGCGAGAAGTCGCGCCTCCGGATGCGGCGGACGCGCGCGCGCCGGCTCGGGATGACGGTCGAGCAGTACGAGGCGACGATGGAGGAGCGCCGGAACCGCGACACGAGCGCCGCCCGCGCGGCGCGATGGCGCCCTGCCACGGGCGAGGTGCCGACGATCGCTCCGATGGACACGGCCGACGCGCCGGAGGGGCTCGCGTGGACGAACGCGGACCCCGCCACGCGCGAGCCGCACAATCTCCGGAAGGGACGGAAGGAATGAAGAGGATCGAGGTCGGGACGGCGCTCGCCTACATCGGCGCCGGACTCTGCGCGCTGCCGGCCGTGAAGGCGAAGAAGCTCCCGCCGCTGCGGTGGAAGCGGTACCAGACGGAGTTCCCGGACGAGCAGACGGTCCGCGAGTGGTTCGCGACGCCGCGCGACGCGGTGTGCGTCCTCACCGGCGCGATCTCCGGCGGCCTGGAGTGCATCGACTTCGACCACAAGGCGGCGTTCTACCCCGCGTGGCGCGAGGCGGTCGTGGCGGAGATCGGCGCGGACGTCTTCGAGCGCCTGCCGGTCGAGCGCACGCAGAGCGGAGGGCGACACGTGTACCTGCGCTGCCCGGAGGCGTGCGAGGGCAACCAGCCGCTCGCCTACGGCCCCTCGGACGCGGAGGGCGTCGCGCGGCCGGTCGTCTACATCGAGACGCGCGGCGAGGGCGGCCTCGTCCTGTGCGCGCCGACGGAAGGCTACGAGATGGAGCAGGGCGACCTCGCGGAGGTGCCCGAGCTCACGCCGATCCAGCGCGCCGCGATGCTCGACGCGGCGCGCGCGCTCGACGTCCGGCGCAAGACCGCCGAGCCGGCGCGGGCCGTCCGCGCGCCTGCGGCGCCGGCCGCTCCCTCCGCGGGCGGGAGCGGCACCGTCTTCGAGCTGCGCCCCGGCGACGACTTCAACGCGCGCGCGCCGGAGAACGGCGCGTTCAGGAAGCTCCTCGAGGACTTCGGCTGGACCTTCGTCGGCACGGACCGCGGCAACGAGCGGTGGAAGCGCCCCGGCAAGGAGGGCGACGGCCCGAGCGCGACCTTCAACGGCGTGTGCTTCTACGTCTTCTCGAGCAACGCGCTGCCGTTCGAGCAGCGCAAGGGCTACTCGCCCTTCGAGGTGTACACGATCCTCGCGCACGGCGGCGACCACACCGCGGCCGCGCGGGCGCTGCTCGCCGACGGCTGGGGCCGGGCGACGGAGGAGGATCTCGCGCCGCTGCGCGTCATCCCGTCCGGCGCGTCCGCGCCGGCGCCGATCGCGCTCCCGGCCGCCGCGGAGGGCGAGGCGGCGCCGGAGGAGGAGCCGAAGCGGAAGCCGCCGAGGAAGGCGCCGTCCGTCGATCCGCGGCTCTACTCCATTCCGGGCTTCGTCGACGCGCTCGCGGCCTACACGCTGCGGAAGGCGCACTACCCGAACCTGCCGCTCGCGTTCGCCGGCGCGCTCGCGTTCCTCTCGCTCGTCGCCGGCCGTCGCTACCGCACCCGGAGCGGCACGTACCCGAACCTCTACATCCTCTCCATCGGCCCGACCGGCATCGGCAAGAACGCGCCGCAGGAGACGAACGAGGAGATGGCGCGCCGGCTCGGTCTCCTCGACTGCCTCGGAGACAAGTTCTCGAGCGGCCCCGGCCTCATCGACGCGCTGCGCCGGTGCCCGGTGAAGCTCTACCAGAAGGACGAGCTGACGCAGCAGTTCCGCACGCTCTCCGCGACCGGCGACGCCCTCGTGCTCTCGAACGGCCTCACCGAGGCGATGCTCACGATCTACTCGCGCGCCGGCGGCACGCTGCGCCGCGGCGACGTGAGCGCCGTCTCGCGCAGGGGCGACTCGCTGCCGAACGACGTCCCGTGCCCCTCGCTCACGATCCTCGGCTCCGCGACGCCGGAACAGTTCTACGAGACGCTCACGCCGGACATGATCGGCGAGGGGCTCATCGGGCGCTTCATCGCGATCGAGGCCGCGCGGCTCGAATCCTACAACATCCCGGACAAGGAGGAGACGCCGCCCGCGTCCGTGCTCGCGCACGCGAAGAAGCTGCTCGCCCGCGGCAAGAACGTCCACGCCGACGACTTCGACCCGGACCGCGACTTCGTCCGCGTCGAGATGGACGGCGACGGCGCGCGCCAGGCGCAGCAGGCGCTCTTCGAGGACAACTTCGAGCGGCGCCGCAAGCTCTCGCAGAAGGGCGACGCCGACTCGCGGACGGAGAACGCGCTCTGCGCGCGCGAGGTCGAGAAGATCGAGAAGCTCGCGCTCCTGTACGCCCTCTCCGAGAACGCGGAGGAGCCGCGGATCACCGTCGCCGGCTACTCCTGGGCGAGCGCGTTCGTGCGCGCGCACAACCGGCTGCTCTTCGAGCGCGTCCGCGACAACACCGGCGGCACCGACGAGAGCCGGCTCGCGCAGCACATCCTCGCGTTCCTGCGCGAGCGCGGCGGAACGGCGACGAAGGCGGACATCACCTACCGCTTCCGCCACAACAAGCTCGGGCGCCGGAAGCTCATCGGCGAGGCGCTCGGCGCGCTCGTCGAATCGGGCGAAATCACCGAGAACGTCGTCCCGACGTCGGGACGGGCGAAGCAGATCTACGCCCTCGCCGAGGACGGCGAGGAGTGAACCGAACGAACAACCGCAACCACACGGAGAAAACGATGAACAAGAACAAGATCGGGAAGGAGGCCGGAGATGGTGTCTGACCTCACGCAGCCGGACGACTCCTTCGAGGGGACGAGCATCGTCGTCACCGCCAGGCGAGACGGGCCGAGCGTACGCATCCGGCTCGTGCTCGGCGCGAGCCGCACGCCGGACGCCGGCGAGCTGCGCGCCATTCTGACCGTCGCGACGATGCTTAACGCCGGAGTCCAGATCGCAAAGCTGCCGGAAGTCGCCGAGGAAGCCCCTGGCAAGTTCCCGGTCGACCGTTTCGAGAAGGAGGTCCGGCGCCTTTTCCGCAGCGGCCTCGAGGCCTACGCCGCCGCGCTGGAGAGAGAGGAGGCCGTCCGTGGATAGCACGCCGACATCCGACGGCCGCGATCCGGCCGAAGTCGCCGCCGAGCAGCGCGAGCACCTCGCGCGGCACGACGAAGTCTACATGCGGCTCTCCACCTGGGGCGAGGACATCGAGCGCGCCGCCCGCGAGAGCGACCGCTTCGCGCGCCAGGCGCGCCGCGACAGCGTGCCGCTGCCCGACTACAAGCTCAAGCGCGGGAGGAACCGGCGATGAGCGGAGAGAAAACGCCAGCCCCGGAGCTGCGCCCCTGTCCTTTTTGCGGCGGTCCCGCCGTCCTGCGCGAGTTCGGGTTCGACTACCGCGTCGGCGCGAAGGACGTGCGCGTCGGCTGCGCCGTCGCGTTCACGCCGCGCGGAGACTTCGGCGACGCGCACGGGCGCTGCCCGGTCGCCCCGATCCTGTATTCGCTGATGGCGCCGAAAGGCGTCGACATCGTCGCCGCGTGGAACCGCCGCCCCGACGAAGAACTCCTCAAGAGCCGCCTTGACGACGCGATCGAGGTCGCGGACGCCTTCCGGCTTTGCATCAGAGTGATACTGACGGGCTACATGGTTGGGCACGAAGTCGATGATGACCTTCAGCCC
>CACWKU010000159.1 GCA_902761575.1 uncultured bacterium
CGCGCGGCCGCGACGAGTTCCTTCGGCTCTGCGACCAGTACCGCTACGTCGCCGTCGGCGGCATCGTCTCCGGCGAAATCAAGCCCCCGGAATACCCGGTCTTCTCCTACCTGATTTCCGAAGCGCACAAGCGCGGTGCGAAGATCCACGGACTCGGCTTCACGAACCTCGCCGGCATGAAAATCTACCACTTCGACAGCGTGGATTCGACGGCGTGGCTTTCCGGGAACCGATTCGGCGACATCTACTACTTCACCGGGCGCGGAATCGAAAAGCGCAAGCAGCCGCCGGGCACGAGACTCGCGAACCAGCGCGCCGTGTGCATCCACAATTTCCTCGAATGGCACAAGTTCCAGAAATGGGCCGACACGCACTACTGAAAACATGAAAGACACGCTCATCGTCCTATCTGGCGGGCTGGACTCCGTCACGCTCCTGTACGCGGAACGCGAACGCGTCGCGCTGGCCGTCACGTTCGACTACGGCGCGAACCACGCCGCGCGCGAAATCGCCGCCGCCGCCGCGAACACGGCGCGGCTCGGCATCCCGCACGCCGTGATTCCGCTCTCGTTCATCCGCGAACGCTTCCGCTCGTCGCTGCTCGAAGGTGCGGCGGCCGTCCCGGACGGGCACTACGCGGCCGAGAACATGAAAAGCACCGTCGTTCCGTTCCGCAACGGGATCATGCTGGCGATCGCGGCCGGGCTGGCCGAGTCGAACGGGCTTGCGCGGATCGCGCTCGCGTCGCATGCAGGCGACCACGCGATCTATCCGGACTGCCGCCCGGAGTTCGACGCCGCGATGGCGGACGCCGTTCGTCTCGGCACGTGGGCCGGCGTCCTTCTTGACGCCCCGTTCGCGCAAGCGGACAAGGCGGCAATCGTTCGGTTTGGCGCGTCTCTCGGCGTGGATTTCCGCGAGACGTATTCCTGCTACAAAGGCGGCGCGAAGCACTGCGGCACGTGCGGCACCTGCACCGAGCGCCGGGAGGCGTTCGCGCTCGCCGGCGTTCCCGATCCGACCGAATACGAAACAACCGAACCGAAAGGAGAATGACGAAAATGTACACCGTTTCAAAACGGCTGGAAATCAGCGCGTCGCATCGCCTCGCGCTCACCTACGAATCGCCGTGCGGCGGGCTACACGGACACAACTGGACCGTCACGGTCTTCTGCCGCTCGCGGGAGCTGGACGAAAACGGCATGGTCGCCGACTTCGCCGCGATCAAACGCGCGGTCCACGGCGCGCTCGACCACCGGAACCTGAACGACGTCCTGCCGTTCAACCCGACGGCGGAGAACATCGCGAAGTGGATCGTGGACACGGTACCGAACTGCTTCAAGGCGACCGTCCGCGAAAGCGAAGGGAACGAGGCCACCTATGAACGGGACTAGCGTTCGCGAGGCCGGCGCGCCGTATCGCGTCAACGAGATCTTCCATTCGCTCCAAGCCGAAGGGTTCCACGCGGGGCGCAGCGCCGTCTTCGTGCGTTTCTCCGGGTGCAACCTCCGCTGTCCGTTCTGCGACACGGACCACGAGCCGTTCGCGGAAATGACGGGCGCTGAGATCGAATCCGAGGTCGAACGGCTCGACCCGGACGGCGGCGCGATGGTCGTTTTCACGGGCGGCGAACCTGCGTTGCAGCTTCGCGCGGACGAGGAACTGCTCGCCGGTCGCTTTCGCGCCGTCGAGACGAACGGAATTTTGCCGCTTCCGCCGTGGATCGACTGGCAGACGGTTTCGCCGAAGACGGAACTGGCGGAAGACCGGCTTCTTCGCGCGAACGAGTGGAAGGTGCTTTACGGCCACTTCCCGGACGGCTACCTCTACCGCCTCGAGACGCTCGCCGCGGGGCGTTTTCCGAATCTCTACCTCCAGCCCGTCGCTGATCCGAAGACGGGCGCGTTCGACGTGGCGCCGGCCATGCGCTACATCCACCGCCACCCGGCGTGGCGGCTCTCCGTCCAATGGCACAAGCTCACAGGAGTCCGGTAAAATGAAATCGCAACAGGAAATCGAACAGAACTTTCGCGACCTTCTCGCGTTCGTCGGCGACGACCCGGCGCGCGAAGGGCTCGTTGAGACGCCGCGCCGCATGCGCCGGGCCTACGAGGAAATTTTCGCCGGCTACAAAACCGACCCGCACAGCCTCTTCAAGACGTTCGTCGAAGGGTCGTGCCGCGAAATGGTGATCCTCAAGCGCTGCGAATTCTTCTCGACGTGCGAGCATCATTTCTTCCCGTTCTTCGGGCACGTGTCGATCGGCTACCTCCCGAATAAGCGCGTCATCGGGATCTCCAAGCTCGCGCGGCTCGTGGACTGCTACTCGCGCCGGCTCCAAATCCAGGAGAACATGACGACGCAGCTCGCCGACATCATCGAGGCGGAGCTGGACGCCCTCGGCGTCTATGTCGTTTGCGAGGGCGTCCACTTCTGCATGACGAGCCGCGGCGTGCGGAAGAAGGACGCGAGCATGGTGACGAGCGCCATCCGCGGGAAGTTCCGTACGGACTCGGCGCTGCGGGCGGAATTTCTCGCCCTGGCGGGCATTTCTTCGTAGCCCTCGCGCCAGCGAAAAATCGCAAAACGCCCGTGAAATGGGCGTTTCGTGAAAGGGGCGTGGCGCGAAAGGGCGGTTTTTCCGGGTGTTTGTAGAGGGGCGCGCCGTCGCGGCCCTCCCGCAAGCATGACCGCCGGGGAACTGGAACAGCAGGCGCAGAAGCCGAAGGTCGTCGAGGTGGACGGCCAGCGCGTCGAGCAGCATTCGCTGCCCGACCAGATCGCGTTCGACCGCTATCTCGCCGCCAAGAAGGCCGCGGAGCTCCGCACGGTCGGCGTCCGGTTCGCGAAGATGGTCGCGGGAGGGGCCGTCGAATGAGCGCCGCCGCCGCACCGGCCCGCCGCCGTTCGTCCCCGCGCCGCCACGTGGACGCGGACGCGCTCGCGAGGGCGTACAGCCGCGGCTTCGACCGCGGCGTGCAGGCCCGGTTCGACGCGGCCGAGACGACGCCGGACAACGCCCGGCACTGGTCGGCGGCGACATGGAGCGACGCGGACGCGGAGGCGTCCAGCTCCGTGCGCCGCACGCTGCGCTCCCGCGCCCGGTACGAGGTCGCGAACAACTCCTACGCCAAAGGAATCGTCCAGACGCTCGCGAACGACGCGGTCGGCACCGGGCCGACGATCCAGATGCGGCTCCCGGACGCCGCGCTTTGCGCCGCCATCGAGCGCGACTTCCTCGTCTGGTCGGAGGCCGTCGGACTGCCGGAGAAGCTGCGCACGATGCGCAAGGCCCGGTGCCAGGACGGCGAGGCGTTCGCGATCCTCGCGCGCAATCCGCGCACGGGCTTCGACCGCGTGCAGCTCGACCTGCGGCTCGTCGAGGCCGACCGCGTGGCGGGGTCGTGGGCGGACGCCGAGGCGATGGACCCGCTGGAATGCGACGGCATCCGCTTCGACCGCTACGGGAACCCGGTGTCCTACCGCATCCTGCGCCAGCATCCCGGCGCGGCGTATGCGTTCGGGGCCGAGGAGGAGGCGGACGTGTTCGCCGCGCGCGACGTCGTCCACCTCTACACCGAGGACAGGCCGGAGCAGCACCGCGGCGTGCCGGAGCTGACGCCGGCGCTGCCGCTCTTCGCGCAGCTCCGCCGCTACACGCTGGCCGTGCTGACGGCGGCGGAGAGCGCCGCGGACTTCGCCGCCGTCCTCTACACCGATCAGCCGGCGGAAGCGACGGCGGACGTGACGCCGATGGAGGCCGTGCGCCTTCACCGCAACCTCATGACGACGCTTCCGGAGGGCTGGAAGCTCGACCAGCTCGACCCGAAGCAGCCGGCCAGCAACTACGCCGAGTTCAAGCACGAGGTCCTGAACGAGATCGCCCGGTGCCTGAACATCCCCTTCAACGTGGCGGCGTGCAACAGCTCCGGCTACAACTACGCTTCCGGCCGCCTCGACCACCAGACCTACTTCAAGACGATCCGCGTCGAGCAGGACTTCGTCGAGCGCAAACTGCTCGACCCGCTCTTCCGGCGCTGGGTGCGCGAATGGGGCCTTGCGTCCGGGAAGGTCGTGAACGTGACGCAGGACGATTTCGTGTGGTTCTGGGACGGCGCGGAACACGTGGACCCCTCGAAGGAGGCCCGCGCGCAGAACATCCGGCTTCTGAACGGCACGACCACGCTTGCGGCGGAGTACGCCAAGCAGGGCAAGGACTGGGAGGCGGAGACGCGGCAGCGGGCGCGCGAGATCGCGCTGTGTCGCGAGCTGGGCGTGCCGCTCCCCGGCGAGGTGCCGGAGCGCGAGCCGACGGACGAGCCGCCGGCCGACGAGTGAGGAATGAGAACAATGAACGAGAAGGACAAGCAGACAGCAGAAGAGACTCCCGCCGCGACGCCCGCCGTCGAGGCGGCGAACCCCGCGCCGGAGCCCGCGAAGCCCGCGCCGGAGGAGAAGCCCGCGAAGATCGCCGGGCTCGCCTACACGGGCGCCGCGATCCGCCAGTGGTGGAGCGACGAACCGCTCGTCGTGGACCTCGCCGGCATGACCGTGCCGCCGAAGGTTCCGCTCCTTCGCGACCACAGCTCCTGGAACACGGACAACCGGCTCGGCAACGTCGCCGCGCGCATCACGCCGAAGGGCGTCGAGATCGAGGGCGAGATCGTCGCCGGGACGGACGCCGCGCGCGAGATCGTCCGCCAGGGCAAGCTCGGCGCGGACTGGCAGCTCTCCATCGGCTCGGAGATCACCGCCGCCGAGCGCGTTCGCGAAGGCTCGCGCACCGTGAACGGGCGCACCTTCAACGCGCCGTTCCTGCTCGCAACAAAGACCGTACTTCGAGAGGTCAGCGTCGTCGCCGTGGGCGCGGACCGCTCCACGAACATGCACGTCGCGGCGGCTTTCACCCCAACTCAAGGACTCCAGATCATGGAACCCAAAACCAAGCCGGTCGAGGCCGCCGCCAAGACCGAACCCACCGCCGCGCCCGCGCCCGTCGCCGAGACGAAGCCGGCCGACATCGAGGCCGCCGCCGCCGCCGCCGTCAAGGCTGAGCGCGAGCGCGTGGCCGCCATCGACGCCGCGTGCGGCGCCGACTTCCCCGAAATCCGCGCAAAGGCCGTCTCCGAGGGCTGGGACGTCGCGAAGACCAACGCCGAGCTGCTGACCGCGCTCCGCGCCCGCACGCCCGTCGCCGCCCCCACCGTCACCACGAAGACCGAGGCCCCGACCGACCGCGTTCTCGCCGCCGCGCTCGCGATCTCCGCGGGCGTCGACGCCGACACGCTCGCCGCCGGCGGCAAGGAGAACGAGAAGGCCGTCGAGGCCGCCGCGAAGTACTCCGGCATCGGCCTGCGCGACGTCCTGCGCGAATGCGTCCGCGCGTCCGGCCAGACCGTCGGCGTCACGATGGACGACAAGCTCATCCGCGCGGCGTTCTCCACCGTCTCGCTCCCGGGCATCCTCTCGGACGTCGCGAACAAGAAGCTGCTCGCCGCCTACCGCGCGCAGCCCATCATCGCCGACCGCCTCTGCGCGAAGGCCGACCTGAACGACTTCAAGACCGCGCAGCGCTACCGCCTCACCGACGTCGGCGACCTCCAGCAGGTCGCGCCCGACGGCGAGATCAAGCACGGCTCGTTCACCGAGGACGGCGCCACGAACAAGCTGGAGACCTACGCCACGCTGTTCACGCTGACGCGCCAGAACATCTACGACGACGACCTCGGCGCGTTCCTCCGCGCTCCCGCCTACATGGGCAACCGCGCCGCGCACAAGGTCGACCAGCTGTTCTTCGCGCGCCTCGCGGCGAACCCGACGCAGGCCGACGGCAACGCGCTCTTCAGCGCCGCGCACGGCAACTACGGCACCGGCACCGGATCGGCGCTCGACCTCGCCTCGCTCAAGGCCGGCGTGGCCGCGTTCCGCAAGCAGAAGGACGCCGACAAGCAGCCGATCAACGTCATGCCGAAGTTCCTCGTGGTCCCCGTCGACCTCGAGATCGCGGCCGAGGAGCTGGTCAACGGGCTCCAGGTCGTGGTCGCGGGCTCCACCGACGTCGCGCGCCCGGCGTTCAACGCGCTCTCGCGCTACGGGCTCCAGGTCGTCGGCTCGCCGTACCTCACCTCCGCCACGGGCTGGTACCTGTTCGCGGACCCGGCGGCCCTTCCCGCCTTCGAGATCGGCTACCTGCGCGGCAAGCGCACGCCGACCGTGGAGCGCGGCACCGTGGACTTCGACAAGCTCGGCATCTCGTTCCGCGTGTACTTCGACGTCGGCGTCCGCGAGCAGGACTTCCGCGCCGCGTACTTCGCCAAGGGCGCCAACTAGCCGCCCCGCCGCCCCCGCCGCGCCCTCGCGGCGGGGCGGCGACCCCTCCACCACCCCAACCCCAAGACTAAAGGAAAACTCCCATGTCCGCAAAATTCGTCCAGAACGGCGACACGATCGACTACACGCCCGTTTCGGCGGTGGCCGCCGGCGCCTTCGTCGACCTCGGCTTCGCCGTCGGCGTCGCCAAGCTCCCCATCCCGGCCGGCGCGCTCGGCGCGCTCGCCCTCGTCGGCGTCTACGACTTCGACGTGTCCGCCCTCTCCGAGGCCAAGGCCGTCGGCACGGCGCTCTACGTCGACGGCAACGGCGCGCTCACGTGGAGCGCCAACGACGGCGCGCAGACCCCGACCGCGTACACGCGCGTGGGCCACCTCGTGGCCGCCGCCGCGTCCGGCGCGACCGTCGTCCGCGTCCGCCTCGGCTAGCGGGGCAAACCGCGCCGCCGCCCTCGCGCGGCGGCGCTCGCCGCGTCTCTCCCGTGAACCTCCTCGCCGCCGGCATCGACTCGCTTCGCGACGACCTGAACAGGGTCGTCGCGGAGCGCGTCGTCTACACGCCCGCGTCGCGCGGGGCCCCGACGGAGTGCGCGGCGGTCGTGGGGCGCACGGTGTTCCGGCAGGACTCGCCCGACGGCACGGCGATCCGCACCGAGACGCGCGACTTCCTCTTCGGCGCGGACGCGCTCGGCGTCGAGCCGAGGCGCGGCGACCGCATCGCATGGGCGGTGGAGCGACCCGCAGCACCGCGCGCTGCGCGTCCACGCCAAGCTCCTGCGCGGCGGCGGGGGGCCGACGCCGTGACGCCGCTCTCCGCCATCCTCGCCGGCGTCGCCGCCGCGCTCTCCGACTACGGCGCGAAGGTGGACTTCCTGCCGGAGGTGGACCTGCCCGGCGAGGAGCTGCTCTCGCGCCGCGTAATCGTCGTGCCGCGCTCCGCGGAGGCGTCGCCCCTCTCGCGCGCCGCCTCGACCGAGCGCGTCGGCGTGGACGTCGCGGTCGAGCAGAAGGCGCCGGAAAGCCGCGTCGCGGCGCTCGCCGACGACGTGCGCGCCATCGCGCGGCGGCTCTCCGGGCGCATCGTCGCGGACGGATGGGCGGTCGTGCGCGCCGAGACCGACCCGCTCTATCATCCGGAATTCTGGCGGCAGACGGGCGTGTTCCTCGGCGCCGTGCGGCTGGAGCTGGTCGCCGTGGACGCCGACGAGGACGGAGGCGGGGCGTGAGCCGGGGCCGCACGAGCGAATCCTACTGGGCCCGCCCGATGGGCGGCTCGCGCTTCGGCGCGGCCGTCCGCGCGGACGTGCGCACCATGCGCGGCGCGACGCTCCAGGGCAAGCGCTACTGGCGCAAGCTCTACGAGGGCGGGCAAATTTCGCTCCGCACCGCCAAGGCGCGCTACGCCGAGGAGTGCCGCGCCGCGCAGGCGTACCTCCAGCAGCAGCGCCGCCGCAACGCGCTCGTCCCCGGCGCGGCGGACTGGAACCGCCAGATCTCCGACACGACCCGCGCCGAAT
>CACWKU010000160.1 GCA_902761575.1 uncultured bacterium
ATCCCGACGCCGCCCTCGCCGCGCTTCGCGCGCTTGCGCCGGACGCCGAGTCCGACCCCGCCGCGCTCGCCGCGGCGCTCGACGAGGCCGGCGCCGACCCGTGGTTCGGGCTCGTCCTGCGCGGACGCGCGGAGATCGCGGCGGCGTGGAAGGCGCGCGGCGACGGATGGGCGTCCAGCGTGACGGAGGAGGGCTGGAAGGGCTTCGGCGACCATCTCGACCTGGCGCGCGCGGAGCTCGAGGAGGCCTGGGCGCTGCACCCCGGCTCCTTCGAGCCGGCCTACCGGATGCTCTCGGTCTGCGGCGGCGGCTGCGGCGGGCGCGGGGCGCTCGACCGCTGGTTCGGGCGCGCGATCGGCGCGCGGCTCGACTCGATGGACGCCTGGCAGCAGTATCTCTGGTTCAACTACCCGCGCTGGGGCGGCAGCCAGAAGCGGATGGGCCGCATCGCCCGCGCGTGTCGCGACGCCAACCGCCCCGACACGCTCCTCCCCGTCGTCGCGGTCCGCTCGTGGGGGCAGCTCTCCGACGACACCCTCCGCGACGTCCCCGCCAAGCGCGACTACTGGGCGAAGCGCCGCGCCACCGCCGAATGGATGGGCGGCAATGCGCTCGCCGGCATCGGCGGCCCGCTCGTCCCGGAGGGCGTCCGCGTCAACGCCGCCTGGGTCGCCGCGCAGGCGCTCGCCTTCGCGGGCGAGCCCGACCGCGGCGTCGCCGCCCGCGCCGCCGGACACCCCGGCAACTGGCAGGAGCGGCTGCTCTCCGAGGCCGTCGTGCCGTTCGCCGCCGGGCCCGACTACGACGCCCCGTGGGGCGACCGCGGCTGGAACGCCGTCCAGACCCTCGCGTGGCGCCTCGCGAACGCGACGCTCCTCGAGGTCCCCAACCACCAGGAGTGGGGCTCCTACTACGACCTCACGCTGCGCGACGGCGCCGACGATCCGCTCCTGCGCTGGGGGTCCGTCGTCGGGCAGTGGAAATGGAAGTGGACGGACAAGGCCCGCGAGCAGCTCGCCGACCTGGAGGATCGCGTGTCGGGCCCCGACGCCACGCGCTTCCAGAAGATGCTCGCCGCGCAGGCGCGCAACCTGCTCGACCCCTCCGACGAGCATGCGGCCGCCTTCCGCGCCGCGGCCGACGCCTGGCGCGAGACCCTCGACCCCGCCCTGCCCGCCGCCGCCGTCGACAAGACGCTCGCGATGCTCGGCTACGCGCGCGACGCGGAGGAGGAGAAGAAGGAACCCTCCGCGGAGCCTTGACAATGCCCCAAGTCCCCTTGAATCCTCACGCCAAGTCCGCGAAGTCCGCAAAGAAAGGAAACGCGCAATGAAACGCTTCGCCCTCATCCTCCCCCTCCTCGCCCTCGCGCCGCTCGTCGCGGCGCGGGCGGAAGACCCCGCCACGAACGCGGCTTCCGCGAATGCCGAAGACCTCTCCGAAACCTTCGCCTTGCTTCTCGCGCAAGCCGGGAAAGGCAACGCCGACGCGCAATACGCGGTCGGATACCGCTACTTCTACGGCGAAGGCGTGCCCGTGGACCTGGACGCCGCCTTGGAATGGAGCCTCAAGGCCGCCGACCAGGGCCTCCCGCAGGCCATGTTCGCGGTGGGAAAGGTCTACGAGAATCCCGAGGGCGAAAGCCACGACTGGGAAGCGGCCTTGAAATGGTATCGCAAGGCCGCGGAAAGCGACGAAGAAAGGACGCGGTCCTTCGCCCGGAACTCGATCGGGACGTTCTACGAACGCGGACACGGAGTCGAACGGGACGCGGACGAAGCGGAGCGCCTGTACCGGAAAGCCGCGGAGGTCAAAGGCGGGAATCCCGTCGCGGACCGCAATCTCGGATATCTCCTCGCTTCCGGCAAGGGACGGTTCTGGAACGACCGGGACGCCGTTCGCCAGTTGAAGAAGGCGGCTCGCCACGACGAAACCAAGGTCGCTTCCTGCTTCCTGCTCTTCGGAGAATTCGGACTGCCCGTCGATCCGCGTTCGGCATCCGCCTGGAAGCGTTGGGCGGAAGATTCCGAAAAGAACGAAGAATCGGCGGGGGCTCGCGACTGGGACGGATGGGAATGGCACGCGTTCGGGCTCGGCGCGCTCCGCGAAAACGGCGTTCTGCTCGACAAGGACCCGGAGAAGGCGGTCGTCTGGTACCGCAAGGCCGCGGAACGCGGGCTGCCGCGCGCGCAGTTGCGCCTGGCCGAAATCCACTGGACCGGCAAGGGCGTCGAGAAAGACGAAAAGACCGCTCTGGACTGGATTCGCAAGGCCGTCGCCGAAGGAAGCGACAAGGCGAAGGAACTGCTCGCCCTGCAGGAAGGCGGCGACATCGCCGCGTTCGAAAAAGCGCTTCTTTCGCTTCGCCCTGCACTCCCCACGCCCTAGCCCCCTCCGCTTCGCGCGGGCGCGGTGAGCCGTCGCCCGCCGCGGAGCGGCCTTCCCGCACCCCGCCACGCTTCATTCAGCATTCAGCATTGACCCCGCCCCCGCCCGCAATGAAACGCCTCGCCCTCCTCCTCCCCCTCGCCCTCGCCGTCGCGCCGGCGCGCGCCGAAGACCCCGCCACGAACGCGCCGGTTGCGGGCGCGGCGGAGTTCAACGGCCTTCACGAACGGATCATTCCGGACTTGGCGGTGGGCTGGAACGAGGCGACAATCACGGAAGCGGCGTCCTGGCTCGAGGACACGGCCCGGGACTGGCTCGTTCGCGGACCGTCCGGCGGAGAGCTCCGGATCCTGGTCGCCCCTTGCGCGGGAGAGGAATCGTTCGGGACCAACGAGGAACCGCGCGTGTCGTACGCCACGCCGATCGGCGAGCCCGTCCGGACGTACTCTTTCGTCGAAGTGGCGAAGTTGGCCGCCGAAGCGGCCGGGATGCATCTCTCGGTCCGTCCGGACTGCATCATCGTCCACGGGGCGTTCGAGGAGGGAACCTACGGTCGGAGCCTCGTCGAAATCCCCGTCGGCTTCCGGGAGGCGGTTCTGCTGGAGACGTCCGGCGGGGACTTTCCGGACGACGGCTCGCGCGTGCGGGCGTTCTTCGCGGCGCGCGGCGTCGAATGGCCCGAAGACACGGTCGCGGAGCCTGTCCCGACGAACGGATGGGTCGCGATGAAACTGGTGCAGACTTCCGAGCACTTGGCCCGCATCCGCGCGATTCTCGCCGCGCCCGGCTTTTCCGTCCGCACGGTTCCGCTCCGCCCGCGCCTGCTCGAATTCGAAACCGGCCGCGCCCCCGCCGGTCTACCGTATCTTCCGTACCACGACCACGACCGGGATCTGGTCGTCCTGCGGATTCCCGCCGCGCAGCTCCCCGCCGTCGCCGCCGCGTTCGCGGACGCGGACGGCGCCGCCGTCCGAGACCTCGTCCCCCTTCGCGGGGAGGACGGCCTCCCGACGCTCTGGGACGACCGCCCCGGACGCGCGTCCCCGGACGGAAGCCAGCGGATGGTCCTTCCGGCGGTGAACGGCGTCCGGGGATGGGAGCCCGACGATGACGCGGCCGGCGTCACGCTGGAGGTTGTCCCCCGGTTCTCCGCCGACGGCTCCGCGCTCTCCCTGCACTACGTCCTTCGCTCGCTCTCCGAACGTCCCGCCGGCGCCGCGCCGCCCACCGCATCGGACGAGGACTCGTTCTTCTCGATCCCCGCCCGCGCCGCCCCGCTCGCCCCGCCCTACGGCTGCGCGGGCGACGTCGACCTCGACCCGGGCGACGCCCTTCTGGTCGGCAACCTCCGCGCGCCCCGCCGCGCCGGCGCCTCTCCCCGCGCCATCGCGCTCCTCCTCGAAACCTCCGCGCGGAGCCCCGCCACGAACGCGCCCGCCGCGCCCGCCGCGCCCGCCCTCCACGCGGCGTCCGCGGAGGGCGCGAAGGAGCCCGCCCCGTGAACCCTCGTGCCTGCGATCGGCGAAGCCGCGACACCCGGCCGCAGCCGCCCCCCGCCACTAACCACTAACCAATAACCACTGCCCTTGACCCCGCCCCCGCCCGCAATGAAACGCCTCGCCCTCCTCCGCTCCCTTGAACCCTCACGCAAAGTCCGTCAAGTTCGCAAAGAAAGGAAACGCGCAATGAAGAAACTCGCCCTCCTTCTTCCCCTCCTTGCACTTCTTCCCGTCGCCGGAGGCTGCGGGAACGGAACGCGGGGATGGCGAAACATCGACTTGGCTTCACTACAAGCGAAAACCGACACAATCGCGATGGACATCGCCTCCGGGCGTCTTTCCTTCGCGCCGCGGCACATATCGGAAAGCCACGACTCGCTCGCCCGCGGCGACATCCCTCCGTTCAGCGACGGAACCTTCGCGAACCGCGTCGAGGCTATCGGCGACTACTACTACTGGGATCGCAGCACGGTATGGGGCGCGGAGGGTTTCGTCGTGTTTCCGACCTCCGCCACCATTCCGTCCCCGCTCATCCTGGAACCGTTCGAAAACGTGACTCGAACGAAAAAGATCGCCGACCGAATCTGGTATTGCGTGGGAGGAAACTACTAGCGTCCGACCCGCCGCATTCAGCATTCAGCATTCATCATTCAGCATTGACCCCGCCCCCGCCCGCAATGAAACGCCTCGCCCTCCTCCTCCCCCTCCTCGCGCTCGCCGCCGCGGCGCGGGCCGTGAGTTCTTGAGTTGAAAGAAATTTGAAATGAAAGTTACATCAACTATCGCATTGGGGATTCCGTTGCTGGCATCGGTAACGTTTCCTTCAAACCTGACCGTCGTGAGTCAAGATGGAGTTCCGATTCCGAATGTCTACATCGCTGGATCGAAATTGTCGGATTTCAAGGCGACGTTGCACGCATGGACGGACGAAAACGGAAATGCCGTCGTGAATGGCAAAGAGTGGGAACAGGCCACGACTGTAGAAGCCATCAAGCCTGGGTTCTATGAAACAGTAGGAAGCAATCCCATTCTGGATGGTCCGGACCATGCCACAATCAAACTCGTGGCTCCGATTCGCCCTGTTTCCCTGAAGCCCATCCGATATGCGGAACGTTTCTGCGAACATATTCCGTTGACGCCCACTGCGCTTGATTTGGTCGAATGCAATTGGGTGACCTTAGAGAACGGCTTGCACGCAGATGTGCTTGTCCATGGTGAAATCGAGAACTTCGATAATGGTGATCTGGAATACCGAATCATTTTCGAATTTCCAAATTCCGGCGATGGCATGTATCTCCACGATTATTCCGTTGATACCGGTTTTTTCACCCCTGACGGCCCCAATGTCGTCACGGCCATCAATCAAAACTCATTTACAAACAGATTCGCGTTGATCGAGCGATGCGGCCTCATTCGAGATGAATATGATACCAGAATCCGGATTCCTCCTACAAACATTGTTCCTCTTTTTCCGAATGGAACCATGCCGCGAATGGAGAATGCCGCGAGAGGATGCGTTTTCAAAATCAGAACGGGTCTAGGCGAGACGGATTCGTCGGCTGTTTACATTCTTTTGCCGGAACTTTATACGCTCGGAGCCGCAAGAGACGAACCGAATGTTAAATTGACGTCCCCACAGTTGTATTTACGTTCAAGCAAAAATTGGGAGGATGCAACCGTCGAAGGCAATTGGGCTTTGCAATACCTGACAAGCGCAGAGCGGGATTACAAATCTCCGCCGTGGGGCCTGCCGGACAAGTCTTCACCCAACGAAGAATCGAATACGAATGCCCCCGCCGCGCCCGCCCTCCACGCGGAGTCCGCTGACGGCGCGAAGGAGCCCGCCCCGTGAACTCTCTTGCCCGCGAGCGGCGAAGCCGCGACACCCGGCCGCAGCCGGCGTGGCGGAACCCCGCCACGCCGTGCAAGGCCGCCCAACCCCCGCCCCGCCCGCAATGAAACGCCTCGCCCTCTCTCCGCTCCTTTGAACCCTCACGCGAAGTCCGCAAAGAAAGGAAAACACGCAATGAAGAAACTCTTCCTTCTCCTTCCCCTCCTCGTCCTCGCCGCCGCGCCCGCGCGGGCGGAGGACCCCGCCACGAACGCGGCGACGGCGCTCCCCGCGTCGGCGGAGCGGGCCGCCGCCGCCCTTCCGGCGGGGGGCGGGGAAAACGCGGATTCGCAGGACTTCGGGACGCCGGAGGTCTTCGTCCGGCTCGAGAGCGTGGACGCCGCGGTGGAGGCGCTGGCGGCGGCGGCGGGGACGCGCGCGGAGGCGGCGCGCCGCGTGGACGCCTTCCTCGACAAGATCGGGCTCCGGTTCCTCCGCCGCGACCTGCCGATCCGCGCGGGGTTCTGGAACGTCTCGCTCGAGAATCCCCGGAAGACCGACTACGTGGTGCTGCTGCCGTTCGGCGACGACGACGATCCGCCGCTCGTCTTCGCGTCGCGCCCGGAACGGAAGAAGGCGGCGGACGCCGTGCGGGCGGCGCCGCGGACGAAGCCGGACGCCTGCCTCTCCGTCTGGGTCCCGTCGACGCGGCGCGCGGCGCGGGCGGTCCGGGCCGAGGGCGTGAACATGGGGAACCGGAATTTCTCCTTTTCCCTGGCGGAGCCCGGCACGGTCGGGAAGAAGTCGCCGTCCGGCGGGCAGTTGTTCGGCGGCACCGAGCTCTTCCCCTACGAGACGAAGCGGGACTGGCGGGTGCGGGCGTCGCTCGCCTTCACGGAGGAGGACGGCTTCCGGTTCGCGATGGAGCGCGCCCCGGCGGGCGGGCCGGAAGAGGGCGGCGGCGCGGCGGCGGCGGCGATCGACGCCGCCGGGATTCCGGACGAAGCGCTCGGGTCGGTCCCGGGCGGGTCGCTCGCGTGGCGGCTGCGGGCGCCGGATCCGTCCGCGCCGGACGGTCCCGATCTCTGGCTGAAGCTCGTGCTCGAGGACGTGCCGCTCAACCGACGGCGCGCGCCGGCGTACGAGGCGTTCGCGGACGCGCTCGAGGCGTTCGGCGGCGGGGGGTGCGGCGCGGTGCGCGCCGCGGTCGAGCCGGCGGCGGGCGGGCGGTTCCGTCTGGCGTGGCGCGAGGAGGGGGCGGACGCGGAGGCG
>CACWKU010000161.1 GCA_902761575.1 uncultured bacterium
GCCGGCACCCGCCCCCGCCGCCGCGCCCGCCGCGGGCGGCGGCGCGGCCGGGATGTTCATGGGCGTCTCGGTCGCCATCGCGGCCCTCGGCTCCGACTTCGCGTTCATCGCCAAGTCCGTCTCGGCGATGTCCGGCGCGCAGCGCCTCACCGCGCTGCTGGTGATCCTCGCCGTCGTGCTCGGGCCGATCGTGCTCGCGGGCGTCCTCAAGCTGATGCGCCAGGACATGGGCCCGATCATCGAGGGCTGCGGCTGGGCCGTCAACAAGTCGATGCGGCTCACGCGCAGGCTGCGCCGCCAGTTCACGCTCACCAAGGCCTACCCCGAGGGCGCCGAGGGCACGCCCGCCAAGCGCGCCGCCGTGACGCTCGGCGTGCTCGTCGTCCTCCTTGCGCTCGCCTTCGGCGCCTACTGCTGGACGAGGCAAGACGCCTCCTCCGCGGGCGACGCGCCCGCGGAGGAGGCAGTCTGCGAAAAGGCGGAGTCCGTTTCGGATCCCGCGGCCGAGCCCGCGGCCGATCCCGAGGCCGAGCCCGCACCCGCCGCCGTGGTGGACGCCGAGCCCGCGCCTGCGGCCGACGCCGAGCCCGCGCCCGCTGCGGCGGAATAGCGCGTCGCGATTCAAACGAAGCGGCCGCCGCGGAATCCCGCGGCGGCCGTTCTGTGCCCGGCCATACTTGGCCGGGGCTACCGCTCCAGCACCGCCTTGATGCGGCGGACGCCGGCGGAAGAGGATTCCTCCTTCTTGATCTTGAAGTGACCGAGGACGCCGGTGTGCTCCACGTGCGGGCCCGTGCAGACCTCCTTGGAGAAGAAGTCGTCGCGGGTTTTGCCTATCGTGTAGACGGAGAGCTTCTCGTCGGTGTACTTGCTGGAGAAGAGCGCGGTCGCGCCGGCGGCGCGGGCCTCCTCGAGCGTCATCATGTCGCGGTAGACCGGAAGGTCCGCCTTGATCTGCTCGTTCACGAGGTCCTCGACCGCCTTGATCTGCTCGGGCGTCATCTTCTCGCCGTGCGTGAAGTCGAGGCGCAGGCGCTCGGCGGTGATGTTGGAGCCCTTCTGGTTGCAGTGGTCGCCGAGGACGATCTTCAGCGCCTTGTGCAGCAGGTGCGTGGCGGTGTGCAGCGCCGTCGTCTCCTCGCTGTGCTCGGCGAGGCCCGACTTGGCGGAGCCGACGTTCGCGCGGGAGAGCTCCTGGTGCGCCTTGAAGCACTCCTGGTACCCCGCCACGTCGACGGTGAAGCCGGCCTCCTTCGCGAGCTCCTGCGTCATCTCGAGCGGGTAGCCGTAGGTGTCGTAGAGGCGGAAGGCCTGCTTGCCGGAGATCTGCGTGTCGGGGACGTAGTTCGGGTCCTTGGCGCCCATGAACTCGTTCTTGCGGCGGATGCCGGCGACGGTCTTGTCGAACTCGCGCTTGCCCTCGTCAAGCGTCTTGCCGAAGCGCGTCTCCTCGGCGAGCAGCTCCTGGAAGACGCGCTCGCGGTTCTGGTCGAGCTCGGGGTAGACGTGCTTGTATTCGTCGACGATGACCGCGGCCATCTTCTCGGTGAAGCCGGGGGCGATGCCGAGGCGGCGCGCGTGGCGCACGGCGCTGCGGATGAGGCGGCGCAGGACGTAGTTCGCGCCGACGTTGCCGGGCGTGACGCCGCCCTTCTGGTCGCCGAGGATGAACGTCGCCGTGCGCATGTGGTCGGCGACGACGCGAGAGGAGCGGACGTCCTCCGGCGTCTCGAACGACTCCTTGCCGGAGAGCTCCCTGATCTTCGCCATGATCGGCGCGAAGACGTCGGTGTCGTAGACCGTGTCGAGGCCGTTCATCATGCAGATCGTGCGCTCGACGCCCATGCCGGTGTCGACGTTGTGGCGGCCGAGCGGGACGAACTTGCCGTCCTCCGTCTTCTGGTACTGCATGAAGACGTCGTTCCAGATCTCGATGAACTTGCCGCAGTGGCAGCCGGGGCGGCAGTCGGGGCCGCAGGCGGGCTTGCCCGTGTCGATGAACATCTCGGTGTCCGGACCGCAGGGGCCGGTCTCGCCGGCGGGGCCCCACCAGTTGTCCTCGCGCGGAAGGCGGTAGATGCGCTCCTCGGGGATGCCGAGCGACTTCCAGATCGCGACGGCCTCCTCGTCGGCCGGGATGCCCTCCTCGCCGCGGAAGACCGTGACGGAGAGCTGGTCGGGCGAGAAGCCGAGCTTCGTCGTGAGGAACTCGAAGCTCCAGGAGATCGCCTCCTTCTTGAAGTAGTCGTTGAGCGACCAGTTGCCGAGCATCTCGAAGAACGTGAGGTGCGCGCTGTCGCCAACCTCGTCGATATCGCCCGTGCGGACGCACTTCTGCACGTCCGTGAGGCGGGTGCCGGCGGGGTGCGGCATCTTGCCCATGAGATAGGGCACGAGCGGGTGCATGCCGGCCGTCGTGAAGAGGACGGTGGGGTCGTTCTCCGGGATGAGCGAGGCGCCGGAAATGACGGCGTGGCCCTTGGACTTGAAGAAGTCGAGGTAGAGGTTGCGGAGCTGGTCGGCGGTGATCTTCATGGTTCGCAGGTTCAAAAGTTCGAAAGGTCGCAGGTTCCCGGTCCCCGCTCGCGGACATCGGGGAGAGGAAGGGCGCGCATTCTACGCCAAGCCCGCCGCGGCGTCAAACGCGCTTGAAACGGCGACTGGTTTGTGGGAGAATACCGCCCGTCGCACGAACCCCGCCACGCGATGGAAGAGACGAACCTCCGCGCCAAGACCCTGCGCCTGCTCCGCTCCGCGGGCGGGGCGTGGCTCGCGCTCGCGCTGCTGCTGGCGGTCTGCGCCCTCACGAGCGCTCCTTTCCGCAACCCGCAGAACCTCCTGAACATCGTCCGGCAGTCGTCCTACGGCGGCATCGTCGCCCTCGGGATGACGTTCGTGATCGTCTCGGGCGGCATCGACCTCTCCGTCGGCTCGCTCTTCGCGCTCTCGGGCGTCTGCGCGCTCCTGGCCGGCGCCGCGCTCCCCGCCTCGTGGCCGCCGGCGCTCTCGTTCGCCGTCGCGTGCGCGGCGGGCCTCGCCGCGGGCCTCGCCGGCGGCGCGCTCAACGGCGCGCTCGTCGCGGCCGGCGGCCTCCCGCCGTTCATCGCGACGCTCGGCACCTACTCGATCTTCCGCTCGCTCTCGCTCTACCTCGCCGACTCCGGCACGCTCCCCGCCACGAACCCGCTCTTCGGGCGGATCGGCGGCGGCGCGCCGCTCGGGATCCCGGCGCCAGTCCTCGCGCTGCTCGCCCTCACGGCCCTCCTGGACGTCGCGCTCGCGCTCACGCCCTTCGGCCGCCACGCGCTCGCGACGGGCGCGAGCGAGCGCGTCGCGCGCTTCTCAGGCATCCGAGTGGGGCGCGTGCGCTTCCTCGGCTACCTCCTCACGGGCGGCCTCTGCGCGCTCTCGGCGCTGCTCTTCGCGGGGCGGCTCGAGTCGATCTCCTCCTCCAACGCCGGGCTGCTCTACGAGCTCGACGCCATCGCCGCCGTGATCATCGGCGGCGCGGCGATGTCCGGCGGCCGCGGCACGCTGCGCGGGACGCTCGCCGGCGTGCTCGTCCTCGGCGTCGTCACCAACATCCTCGACCTCTGGGGCGTCAACGTCTCGCTCCAGGGCTGCGTCAAGGGCGCGGTGATTGTGATCTCCGTCCTCGTCCAGCGAAACGCGAGGGATTCGCGAGCGGGCTGAGGCCGCTCGCGAATCCCGTCGTTTCTCCGCTGCGCTCCGGCCCCGAGGCCCTTCGGACGTCGGGGCTCTCGACCGACGTTCGGTTTCGCTTGCCGCCGGTCCGCGGGTCGGATAGAATAGCGCGCGTTTCCGTTCCGCACACCAACCGAAGCAAAACCATGACCCAGACACTCCGTCCCTTCGTTGCGGCGCTTTGCTGCGCCGCGCTCGCCGCGTCCTGCTCCAAGTCCGCCGACACCTCCGCCGCTCCGACGAAGACGATCGGCATCTCGATCCCCGCGGCCGACCACGGCTGGACGGGCGGCGTCGTCTACTGGGCCGGCCAGGCCAAGAAGGACATCGAGGCCGCCAATCCCGGCGTGAAGGTCCTCGTCTCCTCCGCGAAGGACTCCGCCGACCAGGTGAGCGGCATCGAGAACCTGCTCGTCCGCGGCGTCGACGCGCTCGTCGTCCTCCCGAACGAGCCCGCGCCGCTCACCCCGGTCTGCAAGCAGGCCGCCGGCAGGGGCGTGAAGCTCGTCGTCGTCGACCGCGGCCTCGCCGAGCCCGTGCAGACGCTCGAGGTCGTGGGCGACAACCCCGGCTTCGGCCGCGTCTCCGGCGAGCAGCTCGCCAAGGCGATCGGCGGCAAGGGCAAGGTCGCGCTCATGCAGGGCGTGCTCTGCCAGGTGAACACCGACCGCGTCGAGGCGTTCAAGAAGGTCCTCGCGGGCTACCCGGAGATCGAGCTCCTGGAGGAGGGCGTCTCCGACTGGTCCACCGAGAAGGGCCTCCGCCTCATGGAGAACTACCTCCAGAAGCACCCGCGGCTCGACGCCGTCTGGGCGGGCGACGACGACGTGCTCCTCGGCGCGAAGAAGGCCTACGAGGAGTCCGGCCGCACGGATCTGAAGATCCTCCTCGGCGGCGGCGGCAGCAAGGCCGTCGTGAAGATGGTGCTCGACGGCGACCCGCTCGTCACGCAGACCGTCACCTACCCGCCGAAGATGATCTACGTCGCGGCGCAGGAGGCGGCGAAGCTCCTCGCGGGCGAGGCGCCCGCCGAGGCGCGCGTCGTCGTCCCGGCCGAGGTGATCGACGCCTCGAACGCCGCCGCGAACTACTTCCCCGACTCGGCCTACTAGCGCCCGGGCGCTACCGCGCCGCCTCGTCCGCGAGGCGGCGCAGCAGCGCGATCTCGGCCGCCATGTCGGCGGCGCCGTAGAGCGCGGACCCCGCCACGAAGCAGTCCGCGCCCGCGGACGCCGCGAGCGCGACCGTGTCGCGCGAGACGCCGCCGTCGACCATGATCGGCAGCGCCGGCGCGGCGTCGCGCAGCGCGCGGATCGTCGGCAGCGGCTCGCGCATGAAGCGCTGCCCGCCGAAGCCCGGGTAGACGGTCATCACGAGGATCTCGTCGACGAGCGGCAGGTGCCGCAGCGCGGCGGCGGCCGGCGAGAGCGGGTTGAGGACGAGCCCCGCGCGGCATCCCAGCTCCCGCACGCGCCGCAGCGCGGCGGCGACATCGCACGACGACTCGGCGTGGACCTGGATCGTCGTCGCGCCGGCCTTCGCGTAGTCCTCCAGATACCGCTCCGGGTGCTGCAGCATGAGGTGCACGCAGCGCGGAAGCCCGGGCGCGACCTTCGTCGCGAGCGCCACGGCGGGCGGGCCGAACGAGATGTTCGGGACGAACGCGCCGTCCATGATGTCCAGGTGCAGCGCGTCCGCCCCCGCCGCCTCGGCGCGGCGGATCTCCTCCGCGAGCCGCCCGTAGTCGGCGGCCAGGAGCGACGGCAGGATGCGGATGCGCCGCGGATCGGTTTCGTTTTCCATGCCCCCGATTATGGCACACCCCTTGCTGTCCGGCAACTCCCGCCCAGCCGCGGCGAGGACTCCTGGAATGAAAATAGTTGACATATATTCTATTGATGTATAGACTACCGGTCTTGTTCCCGATCGAAATCGCGAAACAGGCCCGCCGGACGGTCCGGCGGCGCGAAGCGACGACGAGAGAGTCTCCAAGATGAAGCATCCCCACTACGACGAAGTGAACCGGTTCGCGAACCCCGCGCACGAGGCCCTGATGGGCGTGTGGTGGAGCGGGCTCAGGCATCTCGCGCGAAGTCCGCGCGTCCTTCGTGTTCCAACCCCAAGCCACTAGTCTGCCATGGAAGCACTTCTCGTCATCGTCGGACTTTTCGTCCTGGTCGCGTTTCCCATCGCGGTCCTTTCCTTCCTCTCCGGCATCAACCATTCCCTCGACCACCTCGCCGACCGCGTGCAGTCGCTCTCCTTCGACGTGGCATCCCTCAAGCGCCACGCGGAGTCCGCGAAGTCCGCGGAGTTGTCTTCATCGCCCCCCTCCGAGAGGGGGGTGGCGCGAAGCGCCGGGGGGAGTACTCCGTGCGGTGCCGTTCCCGAGCCCGCCGCCGCCAGGCCGCGCACGGAATACTCCCCCGGCCTCGCGTCGCTCGGCAGCCCCCTCTCGGAGGGGGCCGAATCCAAATCGCCGCCTCCGCTCCCTCCGGTCGCCGCAGGGGCGGTCGCCCGCGCGGAAGCGCGGGTGCCGTCCCCTGCCAAATCCCAAGTTTCGGTCGCCGCAGGGGCGACGGGCCGCGCGGACGCGAGACCGTCGACCCCTGCAATACTCCCTCTTCCCGCCGCCGACGAGCCGCCCCCCGAGCCCACGAAGTTCGAGCAGTGGGCCGCGGCGGCGTGGGACGTCGGGACACACGTCCGGCTGGAGGGGCGCTTTCAGAGCAGGCCCTATAAAAAGCTCGGGGAAGACGGGCTCACCCAGCGGGTAGCCTATGAGGTCTCGGCCTCCGTGGCGGAGCTTTCGGAGAGCGCGCCGGCGGTCGTGCCGTGAGTCCGCACACGATAGGAACAGAGGCCGGAAAAAACAGGTATCGTAACGCTTAAATCTTTCTGTCATTCTGAGGAGCGCGGCGACGAAGAATCTCGTATCTCTTGCAGCCAGGCACGGGATTCTTCGCCGCAAAGCTCCTCATACTATCCCTTGATAGAAATCTTTAAGTCTTCCCGGCAAAATTTGCGCCATACTGCGTTGAAGCCCTTGACCATATATCGTAAACGACTTTGAAAAATGAGTTTACGATTTAGCCATGTTTTTCGGTTGCCCCGTCAGGGGCGAGAAAAACGGCCTTAATATGATATAGTAAACGCAAATCCTTTTTGCGTTTACTATATCTCCATTATGCTCTGCGGGCTTCGCCTTGTCTGGCACAAATTTTCCTCGGGAATCCAATAAAGCTTCTTATCAAGGAATAGTATAAAA
>CACWKU010000162.1 GCA_902761575.1 uncultured bacterium
CGGCGGGGTCGGCGCCCGCGGGCACGACGAAGATGTCCGCCCCCGCGGCGGCGGCCAGATGCGCGGCATCGAGCGGCAGGTCCGGGGGGCGGGCGGTGGCGTCGACGACCAGGGGGATGCCTTCCGGCGGCGTCTCGCGCAGCCGGGTGCCGGTTCCGATGTCGTGCGCGAGCCCGATGGTGGAGAGGCCGGCGAGGACCGGCTCCGGGCCGCCGTGGCGGACGAGGCGCGGCGCGGTGCGGGCGGCCTGGCCGAAGGCGGAGAACGGGGAGAGGAGCCGCGAGAGGTGGTCCGTGGAGAGGCGGTGCAGGAACGCGCGCTGCTCGCGCGTGCGGGCGGAGTCCGGGGCGCGCTCGGGCGGCGGGAAGGCGACGGTGCCCTCGGCGAGCGACTCGCCGGAATCGAGCGGGAAGCGCCCCCGGAGCGCCAGGTCGGTGCCGTAGCGCTCGTAGAGCCAGTCGTTCCAGGCGTCGGCGAGGCCGCGCGCGAGGAAGGGCGGAAGCTCGGGAAGGGCATCGGCGTCCAGGTCCTCCCACCAGAGCGTGGAGAAGCTGAAGAGCGCGTAGGCCGGGTCGTCGCAGCGGCGCAGGCCGGTGCGCGGGTTGAAGGCGCGCGCCCAGTCGCGCAGGCGGCGCTGGACGAGGATCTCGAGCCGCGGGTCCCATGGCGCGGCGAGGAGGAGCGACGCGGCGGGGAAGTTCGTGTCCGCGACCGCCTCCCTCCACGCCTCGCGCGTGGCGGGGTCGTCGAGCGCGTCGACGTCGGCGGGGACGGGCGCGAAGTCGAGGACGGGGTGCAGGACCTCGGCCCAGACGTGTACGCCCTCGTCCTTGCACGCGGCGACGAACTCGTCCTGCACCGCGAGCCGCGCCTCCGTGGCGGGGTCCCCCGCGCGCGGGACGGCGAGGTCGGGCAGGCGCACCATGTTGAAGCCGGCGAGGGCGAGGTCGCGCGCGAGAAGGCGCGCGGCGGCGCAGGCCTCGTCGAGCGCGTTGGTGCCGGCCGTGGCGTCGGGTTCGGGCAGCCGGATCCCGGCGGCGCAGGCGAAGGCGCAGGGCCGGTCCCCGGCGCGCAGTGCGTCGCCGGAGACCGTGACGAACTCCGTCTCCGCCGCGGAGGAGGCGACCGCCGCGGCCGCGAGGACGATGCAACCCAGTCTGGGGACGAGGCGTGGCATTCCGATGCGCGGGCTTCTAGCCGAGGAGGGCGTCGAGCTCGGCGAGGACGCGGGCCGCGGTGAAGCCGAACTTCTCCGCGAGGACCTTGGCCGGGGCCGACTCGCCGAAGCGGTCGAGGCCCAGGACGCGCCCGCCGGCGCCGGTCCAGCGCTCCCAGCCCATCGTCGCGCCCGCCTCGACGGCGAGGCGCCGCGTGCAGGAGGGTGGCAGGACGTCGTCGCGGTAGTCCTGCGGCTGCTCGGCGAAGAGCTCCCACGACGGGAACGACACGACGCGCACGTTGCGGTCGGGGCGCGCCTTGGCGGCTTCGAGCGCGAGGTGAACTTCGGAGCCGGACGCGAGCAGGATCGCCTCGGGCGCGCCGGCGCCGTTCTGCCAGAGCGTGTAGGCGCCCTTCGCGACGAGGGACGCGGGCGGCAGCTGCGAGCGGTCGAGGATCGGGAGGTTCTGGCGCGAGAGCAGGATCGCCGAGGGGCCGGTGCGGCGCGCGAGCGCGGCGAGCCACGCGGCGGCCGTCTCGGTCGCGTCGGCCGGGCGGAGCTCGGCGACGTTCGGCGTGGCGCGCAGCGCGGCGAGCTGCTCGACGGGCTCGTGCGTGGCGCCGTCCTCGCCGACGGCGTAGGAGTCGTGGGTGAGGACGTGGACGGCGGGCAGCTCCGAGATCGCGGCGACGCGCAGCGCGGGCTTCATGTAGTCGGCGAAGACGGCGAACGTGGCGGTGTAGGGGACGAACCAGCCGTCGGCGAGGATGCCGTTCTGGATCGCGGCCATCCCCAGCTCGCGGACGCCGTAGTGGATGTTGCGGCCGGAGAAGTCGCCGGGCGCGAGCGCGGGGTAGGCGTCGAGCCAGGTCTTGTTGGAGGGCGCCAGGTCGGCCGAGCCGCCGACGAGCCACGGGAGGCCGGCGGCGAGCGTCTGGAGGACCTTGCCGGAGGCCGCGCGCGTGGCGACGGGCTTGGCGGGGTCGAACGCGGGGAGGCGGCCGGGTAGGTCGGCGGGGATCTCCTTGCGCGAGAGCGCCTCGAAGAGCGCGGCGCGCTCCGGGTCGGCGTCGAGCGCCTTGCGGAGGGCGCGGGCGGAGCGGAGCGCCGCGCGGTGCATCTCGGCGGCGCGCCTCTCCCAGAGGGCGCGGACGTCCTCGGGGTCGAAGAACGACTGGTCGGGCGGGAGGCCGAGCTTCTCCTTGGCGAGGCGCAGCTCCTCCTCCCCGAGGGGCTCGCCGTGGACCTTGGCGGTGCCGGCGCGGTTGGGGGAGCCGAAGCCGATGACGGTGCGGCAGACGACGAGCGTCGGGCGGTCGGAGCGCTTCGCCTTGCGCAGGGCCTTGTCGACCGAGGCCGGGTCGAGGCCGTCGCAGTCCAGGACGCGCCAGCCGTAGGCCTTGAAGCGCGCGGGGGTGTCGTCGGCGAAGGCGAGGCCGACGTCGCCCTCGATCGAGATCTTGTTGGAGTCGTAGAGGACGACGAGCTTCGCGAGGCGGAGGCGGCCGGCGAGGGACGCGGCCTCGTGCGAGATGCCCTCCTCGAGGTCGCCGTCGCCGCACATCACGTAGACGTGGTGGTCGAAGAGGGGCTTCTCGCCGGGGCGGTTGAAGCGCGCCTCCATCATCGCCTCGGAGATCGCCATGCCGACGCCGTTGGCGAGGCCCTGGCCGAGCGGGCCGGTGGTGACCTCGACGCCGACCGTGCGGGTGCGCTCGGGGTGGCCGGGCGTGATGGAGCCCCACTGGCGGAACTGCCGGAGGTCGTCGAGCGAGACGGGGAAGCCGGCCTCGTGCAGGAGCGCGTAGAGCAGGGCCGAGCCGTGGCCGCCGGAGAGGACGAAGCGGTCGCGGTCGTGCCACTTCGGGTCGCGGCCGGAGACGCGGAGGTGGTTCATCCAGAGCGTGGCGGCGGCGGCGGCCATGCCGAGGGGGAGGCCGGGGTGGCCGGAGTTGGCGGCCTGGACCTCGTCGGCGGCGAGGCCGCGGAGGACGTTGGCGGCGCGGAGGATTTCGGCGGGATCGAATGCGTGCATGGTGGAGTCTCCGAAAGCGGAATCGTCGCGGAGGTCGCGACGGGCGGCTATCCTACCACAGATTGTCCGCCGCGCCAACCATCCGGCGGCGGCGCGTTTTTCATCTTGAATTCTTTCTCGGAATGGGGTAACATCTGACGCGAAACACGGCGAACGCGCCCCGCGTGGGGTGCGCCCCCCGCCGCCGAGAGGACTTGCCATGAAGACTTCCCCCATCCAGCGCGTCCGCGCGCTCGTGGTCGCCGCCGCCGCGTTCGCGGTCTCGTTCGCGGTCGCGCAGCAGCCCGCCGCCCCGGCCGCCGGGCCGGCCGGGACGAACCCGGGCGACGTGAAGATCCTGAAGCTCACGGATTTCAACGACTACAGGCAGAAGGCCAAGAGCATCACCGGCAAGACCTCGCAGAAGTCCCGCATCTGGGGCGTCTTCGACGTGACGTTCCAGACCGTTCCGCAGTGGATCGACTCGATGACGATCACCTACACGGTCATCCTGCTCAACCCGAAGCCGGACGCGAAGAAGAACGAGAAGCCGATGACGCTGATGCAGACGACGGTGGAATACGCCGACGTCGCGCAGGACCGCGAGCACAAGGCCGGCGCGGTCGTCCTTCCGGCCGCCCTGCTCCGTCTCGGCGAGCCGCTGGGCTTCGCCGTGTCGATTTCGGTCGGAGGCAAGGAGGTCGCCTCGCAGGGCGTCGGCAAGGGCCCGCTGCAGTCCCACAAGGAATGGTGGAAGGATTCCGCGATCCTCGACCATCCGAACGTCCAGCGGCGCGACGCCTACATGATGGACCGCATGAAGTCGCCGTTCCAGCTCGTCGATCCCGACGACTACGAGATGAGCCGCTAGGAGGCCGGACGCCGTGTTCTCCACAGACCGCATCCTCGCGCTGGACATCGGCGCCAGCAAGATCCTCCTGGCCGAGTTTTCGCTCAAGGGGCCGGTCCCGGTCCTGACGGGCTACGCCTCGGCCGAGCTCGACCCGCTCGCCGCGGGGCAGCCCGGCGCGGACCTCTTCTCCTCCGCCGCCGAGACGGTGAAGGCCCTGATGGCGGAGAAGGGCTTCAAGCCCGCGCCGCTGCACGTCATGCTCCCGGGGCAGACGGTATTCCCGCGCTTCATGAAGATTCCGGCGGCCTCGTCCGACCTGGTGGACAACCTGGTGCGCGACGAGGCGGCGGAGAACCTGCCGTTCCCGCTCGACCAGGTCGTGTGGGACTACTGGCGGCTCGGGACGGACGAGGCGACGGGCGAGCTCGACGCTCTCATCGTCGCCACGAAGGCCGAGACGGCGGCGGACGCCGCGGCGCTCGCCGACGCGATCGGCTGCCCGCTCGCGCTCGTGGACGCCGCGCCGCTCGCGCTCTACAACTCCGTGCGCTTCAACTGCCCGGAGGCGGACGGGTGCACGCTCGTGCTGGACGTGGGCGCGCGCGCGACGAACCTCGTCTTCGTGGAGGGCTCCAAGGTCTTCATGCGCACGATCCCGATCGCCGGCAACACGGTGACCAACGAGATCGCGCGGACGCTCGGCGTGGAGCCGGCGGAGGCGGAGCGCATCAAGAAGGAGATCGGCTTCGTCGCGCTCGGCGGCACCTACGCGGTGGCGGACGACGAGACGGCCGACACGGTGAGCAAGGTCGTGCGCAACGTCGCGACGCGCCTGCACTCCGAGGTGAACCGCTCGATCAACTTCTACCGCTCGCAGCAGGGCGGGTCCGCGCCGGACCGCATGCTCCTCACGGGCGGGACGGCGCTCACGCGCCACCTCGACACGTTCTTCCAGGAGAAGCTCGGCGTCGAGGTCTCGTACTTCAACCCCTTCACGAACCTCTCCGTCGAGCCCGGGCTCGAGGAGGATTCCGAGGGCCTCTTCCTCATGGCGTCGCTCGCGGGCCTCGCGCTGCGCGCCGGCGCGAAGTGCCCGGTCGAGATCAACCTCATCCCGCCGGCGATCGCGGAGGAGCGCCGCTTCCTGAAGCGCCTGCCGTTCTTCGGCGGGGCCGTGGCGGCGCTGGTCCTCTCCCTGCTGCTGTGGTTCTTCTACGCGAGCAACCTCAAGGGCCGCTACGAGAAGGACGCCAAGGACATCCAGCGCCGGACCGCGTCCCTCAAGCAGGTGCAGACCCGCCTGTCCGGCGTTTCCTCCGAGGTGGACGAGGCGATGGGGCGCGTGAAGTCGTACGCCTCGATCGCGGTCTCGCGCGCCTCCTATCCGCGGACGCTCGACGCGATCCGCGGCGCGATGCTGCCCGGCATGTGGATCAAGTCGATCGTCTTCGAGCCCGGTCGTCCCGCGGAGAACGGCGGCGCGGGCGAGCCCGGCGTCGTGCGGCTCGTCGCCTGCGGCTTCAAGGGCGAGCTCGACGAGGCCGTCGCCCACCCGACGCGCCGCGGCCGCCGCGCCCGCGGCGGTTCCCCGGGCGAACTGTTCTGCAATTCCCTCCTCGCCCTGCGCCCCGTCGTGTTTTCCTCGGGCAGCGTCGTCAAGGAGACGTCCGCCCATAACAAGCGCGTCGCCGAGATCGAGGTCGAGCTCGCGCTCGCCCACCCGCTCGGGACGCCCGATCCGTCCTGGATTCCGCCGCGGCCGGAGGAGCCCACCGCCGCGGATTCCGAGCCCGTCGAGGCGGAGCCCGGCGAGACCGAGCCCGCCGAGGCCGAGCCCGCCGAGGAGGAGCCGGCCGGGACCGAGCCCGCGGCTCCGGAGCCCGCCGGAAAGGAGGGGCCCGCCTCCGAGGAGGGTCCCGCCGGTCCTGAAGCGGCAGAGTCCGCCGGAGAGGAGGCCGCCGAATGAAGAAGAACCAGCTCATTCTCGCCGTCGGCGGCGGCGTCTCCGCCGTGCTCGTGCTCGGCTCCGCCGCGCTTGCTTTCCTCGGCATGTCCGGAGCCGGCGAGGCCCGCGAGGCCCGCGAGAAGGCCCTCAAGGACCTCGACCGCTACTACCGAGCCAATCCGTTCCCGAGCGAGGAGAACGTGGAGGCGTCCCGCGCCAACCTCGCCGACGCGGAGAACTGGATCGAGGTGCTCGACGAGGCGCTCTCCGTCGGCACCAACGACTGGGCCAAGGGCATCGACCTGAGCCGGGCCACGCCGGGCGAGTTCAGCTCCCTGCGCGAGGAGACGATCCAGTCCCTCTACGACGCCGCCCCCGTCGGCGAGGACGGCTCGAAGATCCTCTCCGACAGCTTCGCCTTCGGCTTCGACCGCTACGCGTCCGGCGATCCCGCCCAGACGCCCCACGTCCGCCGCCTGCTCCGCCAGCTCCGCCTCGTGGAGCAGCTCGTCCGCCTTCTCTACGCCGCCGGCCCGCAGCGCATCGACGCCGTCGGCCGCGTCGTGTTCGAGACGGGCGCGGGACAGGACGGCTCGTCCGGCTCCTCCCGCGGCCGCGGGCGCAACCGCCGCCCGTCCGGCTCCTCCTCGTCCGGCGCGCGTGACGCCACGCTCGTCGTTCCGGCTCCCCGTCCGGAGGACGGTCCCGTCCCGTGCGACGTCGAGCGCTTCGGCTTCCGCTTCGTCGCGCGCGAGAAGGCGGTGATCGACTTCGTGGACGCCATCGACGCGATGCGCCCCTGGGCGTGCGTCTCGTCCCTCTCGATGGAGAAGACCGCGGACGACGTGATCTTCCCCGGCGGGGACGACGCGCTGGACAAGCTGTATGAGGTCGCCAAGGAGGAGCTGCGCAAGGTCGACATGAGCATGATCAAGGCCGACCA
>CACWKU010000163.1 GCA_902761575.1 uncultured bacterium
CGGCGCCTTCGCCGCCGGCGGAGGACGCGCCGCCGGAAGCGGCGTCGCGCGCCGCGCGGGCGCGGGCGACGGCGTTGCGCAGCTGCGTGTCGCGGTCGCGCCACGCGGCGACGAACGGGTGGTCCGAGGAACCGCCGGAGAGCAGCGCGTCGAGCGCGGCGAGGTCGGCGGCCCTCAGGTTGCCTTCGGCCGCGGCGCGCAGCTCCTCCGCCGACATCGGCGGCGGTGCGCCGAAGGCGAAGGAGGGAAGGGTCGAGGCGAAGTATTCGTACATGGTCGGACGGTCAGATGGTCACACGGTCGGACGGTCGGACGGTCACACGGTCGAACGGGCCGACGGACTACTTTCCGAAGGCGAGCTTGGCGAGGGAGGGGCGGACGACGCGGGAGAGCGCCTCCATCACGGCCTCGTCGGTGAAGTCGTGCTCGACGCGGCCGCCGTCGAGGAGGACGCGGACGCCGGCCGTGACGTCGGAGTCGGGGGCGATCCGGAGGCCCTTGCCGACCTCGTCGGCGAGGCGGGAGCGGGCGTATTCCGAAAGGGCGCTCGCCTGGTCCTCCGGGACGCGCAGCTCGGCGGCGCCGCCGGCGGACTTCGCGGCCATCTCGACGTAGCGCTGGAGAAACGCAGGATCGGCGAGGGCGGCGCGGACGTCCTTGAGAAGCACGCGCTCGAGCGTCTCCTGGATCGCGGAGCCGACCTGGAGCCGGACGTCGCGCGCGGCCTGCTGGAGCGACTGCTCCGCGCGGGACTGGAGCGTGGCGGCGTCCGCCTCCGCGGCGGCGCGGAGCCCGGCGGCCCTCTTCTCGGCCTCGGCGACGATCCCGGCGGCCTTCTTCTCCGCTTCGGCGACGATCTCGGCGGCGCGGGCCTCGGCCTTCGCGACGCCTTCGGACTGGATCCTGTCGAGCAGCGACTGCAGTTCTTCTGCCATGGGAAATCTCCTTGCGCTCCCGCGACCGCGGGAACGGCGGTTCATTCTGCCACAACCGCCGCCCGATTTCAACCGGAATCCGTGCCCGCGCGCGGACGAAGCGGCGCTAGAACCCGCTCAGCAGGAGCGAGGTGAAGGTCGAGAGCGTGTTCGCCTCGCGCATGTCGTCGAGGAGTTCGCGCGCGTCGGTGACGGTGCCGTTCACGTTGCGGTAGAGCTCGTCGTCGGAGGAGAGCAGCTTGCCGAGCGTGCCCTCGCCCTTCTCCAGGCGGTCGGAGATGAGCTTGATGTTCGCCACGGCGGCGTTGAGGTTCGTGTACATCTCGTCGTCGGAGGAGAGCAGGCGCCCGAGCGTGCCCTCGCCGGCCTCGAGGCGCGCGGCGATGCTCTTGAGGTCCGCGATGGCGTCGCGCGCGTCGGCCACGGCGGCATTGAGGTTCGTGTACATCTCGTCGTCGGAGGAGAGCAGGCGCCCGAGCGTGCCCTCGCCCTTCTCGAGGCGGTCGGAGATGAGCTTGATGTTCGCGACGGCGGCGTTGAGGTTCGTGTACATTTCGTCGTCGGAGGAGAGCAGGCGCCCGAGCGTGCCCTCGCCGTTCTCGAGCCGGAGGCCGAGGACCTTGAGGCTCTCGGAGAAGGTATAGAGGTTCGTGAGGGCGTCGGTCTCGAGGAACTCGCGGACGCGGGCGACGGCCTCGGTGGCGTCCTCCATGAGGTCGGAGGGCCTCCTGCCGACGAGGTGGCGGACGTCCTCGACGACGGGCGAGTTTTCGTCGCCCTCCTTGAGGACGAGCTGGCGGCCGCCGAGGATCGACGTGGAGACGACGGTGATCTCGTAGCCCTCGTGGAACTCGACGGGCGCCTCGAGCTGCGCCTGGACGTGGACGCCGTCGCGGTCGTAGAAGACCTTGGTGACGGAGCCGACGGTGGTGCCCTTGGCGATGACGGGGTCGTTGGGCCGCAGGCCCATCGCGTCGGGCATCACGGTCTCGATCTGGAAGACGTTCTTCCGGAAGAGGTTCTTGCCGGAGATGGCGATCGTGAAGACGGCGAGGCCGGCGAAGATCAGGGCGACGAGCGCCCCGACGGCGAGTTCGGCGGCGAGTTCGCGGTTCTTGTTTTTCATGGGCGGTTTGCCTCCCACGCGCCGCGGCGCGTGATGTACTGCGCCTCGAGGAAGGCGCGGGCCTGGGGGAGCGTGGAGTGGATGAAGGCGGAGGGCGGCTCGATCGAGAGGACCTTGCCGCCGCCGAGCATCGCGATGCGGGTGGAGATCGAGAGCGCGCTGTGCAGGTCGTGCGTCACGACGACCGACGTGATGCCGAGGCGCGAGGAGAGGTCGGCGATGAGCTCGTCGATGCGGCGGCTCGTCACGGGGTCGAGGCCGCTCGTGGGCTCGTCGTAGAGGACGATCTCGGGCTCCGTCACGATCGCGCGGGCGAGGCCGGCGCGCTTCTGCATGCCGCCGGAGAGGTCGGAGGGCATCGAGGCGCCCTCGCCGCCGAGGCCGACCTTCTCGAGCGCGTCGCGCACCTTGAACTCGATCTCGCCCTCGGTGAGCCTCGTCTTCTCGCGCAGCGGGAGCGCGACGTTGTCGTAGACGTCCATCCACGCCAGGAGCGCCGCGCTCTGGAAGAGGTAGCCGAAGCGCGAGCGGATGCGCGAGAGCTCGCGGCCCTCCGCCTCGCTCACGCAGTCGTCGCCCACCCACACGCGGCCCGAGGTCGGCGAGAGCAGGCGGATCATGTGCTTCAGGGACACGCTCTTGCCGGTGCCGGACGGGCCGACGATCGTGAAGATCTCGCCGCGCTCGACCTCGTAGGAGACGTCGTCCAGGACGCGCTTGCCGCTCCCGAAGACCTTGGTGACGTGCTCGAACCGGATCATCGCGCGCCCCCTAGTAGAACAGGCGGGTCACGAAGTACCCGACGATGAGGATGAGCAGGAAGTTCGTCACGACGCTCTGGCGCGTCGCGCGACCGACGCCGACCGCGCCGTGCTCGGTGCGGAACCCCTCGTAGCAGGAGACCGTCACGATGATGAAGCCGAAGAGGAACGCCTTGAAGAGCCCGACCCAGAGCGCCTTGGTGCTGGCGAAGTCCATCGCGTTCTGGAAGTAGGTCGCCCACGGCACCGCCAGCTGCGTGTGGCTCACGACCGCTCCGCCGAGCACGCCGAGCGCGCACGTGTAGAACGACATCATCGGCACCGTGACCGCCATCGCGGCCATGCGCGGCATCACGAGGAAGCGCAGCGGGTCGATGTCCATGATCTCGAGCGCGGCGATCTCCTCGTTCACCATCATCGTGCCGACCTGCGCGGCCATCGCCGCGCCGACGCTCGCCGCGAGCACGAGGCCCGACATGAACGGTCCCATCTCGCGCAGCATCGAGGCCATCACGGCCGAGCCGGTGAGCGCCTCCTGGTTGTAGACCCTTAGCTCGATGCCGATCTGCAGCGCGAGGATCATCCCGATGAAGAACGCGACGACCGAGACCACCGGGAGGCTCCGGACGGCGCAGAAGTGCATCTGCGCCACGATGTCCTTACGCGCGCGCTTCGTGAAGGCGAAACGCATCGCGGCGACCGCCCCGACGCAGATCATCGCCGCGCGGCCGACCTCCGCGAGGATGTCGAAGACGCGCCGGCCGAGCCGCTGGACGGCGGAGCGGGCGGGTTCGCGGACGGGTGGCTCTCGGACGATCATCGAAGGGTAAAGCGGAAAGGGTAAAGTTTAAAGTGGAAAGGGTTGAAGGATTGAAAGGGGTCGAAGGGGGCTGGTGTGCGCGGAATGCGGGGCGGGATTCTAGCGGAAACGGGCGGGAAATGCCACCCTGCCGGGAATCCGGAACCCCGTTGGTTCTATTTGACGAATCCCGGCAGCCGAATATTCACTCTTTTTCGGAGCCTCCGTGGCGGGGCGCGTCGCGCTCCGCCACACAAGGCCGCGGAACTACCACGCGCTCCACTTCGGCCGGACGTCGAAGACGGCGGCGAGCCTCTTCGGCGCGGCCTTCGCGCGGCGGTCGTAGGTGTAGACGCCGTTCTGCTCCTGCTCGACGTCGGTGAGCTGCGTGTAGCACCAGCCGGCCAGCTCCTTCATCGAGGCGAAGAGCCTCGTCTGCGCGCCGATGCGGTCGAGGAAGTCCTTCTCCTTCGTGAAGCAGAGGCCGTTGTAGCCCCAGCCCGTGCCGCCCTTGCGGTCGGCCGGCAGGAGGTACTTGAACCCGCCCCACTCGTCGAGCAGGAACGGCTGCCCCTCGTAGGGCGGCTCGGCCGCGGGCGTGTTCGACGCGATGCGGCGGTCGCCCTTCCTCGGCAGGAGCCAGTCGCGCTGCTCCTTCGGCGTGGCGCGGTAGCTGTGGACGGTCCAGAGGTCGGTCCTCCAGTGGACGTAGCCGCTCGCGTCGTTCACGGGGCGCGTCGGGTCGGCCGCCTTCGTGAGGTCGTAGAAGGTCTGCACGAAGCGGCGGTAGGCGGCCATGCGCGGGTTGTCCGGCGCGGCGTTCGGGCCGCCGTTCCAGACGTCGAGGCGGTTGCCGGTCGACTCGTTGAGCGGCGACCAGCCGACGATGGACGGGTGGTCGCGCAGCGCGGCGACGACGGCCTGCCAGTCCTCGAGGAAGTTGCGCTGCGCCTCGGGGTCCACGGCGTCGAAGCACCAGCTCGGGTATTCGGCCCACGTGAGGTAGCCGAGGCGGTCGGCCCAGTAGTGGAAGCGGTCCTCGAAGACCTTCTGGTGCAGGCGCGCGCCGTTGAAGCCCGCCGCCATCGAGCGCTCGATGTCGGCCTTGAGCTCGGCGTCCGAGGGCGCGGTCCAGACGCCGTCCGGGTAGAAGCCCTGGTCGAGCACGAAGCGCAGGAACACGGGCTTGCCGTTGAGGAGCACGCGGTTCCCCTCGCACGAAACCTTGCGCATCGCGAAGTAGCTCTCGACCCTGTCGATCGTCTTGCCGTCGCGCTCCACGGCGAGCGTCAGGTCGTAGAGGAACGGGTCGGAGGGCGACCACGCGCGGACGTCCGGGATCGCGAGCGAGACGGGCGCGCCCTGCACGGCGGGGACGTCGCGCTCCGCGACGACCTCGCCGCCCGCGCGCACGACGGCGCGGAAGCGGTCGCCGGCCGCGACGGAGAGGAAGCGCGGCTCGAGGACGACCTCGCTCGTGTCGAGGTTCGGCGTCGTGCGGCAGCCGGCGAGGCCCTGCGGGTGGACCGCCTCGGCCCAGACCGTCTGCCAGATGCCGGTGACGCGCGTGTAGTGGCAGCCGCCCGAGAAGTAGTTGTGGCACTGCTTGCCGTTGCCCTGCTTGAACGAGCGCGTCTCGTCGTGCGCGTGCACGACGAGGACCTGCTTCGCGCCGGGCTTCGCGAGGTCGGTGACGTCGAGCGCGAACGGCGACGAGCCGCCGTTGTGCGAGCCGGCGTACTTCCCGTCGAGCCAGACCTCCGCGAGGAAGTCCACGCCGCCGAAGCGCAGGAGGATGCGCCTGCCGGCCCACGCCTTCGGAAACGCGAGCTCGCGGCGGTACCAGACGTCCTGCATGAAGTCGACGTCGGCGACGCCGGAGAGCCTCGACTCGGGGCAGAACGGCACGACGATCTTCTTGTCGAAGAGCTCCTTCTTCTCGACAATGCCGCGCTCGCGCGCGGAGCCGGAGCGGTCGATGCGGAAGTCCCAGGTGCCGTTGAGGTTCAGCCACGAGGATTCGCGGCGGAACTGCATGCGGGGATACTCGGGGCGGGGGAGGGGGGCGGTCTTCTTCATGGCGTGGCGGGGGTTGGTTTCCGTTGCCGCGAAAGGATACCACGCCGCCCCTCCGTCCGGCAAGCCGGAGATGGCCGCGCGCCGCGCGGGGCCGATTGCGTCCGGAGCGGCGAGCTTCGGCCGTGCCGGAGAAAACGGCAGCGCCGGGCGATCGCCCGGCGCTGCCTTCGCAGATTGGTGGGAGTAGAGGGATTCGAACCCACGACCCAGTGATTAAGAGTCACTTGCTCTACCAGCTGAGCTATACTCCCGCGGCATAAAAAATTGGAGCGAGCTAAGGGATTCGGACCCTCGACATCCACCTTGGCAAGGTGGCACTCTACCACTGAGTTAAGCTCGCTTGTCGTGAACGACGGGGGCGGAGTCTAGCAAAAGCCCCTTCCGAAAGCAAGCACATTTTTTCGCCGGTTCCGCGGGGTTCCGGCGCGGTCAGAAGTCGGCGAGCGCGGCCTCGACCTCGGCGACGAGGGAGTCGGGCGTCGAGGCGCCGGCGGTGAGGCCGACGGAGCGGAAGCCGGCGAAGTCGGACGGGCGGAGCTGCGAGGCGGCGTCGACGACGAACGCCGGGCGCCGCGCGGCGGCGAGGCGGAAGAGCCGCTGCGTGTTGGCGCTCTCGGGGGAGCCGACGACGACGATCGCGTCGCACGAGGCGGCGAGGTCGTCGAGGTCGCCCTGGCGGTCGCGCGTCGCGGCGCAGATCGTGTTCTCGACGCGCGCGTCCGGCCAGCGGCGCCGGACCGCCTCAGCGGTCTCGCGGAAGAGGGCGTCGGACTGCGTGCTCTGCGAGACGAGGGCGACGGGCGCGCCGGGGTCGGGCAGCGCGAGGACGGCGGCGGGGCCGTCGACCACCGCGGCGCGCGGGCCGGCGCAGCCGAGCAGGCCGACGACCTCGGCGTGGCCGGCGTCGCCGAGGATCAGGACGGCGCGGCCCTCCGCGGCCGCCGCGGCGCAGGCGCGCTGGATGCGCGTCACGTTGGGGCAGGT
>CACWKU010000164.1 GCA_902761575.1 uncultured bacterium
ACGGCCTCCTCCTCGGGACGGCCGAGCTGGACGAGCGCCGCGGCGGCGTCGCGCACCGCCTGCGGGAGCGCGTCCTCCGGCTCGCCGGCGCGCGCGGCGGCCGCGGCGAGCGGGTCGATCTTGCCCTTGAGCTCGACGCAGATGCGCTCCGCGGTGCGCTTGCCGATGCCGGGGAGCTTGGCGAGCGCCTTGGCGTCGCCCTCCGCGAGCGCGGCCTTCAGCAGGCGCACGGGCATGCCGGAGAGAGCCGAGAGCGCGGTCTTCGGGCCGACGCCGGAGACGTCCTGCAGCATCCGGAAGAGGTTGCGCTCGTCCTCCGTCGCGAAGCCGAAGAGCGCGTGCTGGTCCTCGCGGACGTAGTCGTGCACGAGGAGCCGGCAGTCGGCGCCGGCGCGCGGAAGCGCGTCGAAGGTGGAGAGCGGGACGAAGGCCTCGTAGCCGACGCCGCCGACGTCGATCACCGCGGCGGCGGGCGAGGGGGCGAGGCGCTTCTCGACGAGGGTTCCGTGGAGGTAGGCGATCATCGGTGACGAGTGACGAGTGACGAGTGACGAGTGACGAGTGACGAGCGACGAGTGACGAACGACGAGTGACGAGCGACGAGCAACGAGCGACGAGCGACGAGTGACGAGCGACGAGCGAATGCGCTACTCGACGATGGTGACGGGGGTCTGGCGGGGGAGGAAGAGGAAGAGCTCGCGGACGTCGGCGTTGGACATGCGGACGCAGCCGGCGCTGGACTGTTTGCCGAGCGTGGTGTCGTCCCACGTGCCGTGGATGCCGTAGCCGGAGACGCGCGGCGTCTCGCCCGTGGCCTCGAGCGCGAGCCAGTGCGTGCCGAGGACGTTGGCCGGGTCGCCGTAGGGGATGACCTTGCCGCCGTCGCTCCACCAGTCGGGGTGCTCGATCTTGTCCTTCACGACGAACGTCCCGGCGGGCGTCTTGGCGTTCTGGCCGGTGCCGACGACGTACTTCTTGAAGAACTTCCCGCCGAGCGTGAGCTCGAGCGTGTTGAGCGACTTCGAGACGCGGACGGCGAAGTCGGGATGGTCGGGGAAGACGAGGCGCTGGCCGGGGCGGATCCGCGTCGGGTCCTTGATGCCGTTGGCCTCCATGATGAGTTCCTTCGGGCAGACGTAGCGCGAGGCGATGGCGGAGAGGGCGTCGCCGCCCTTCACGACGTACTCGACCTTGTCGGGCCCCGGGCGCGGCTCGAGGTAGATGCGCGTCGAGAGCGCGCCGAGCGTGCGCTCCAGCGCGGGGGCGAAGTCGGAGCCGGCCTTCGCGAGCGCGGCGAGCAGCAGCTCGCGCTCGTCGTAGAGCTTCCCTTGGTCGTCGAGCGCCTTCGCGTCGGCGAGCGCCTTCCTGAAGTCCTCCTCCGAGAGCTCTCCGGGAACGACCGGCTGCGCGGACGCGGCGGCCGGCGCGGCGGCGGCCGGAGCCGCGGCGGACGCGACCTCGTTCGTGGCGGAGGCCTCGCCGTCCGCCTTTCCGCGCCCGGGACGGAGCGCGAACCAGAGGACGGCCGCGAGGACGAGCGCGCCGAGGACGGCGGCCGGCCAGGGGAAGCGGCGTTCGCGGTAGATGTCGTCGAGGGGCGTGAGCGGCATGGGCGGTCCTTTCTGTCGGTTGTTGCGCGCCGTATTCTAGCGCGACTTCGGAAAAAACGCCACCCCGCGCGGCGGACGCTAGACGGCGGCCGGGGGCGGGGGATCGATCTCGATCGTGCGGTCGTCGGGGCCGGGACCGGACGAGAGGCGGACGCGGATCGCGCCGGGCGGAAGGCGCCCCGCGGCGCGTTCGGGCCATTCGACGGCCATCGGGTCGCCGGAGTCGAGATAGTCGTCCCAGCCGATCGTGTCGAGCTCGTCGGGGCCGGAGAGCCGGTAGAGGTCGAGATGGAGGAAGCGGCGGCCGGTGGATTCGTCGCGGTATTCGTTGGCGATCGCGAAGGTGGGGGACGAGACGGCGGCGCGGACGCCGAGGCCGTCGCAAAGCCCCTGGACGAAGCAGGTCTTTCCCGCGCCGAGGTCGCCCTCGAGCGCGTAGAAGGCGCGCGGGCCGAACGCGCGGGCGATCGCGCGCGCGAGGTTCTGCGTCCCGCGCACGCCCCGGACGGCGCGGACGAGGGGGGTGCGCGGCGCGTCCATCGCCTAGTCGTCCCTTTCCGGGGCGCCGCGGCGCCGGCCGCGGACCGCGGCCAGCACGCCCGCCGCGGCGAGCGCGGCGAGGCAGAGCAGGATGATCGCGATGCCGAGGGCGGACGAGCGCCCGGCGGGCGCGGGCTCGGAGACGGCGGCGAGGAGGAGTGCGTTCATGGGACGGAGGCTATACCGGGCGGCGGGGTTTGTCAAGCCGCTTGACGCGTCCGGCGGTTTCCCTTATACTCCCCCGCAACGAACGCGAACCGCGTCCGGTTTTCCCCTTTTGCGAAAAAACCCGGAAACAGACCCATGAGCGAAGAACCCGAACAGCCCGTCGAGGAAGTCCAGAACGAAGAGGAACTCGACGAGAGCGAACGCGCCTATCGCGAAATGCAGAAGCTCTTCGAGGAGCTCTCCTTCCGCGAGCGCTGGCGCCGGATGATGGCCGGCCTCAAGATGCCGCACGACACGGGCGAGTACAAGTTCGCCCGCCTCCAGCTGCAGCGCCTCTCCGGCCCGGCCGTCGCGGTCGCCGTCCCGCTGATCACCGTCATCATCCTCCTGCTCCTTCCGCGCCGCGAGGCGCCGCCGCCCGTCACGGCCGCGGTGGAGATCGTCGAGCCGCCGGAGGACATCGACATCGAGGAGCCGCCGCCGGATCCGCCGGAGCCGCCGGACATGCTCGAGCCGCAGGACAGCGACATCGACGGCCCGGTGGGCGACATCACGCCCGTCGAGCAGCCGGCCGAGGTCTCCAACGAGCCCGTCTCCGCCAAGCCCGCCGAGATGACGACCGTGGCGAACGTGAAGTCCCCGATCGTGATGCCCGGCATCATGGCGAGCCGCAACCCCGGCCAGCGCGGCCGCGCCCTCGGCAAGTGGGGCGCCGGCGGCGGCGACGCGACGGTGATGCGCGCCCTGCGCTGGCTCAAGATGCAGCAGAAGAGCGACGGCTCGTGGGGCGACGACGGCCAGTTCCGCACGGCCCTCACCGGCATGGCGATCCTCACGTACCTGGCGCACAACGAGACGCCGGCGCCGGACACCGAGTTCGGGCCGACGGTCGAGCGCGCGATCCGCTTCCTCTGCGACAGCCTGGGCAGCGGCGAGTACTTCCGCGACAAGGACGGCAACAACTACTCCCACCCGATCGGCGTCTACGCGCTCGGCGAGGCCTACGCGATGACGAAGAACCCGCTCGTGAAGAGCGCGGTGGAGCGCGCCGTCCAGCCCATCATCCGCGGCCAGAACCCCGCCAACGGCTGGGAGTACAAGATGGCCCCGACCGCCCGTACGGACACCTCCTACTCCGGCTGGTGCGCCCAGGCGATCAAGGCCGTCCACGCCTCCGGCGCGCAGGCCCCCGGCCTCGACGAGTGCTACGAGAAGGCGAAGCACGCGTTCGACTCGACGTTCAACGGCGACCACTTCTTCTACCAGAACACCGGAACCGGCGCCAACGGCCACCCGGGCGAGACCCCGATCGCGACGCTCTGCATGCAGCTGCTGGAGCAGTACGCCGACCCGAAGGTCCGCCAGGCGATGGGCTACATGGACGCGTGCACCTACGACTTCGAGCACTGGGAGAACCAGCCGTGGGGATCCAGCGGCCCCTCGCCGGTCTACTACTGGTACTACCTCACGCAAGCCAAGTTCCAGGTCGGCGGCGCGACGTTCGGCGCGTGGAACAAGATGTTCCTGCCCGAGCTCCAGAAGCGCCAGCAGATCATCAAGGGCGAGGGCGGCGCGTCCGGCTACATGGACCTCAACGGCAAGTACCGCGACATCGGCTGGTGGGACAGCCCGTCCCGCGGCGAGGCGTTCCGCTCCAACAAGGGCGGCCTGCCCTGCACGTGGTACCAGGGCGGCGCGGCCACCCAGGGCTCGACCTCGCTCGACTGCCGCATCATGGACACCACGCTCTGCGCGCTGCAGCTGATGGTCTACTACCGCTTCCTCCCGACCTCGCAGCAGGTGGACACCAGCGTCGCGGGCGCGGACGTGCTCGCCAAGCCCGTCGTCAAGAAGAGCGACGACGTGAAGGTCCAGGTCACCCGCAAGCGCAGCAACTAGCCCCCCGCGGGACCCGGCCGGCGCTTCGCGCGGCCGGGTCCGCGTCGGCCTTGGGCCCGGTCGAGCCGGGCGCCAAGGCCTTTCTTTTGAACCGCGACCCCGTCCGACCATGCCCGACCCCGACCTTTCCGTGAACCTCGGCGGCCTCCGGATGAAGAATCCGGTCACGGTCGCCTCGGGGACGTTCGGCTTCGGCCGCGAATACGCGGAGTGGATCGACCTGACGAAGCTCGGCGCGGTCACGTGCAAGGGCGTGCGGCTCGACCCGTGCCCGGGCAACCCGCAGCCGCGCGTCACGGAGGTCCGCGGCGGCGTCCTCAACGCGATCGGCCTGCAGGGGCCCGGCGTCGAGGGCCTCGCCCGCGAGGGGCTGCCGTTCCTCCACCGGCTCGGCGTCCCGGCGATCTGCAACGTCTGGGGCCGTTCCGTCGGGGAGTACGCCGAGGTCGCGCGCCGCCTCTCCGTCGAGCCGGGCTGCTCGGCGATCGAGCTCAACGTCTCGTGCCCCAACGTCCACGAGGGCGGCGCCGCGTTCGGCACCGACCCGCGGACGCTCGCCGCCGTCGTGCGCGCCGCGCGCGCGGCGACGAGGCTGCCGCTCTTCGTCAAGCTCGCGCCGAACGTCCCGGACGTCGTCCCGTTCGCCCGCGCGGCGGAGGCCGAGGGCGCGGACGCGCTCTCGATCAGCAACACGATCCCCGCGATGCTGATCGACATCGAGCGCCGCCGCCCGTTCCTCGCGAACGTCCAGGGCGGACTCTCCGGACCGGCGCTGCACCCGGTCGCCGTGCGCCTCGTCTGGCAGGCCGCGGCGGCGGTGAAGATTCCGATCCTCGGCATGGGCGGCATCGTTGAGCCGGAGGACGCCATCGAGTTCCTGTGCGCGGGCGCGACGGCGGTCGCGGTCGGCACGGCGAACTTCGCGGACCCCGCCACGCCGCTGCGCGTCATCGACGGCATCCGCGACTACATGGCGCGCCACAACCTCGCGCGCGTATCCGACATCACCATCCCGCGCTAGCGGGCGGAGGAGCCCGCGCGCAGCGTCTCGACGTCGGCCTGCACGGCCGCGGCGCCGAGGAAGAACGACACCTCGTCGATCACGCCGCCGAAGTAGCCGCCCGGCGCGATCTCGGAGCGCTTGCCCTTGCCGGGCTGGGCCGCGCCGACCTGCAGCTGGGCGATGCCGGACTCCATCGCGGCGCCCCAGCCGCAGAGACCGTCGAAGAGGGCCTCCGGGACGGCGCCCGTCTCCGGGACGATCCACACGCGGAAGCGGTTGCTCGGCTGCTTGAACTCGTCGCGGTCGGGCAGGTGGGCGATCAGGACGAGGTACCATTTGTTGGGCTCCCAGCGGAAGGGCTTGCCCTCCGCGGCGTGGCGCCTGCCCTTGGCGTCCTGCATCGCGACGTGCGGCACGCCCTTCGCGTCGAGCCAGACCTGCCAGCCGAAGTCGCCCGTCTTGACGTCCGGCGCAGCCCCGGCGAGGACGCACGCCTGCTTGGAGGAGAGCCGCGGGTTCTTCATCCACATCGCGAGCGTCCACTCCTGGCGGAACGCGTTCTCGGGGAGCGGTCCCGAGAGGACGAAGCTGCCCTCCGAGCCGAAGCCGTCGTAGGCCTTCGTCCCGCTCCTGCGGCCCGGCGCGCCGCCGCGGACGCGGTCCTTGGCGGAGCCGTCGCGCTTCTCGTTGGAGGAATCGGCCGCGGTGGGCGCCTTGCCCGACTCCTCGAACTCCCAGCGCAGCAGGAGCGTCTTGTCCCAGCCGCCCTTGCCGGCCGCCGCGCCGGCGGCGGCCGCGCCGCCCGCGAGGAACGCCGCGCGCGCCGCGGTCATCTCCTCCGCGGAAAGCGAGCGCGGCCAGAGAGAGACCTCGTCGACGAGCGCCGCCGGACCGAGCGCGCCGGCGGGGGCGGATTTCGGGTGGCGGCCACGCGGGGCGCCGCCGACCACGAGACGCTCGGCCGCGGGGGCGCGGGCGCCGTTGCGGAAGACGCGGTCGATGACCGGCTCGCCGACGGGGTCGCCGGGGAGGCCGATCCAGACGCGGTAGTGCTCGTCCCAGGTCGCATCGTCCTTCTTCGACTCGAGCGCGCGGACGACGGCGACGTGGTACCACGCCCCGCGCTTCCAGGCGAAGCCCTCCGCGCGCTCGACGCCCGTCTCGCCCTTCGAGTCCTGGACGCCGAGGCAGACCGCGCCGCTGCGCTCGATCCAGAGCTGCCACGGGACCTCCTTCCCCTCCCCCGCCCCGCGTGCGACAAGGGCGACGCGGTTCGTGAGCGGCATCGGGTCCCGGAGGAAGCACTGGAAGGTCCACTCGCGGGGCGTCTCGGGGCGGCCCTTCGCGTCGACGGGCAGCGCGGCCGAGAAGGAGCAGGACTCGTCGGCGAACGCGCCGGCCGCCAGGCCGCTCGGGCTCTGCGCGCCGCCGCGGACGCCGCCGGCCGGC
>CACWKU010000165.1 GCA_902761575.1 uncultured bacterium
GCCGGGGACGACGCCGACGAGCGGCCCCTCCCCCGCCCCGATCCCGAGCCGGGCGAGCAGCTCCGCTCCGGCGCGCGGCGGGCGGAACCCCGTGTCCGCGAGGTCGCCCTCCGCGTCGCCGCACAGGATGTAGAGGTCCTCGCGCGACTGGTGCGCGGCGCGCACCTCCGGCGGGAAGCGGACGCGGTCGTTCACGAGCGCCCACCGCGCGTGCGTCGCGGTGCCGCGCCGGCGCGGGACGCCCGCGAGCCACGGCACGAGCGCCGAGCGGAACGAGTTCGGGAGGATCAGCGCCTCGTCGAACCCGCGGCCGCGCAGCCCGAGGCCGGTCGCGAACGTGGCGCGCGTTCCGCGCGGCAGCTCGATCACCTCGTCGACGCCCTCGACCCAGCTCCAGAGCGGCGCGACGCCGGGCTTGGCGAGGACGGCGAGGCGCGTGGCGGGGTGCGCACCCCGCCACCGCCGGACGGCCGGGAGCGCCATCACGACGTCGCCGAGCCAGTTCGGGCTCAGGAAAAGCGTTCCGCCGCCGCGTCGTTCGGACATGGCCGCGAGTATACGGCATCCGCCCCCGCCGCCGCAAGTCCCCGCGGGGCCGCGGAGTCGAAACGCCGCGCCCTCCGCGGCCTCCGCGTGGGAGACTCCCCCAGCCTCGCTTCGCTCGGCAGCCCCCTCGGGGAGGGGGCCGGCTTCGCCGCGGCCTACAGCGGCTCGGAGGGGGCGTCGAGCTCGTCGGGCGCGGGGGCGTCGAGCTCGTCGGGCGCGGGGGCGTCGAGGTCGGGGCCGGGCAGGTCGGAGGGCGAGGCGGCGGGATCGGCGAGCGGGGCCTCCGGCGCGTCGTCGGGGGGCGGGAGATCGGGCGCGTCGTCCGGCCGGGCGGTGAGGATCGTGACGGGCGGGAGCGGGCGTTCGAGGCGCGCCTTGATGGCGAGAAGGCCGGCGACGAGGAGCGCGACGAGGAGAAGCGCGCAGACGAACGCCGTCGTGCGGTGGTGCAGGCAGATCGCGGCGAGGACGGGGTGCTCCATGTACCAGACCGTCCGCCTCGCCTTCCGCTCGGAGAAGCCGGCGTCGGGGAACGCGAGGCCGGGGTCGTGCGCGCGGAGGAACGCCTCCGCGGCGCGCAGCTCCGCTTCGGTGAACTCGGGAGGCTCCTTCCTGGTGGATTCGTCCGTCATGTCGTCTTCCCTTCCCCGCCGGCGCGGCGGGCGGCGAGCGCCGCGGCGAGCTTCCGCATCGCGTTGTGGAGGATCACCCCCACGTTGCTTTCCGAGAGGCCCGTCTCCTCCGCGATCTCCCGGTAGGAGCGGCCCTCGTAGACCTTGAGCACCACGAGCTCGCGCTCGCGCGGCGGGAGCGAGGCGAGCGCCTCGGCGGCGGCCGCGGCGCCGTCGGAGAGCGCGTCCGCGCCGCCCTGGCCGGGCGAGGGCGGCGTCGAGAGCCCGCGCTCCTCCGCGCCGCGGCGGTGCAGCTCGGCGCGGCGCGCGGAGGCGCGCATCGCGTCGACCGCGAGGTTGTGCGCGGTGGTGCGAAGCCAGGCCGTCATCCGGGCGTCGGGCTCGAGCGGCCCCCTCCAGAGCTGGGCGAACCTCACGAAGACGTCCTGGACGACGTCCTCCGCCTCCGAGGCGCTTCCGAGCAGGCGCGCGACGTAGACGAGCAGCGGGCGGCCATACTGCGCCACCACCCGTTCGTAACCTTCGCGCCTGGAGGGATCCCTGCCCATGCTTCGCCGGCCCGTTCGCGGACCGATGCGAGGAGTCTATCACACACGCTCCGGCGCCGCCAGCGAAATGAGCGTCAACGCGCCGCGCGCCCGCGGCGCCGGACGATCCTGACCTCCGCGAGGGCCTCCGGAACGGCGTCCGGCTTTCGCAGCGCGATCTCGGCCGCCCCGACGCGCGGGTCGCGCAGCGCCTCCGCGGAGAGCGCCTCCGCGAGCGCCTCGAGGAGGCGGAAGCGCGACGCCGCCGCGACGGCGCGGAGCCGCTCCGCGAGCGCGGCGTAGTCGATCGTGTCCGCGAGATCGTCGGAGCGCCCCGCCGCGCGGAGGTCGACCGCCAGGCGCACGTCCGCCTCCAGATCGCGAAAATCGCGCCTCTCCTCCGGATAGACTCCAATCGTCGTTCGCAGCGAAAGCCTGAGCAGCGAAACGCGGTCGTCCGCCCCCTCCGCGGACCGTCCGGACGCCCTCTGGAACTTTTTTTCGGATTTTTGCATCTTTTCGGTTGAAATCGCGTCCCGATTTTGGTAGAATTTTAAGCCTTGTCGTTCGCCCGACGCCCCCTGACGGGTCCGCGGGCCTCCGCGACGGGCCGAATCTACCACCAACGGACATCCTTGGCAATGCAAAAGAAACGCGGCTTCACCCTCGTCGAGCTCCTCATCGTCATCGCCATCATCGGCATCCTCGCGACCGTCGTCGCGCCGAAACTCGTCGGCGCGATGGTCGGCGCGAAGGAGCAGCACTGCCGGAACAACCTCCGGCAGCTCCACTCGGCCGTCATCGACTTCGCCTCGGACCGCGGCGGCGACCTCCCCTACGCCCAGTCCTACGAAGTCTTCCAGGTCGCGAGCGGAACCTACCAGGAACGCCGCGCGTGGGTCACGTGGGCGCCGTCCGACATGAACGTCGAGACGCTCGACACCACGTGGAGCGGACAGGCGGCGCACTCTTCCCACTCCGCCGAACTGCGCGACGATCTCGGGGTCGGAAAGACCGGACAGTTCGCCGTCGAGTACGGAACGCTTTTCGACTACGTCGGCGATCCGAAGTTCTACTACTGCCCCGTGATGGAGAAGCACCGGGAGCTCTTCGTGCAAGGCGGCGCGACGAACGGCTCCAAGACCGCCATCACGCGGACCTACTCGATGAATCCCTTCTTCGGCGCGCCGACCGTCCGGCACTGGATTCCCTGCAAGATCACCCACATCGGCATCTCGCAGTACTATGGCTGGAGTATCGGCAAAAAGAAAGGATCCTATCTGCCGGAAGCCGACAAGCTGCTCCTCTTCGCGGAAACGTGCCCTTCCACGAACCCCGACAACATGGAATACGCCGGTCGCTCCGGCTATGGCGATTCCGCCCGGGGCGGCAACCACTCCTACGACTGCGGCATCGACCCGGAAACGTTCGACACCGTTTCCTACGCCTCCACGGGCGCCCCCAACGCCGAAATGGCCTTCGGCCCACATACGGGGACCGTCACCTACAACGGCCGCAAACTCAATTCCGCGCTCGCCGTGTATTTCGACGGCCACATCGAGAAGATCCTTCCGGTCGTCGAAACGGAAGCCGGATCCGGCAAGGGAATCAAGGCCAACACCGTCTGGTTCCTCAACCGCGGACTCCGCCCGGCCGACTCGGATCCCGTTGACTACAAAGAGTAGTAGCCGCCCCCGTCCGCCGTTCCGAACGATTCTTTCACGCCCCTGCAATGTCCACCAAGAAGTCCGTGTCGTCGAAGAAGACCGCTCCCGTCAAGAAGCCGTCCCCGGCGAAGAAACCCGCACCGGTGAAGAAGCCCGCTCCCGCGAAGAAGCCCGCTCCCGCCAAGAAGTCCGCCGCTCCCGCGAAAAAGCCCGCGCCGGCCAGGAAGCCCACGCCGGTCGCCACCCCGGCGCAGCCGCCCAAGCGCTCGCATCACAAGAAGCCGGAGCCCGCCACGCCAGCGCCCTCGCCGGCCCAGCCGCCCAAGCGCTCCCACCACAAGAAGCCCGCTCCGGAGCCGATCCCCGTCTGGCAGCCGCCCAAGCGCTCGCACCACAAGAAGCCCGTCCCTCCGCCGGAGCCGCCCCGCGCGCCGGAGCCCGACCCCTACGCCGACTTCGATTTCGCGTTCGGATTCTCTCCCGCTCCCGCGCCGCCCGCCAAGCGCTCCCACCACAAGAAGCCCGTCGGCCCGCCCGCCAAGCCCGGCCGCAAGAGCCGCGACGAGCTGGCCGATTACCTCGGCGATGACGAGCCGCGGGACGATCCCGCCTACTTCGCCCAGCTCGAGGAGGCCAAGCAGCGCGCGATGGAGCCCACCGGCCCCACCGCGGGCGAGCTCTCCTCCCAGGAGGCCTCCGAGATCGAGCGCGACGCCAACGAGATGGACCTCGACAAGCTCCTCAACGAGGTCGAGCCGCGCCGCACCGAGGAGGACGAGCCCCTCGCCGGCGACGAAGAGGACGGCACCCCCGGATTCGGGAACATCGCCGCCTCCGACGCGGGCGCCCTCTTCGGCGGCTACAGCGAGGGCGGCGAAGGCGAGGGCGACGAGGAGGAGGGCGCCACGCGCCGCCGGCACGAGGACCACGCCGTCCTCCTGCGCGAGATCTTCAAGCGCGCCGAGAAGGGCTTCGTCACCAACGACGACATCAACGAGGTCCTTCCCGCCGACGTCCACAAGGACGGCGACATCGAGTCCTTCCTCGCCGAGATCCAGGCCGCCGGCATCGAGATCGTCGACTCCTCCGAGGGTGCCGACCACGCCAAGCCCGCCGCCTCCGACGCGGCGGCCGCGGCGGCCGCCGCCAAGCCCGCCCGCGCCGACTCCTTCGACGACCCCATCCGGATGTACCTGCACCAGATGGGCCAGACGCCGCTGCTCACGCGCGACCAGGAGGTCGACATCTGCAAGCGCATCGAGAAGTCCGAGAAGACCGTCCGCGAGCTCTTCAACCGCTTCGGATTCGCCCCCGGCCTCTACTACAAGGTCGTCGAGCAGATCGAGCTCGGCACCGAGCGCTTCGACCGCATCGTCACCGACAAGTACGTCGACTCCCGCTTCAACTACCTCAAGAAGCTGCCCGAGCTCAAGGCCGCGCTCAAGGCGCGCGCCGAGGCGCTCGGCCGCGTGAACGCCGAGTTCGCCGAGTCCGGCCTCGGCCGCCGGATGGTCGAGGCCATCCTCCGCGCCAAGGGCGCCAAGTCCGCCGAGCAGGCGCAGATCGCCCGCCAGATCGCGCCCTACGTCCGCCGCTTCAACCAGCACTACCACCAGTTCCTCAACATCGTCATCGAGCTCTCCTTCAAGCAGAAGGAGATCGAGGCGCTCGCCGGCGTCGCCGCCGGCTCGGCGTCCGACGACATCATGCCCCAGCTCGCCACCTCCCGCGAGGACGAGCACTTCGCCAACTGGCGCTTCCACAACGGGCAGCTTCACCGCATCCTGGAGGAGACGAAGGGCCGCACGGGGAACAAGCGCGTCCGGCAGGCGATCCAGCAGGAGCTCGCCGCGATCGAGGCCGTCCACCGCCGCTGCCTCACGCCCGTCGACTTCACGGAGGAGGCACTCGCCTTCCTCCGCGAGCCCCAGCGCGCCGCGCGCAAGGGCATGCCGTTCGAGGAGTTCGTCCGCGCGTCGATGAACGACGTGCTGCGCGCCAAGTTCGCCACGCTCCGCGCCGCCCTCCACGAGGGCCACGCCGCGCGCACCGAGATGGTCGAGGCGAACCTGCGCCTCGTCATCTCGATCGTGAAGAAGTACATGAACCGCGGCCTCTCCTTCCTCGACCTCATCCAGGAGGGCAACACCGGCCTCATGAAGGCCGTCGAGAAGTTCGAGTACCGCCGCGGCTACAAGTTCTCCACCTACGCCACCTGGTGGATCCGCCAGGCCGCCACCCGCGCCATCGCCGACCAGGCCCGCACGATCCGCATCCCGGTCCACATGATCGAGACGATCAACCGCTTCATGCGCACGCAGAAGAAGCTCGTGCAGGAGCTCGGCCGCGAGCCGGACGCCGACGAGATCGCCCGCGAGATGGGCATCTCGCCCGACCGCGTCCGCTCCATCCTCAAGATGTCGCAGCAGCCGATCTCGCTGCAGTCCCCGGTGGGCGACGGCGACGACGCGCACTTCGGCGACTTCCTCCCGGACACCACCGCCGAGAACCCCGCCGAGATGACCGCGAAGGACCTCCTCCGCGACCAGATCCACTCCGTCCTCCAGACGCTCACCGACCGCGAGCGCGAGGTCCTCGACTTCCGCTTCGGCCTCACCGACGGCTTCTCCCGCACGCTTGAGGAGGTCGGCAAGCAGTTCAACGTCACCCGCGAGCGCATCCGCCAGATCGAGGCCAAGGCCCTCCGCAAGCTGCGCCATCCGACGCGCCTGCGCCGCCTCCAGGGCTTCATCAACGACGAGACCGCCGTCCTCGCCCCCGTCGCCCTCCCCTCCGCGCCGCCCCGCGCCGCCGCCCCCGCCTCGTCCGAGGAGAAGCGCGGCCTCGTCGTCGCGGAGCTCAAGAAGGCGATCGCCGGCGCGAAGCCCTCCCCCGCCCTCCGCGAGGCCCTCCGCTGGCACTTCGGCGTCGAGGACGGCAGGCTCCACGCCCTCGAGGACACGGCCGCGCGGTTCAAGCTCGATCCCGACTCGCTCCGCGTCCAGACCGACAAGGTCCTCAAGCAGCTCGGCCGTTCGAACTCCCCGGAGCTCCGCGCGCTCCTCGCCTCGTTCGGCCGCAACTAGACTCCGAATCACCCGCGCGCGCCGGCCCTTTTCGCGGCGCGCGCCTTCCCGCAACACGCACACGCACACAAGATGAACCCCGCATCCCTCCTGGCCTTCCTCGGCCTCCTCCCGCGCCACGCGATCGGCCTCGGCTTCTGCCTCGTCGTCCTCGTCGCCGCCGTCGCCGCGCTCCTGCTCCGCAACCGCCGCGCCC
>CACWKU010000166.1 GCA_902761575.1 uncultured bacterium
CGCGGGAGCCCGCGGGGCGGGGCGGGGGAGGGCCGGGCGGGCGCGGGCTCGCCCGCCGACTGGGCGGCGCGGCGAGCGAGGTACTGCTCCACGAAGCGGGCGTCGAATCCCTTCACGGCCGCGCTCCCCTCATGGTCGTGTCCGGACGCGGAACGGCGCCCTCGCGCGGGAGGCGAAGCTCCAGATCGTGCCAAGCCCGAAGAGCGTGAGATCGGGCTCGATGGCGCAGCCCTCGATGCCCTCGAGGGCCCAGGCGGCATAGCCGCCGGTGGCGCAGAAGAAGGTGTCGGGGCCGGTCCGCTCGCGGATGAAGGCGAGGATTTCGCGGACCATTCCGCGGTGGCCGTACTTCGCGCCGAGGCGCATCGCGTTTTCGGTCGAGTCTCCCCACGCGGGGAGATCGCCCCGCAGATCGACGGCGGGGAGCTTGGCGGTCTTCTCGTGCAGGTAGCCCGTCATCAGCGGGAGGCCCGGCGCGATGAGGCCGCCCACGTAGGCGCCGGCGGGCGAGACGACATCGAAGGTGAGGGCGGTGCCGAAGTCGGCGACGGCGACCGGCGCGCCGTGGCGCGCGACGGCGCCGACGGCGTCGCAGAGGCGGTCCGCGCCGATCTGCTCCGGGTGCGGGTAGTCGATCGCGATCGGGAGCGGCGTCTCGTGCGTGAGGATCTCCAGCTCGAGGCCGTAGACGCGTCTCAGGATCCACGCCCACTCCGCGTCCGCGGCGGGGACGACGCTCGCGAGGATGGCGGCCTTCGCGGTCCGCGCGCCGGCGCGGTCGAGCGCGGCGGCGGCCTCGTCGGGCCGCGCGATGCCGCCGCGGACGGCGGAAATCCTCGTGACGCGGCGGCCGTCCCAGCGGCCGACGCTCGCGGAGGTGTTGCCCGCGTCGATGACGATGCAGGGGCCGGTCGCTGCGGATTTCGTTCGCATGGCCGCGGATTCTATCACGCGTCCGGCGCGTCCGTCCAGCGCCCTACGGCGCGGGGGCGGCGCGGAGCTGGCGCTCGCGGGAGGAGAAGACGAAGTCGGAGGACTTCACGTCGGCGCCCTCGGCGTGGAAGGCGTCGATGGCGCCGTTGCCGTCGGCCTGGTCGAGGCCGGCGCTCCAGAGGCGCCAGCCGGAACCGTCGGGCTCGCGCGCGTAGCGGAGCGGGGCGCCGCCAGGAGAGAACGGATCGGCGACGTCTCCGGGGAGGAGGAGCGGGGATTCGCCGTCGAGGAGCGGATCGAGGGTGGCGGGCCATTCGCCGCCGTGCGCGTCGCGCCACAGGCGGAGCGAGAGGGCGATGCGCGCGGCGCGCAGCTCGAGGCGGATGCTCGGCGGAATCGCCGCGGCGGCGCCGGCGTGGCGCAGGTAGTTGCGGGCGAGGGCGGCGCCGGCGGGGTCGCGCGTCCACGGCGGGCGGCCCTTGCCGAGGCACCAGCCGGGAAGCCCCGCGGCGAGGCCGTCGGGCGAGTAGGGGAGGGCGGCGTTCTCGACGAGGCGCGAGAAGAGCGCGTCGACGTGGGCGAGCGTCGTCTCCTCCGTGCCGCCGAGCCGGCGGACGAACCACTTCGTCGCGGCGCTCGGTCCGTTCGTCGCGCCCGGCTCCATCGCCGCGTAGAACTCGCGCGCGGCGGCGCGGTGGACGCGCCAGTCGTCGCGGATCGCGTCGGAGAAATCGCCGATCTCGCCCTCGGCCCATCGGAGAGCCGCGATGCCTTCGCCCGGATCGCCGGACCAGGGGGCGGAGACGTCGGCCGCGTCCATCAGGGTTTCGCGGGCGAGGAGCATCGTCGCGGGCAGGGCGGCGGCCCAGCCGACGATTCCCGCGCCGCGCGTGAAGACGCGGAGCGTCTGACCGGCGGCGAGGGCCCGGTCCGCCTCGCGGTCGGTCCGGTCCGATTCGACGATGGCGAGTCCCGGTCCGGGGTCGAGGATCCGTGCCCGTGGGGCGTTCGTGGCGTCGTGCTCGTGCCGGGCGGCGATGCGGTAGGCTTCGAGAACGGTCATCTCCCCGCCCCGGCCGAGCAGGTCCGCGGCGGCGTTGGCGTCGCCGGTCGACTCGACGGCGAAGCCGCCGCGGAACCGGTCGGGGGATAGCGCCTCGAACCAGGCCTCCGCCGCGGCTTCGTCCGGTCCGAGGCGCTCCTCGAGAGCAGCGCGGTCCGACGCGGAAAGCGCGGCGAGGCCGCCGGTCTGGAAGCGACGATAGGCCTCGACGGGCGCCGTGGCGGGGTCCGGGAGCCGTGCGGCGAGCGCTCGGCACGCCGCGGCGTCGAGCAGCGGGCCTTCGCGCGCGGGGGCCTCGAACGATGTGTCCTGCGCGGGCTCCGGCCAGGCGCGCAGGTCGGCGGAGCGGGCGTGGAGAAAGGACGCCGCCGCGACGACGGCGAGCGCGGCGATCGCGACGAGGAAGATCTTTCTGCGGCGGCTGCGGCGGTCGGTGCGTTCGAAGTTCATGGGGGTTCCGTTGTCCGTTGCGTCACGCCAGGTTCGCCACGCGGAGGATTCCGCCGTCCGCGAGGCGGCGGATTTCCAGGTGCCGGTCCTCGAGAAGCGCGTAGGACGGCCCCGAGCCGCCCTTGGGGATCGAGATCGAGCCGGGGTTGAAGCACCAGAGGTCGTGGACGCGCTCGACGGTCGGGACGTGCGTGTGGCCCGTGGCGACGATGGCGCCGGCGGGGAGCGGCGGGAGCTGCTCGTCCGGCCCCCAGAGGTGGCCGTGGGAGAGGAAGAGCCGGACGCCGTCGGCCACGACGGTCGCGTAGGTCCCGAGCATCGGGAACGAGAGCATGTACTGGTCGATCTCGGCGTCGCAGTTGCCGCGGACGGCGACGATGCGCTCGGCCATCGCGTTGAACGCCTCCGCGGAGGCCTTCGTGTCGTAGTCGAGCGGGACGCCGTTGCGCGGGCCGTGGTAGAGCGCGTCGCCGAGGAAGCAGACGAGGTCCGGCGCGTCGGCCTCGACGCGGGCGCGCAGCGCCTGCATCGCGGCGAAGACCCCGTGGGAATCGGAGAAGAGGAGAATGCGTGCCATGGCGGCGGATTCTACCAGAACGGCCGTTCCGGCGCAAAACCGGCTTTCGCCGGCGGCGGCGAGGGCGCCCGCGCCGCGGCCTGGAGACGGCGGACGGCCTCGAGCGGGTCCGGAGCGCGGCACACGGCGCGGACGACGGCCCAGTTGCGGGCGCCGGCGGCGATTGCGGCGGCGAGGTTCGTCCCGTCGAGGCCGCCGATGCAGACCGCCGGACACGGCGCGGCGGCGACCATCGCGGCCATTGTCGCGAGACCGAGCGTCGGATCGGGGATTTCCTTGGTGGACGTCGCGTGGACCGGGCCCACGCCGACATAGTCCGGCCGGACCGCGGCTGCGGCGGCGAGCTGCGCGGGATTGTGCGTGGAGAGGCCGACGAGCCGCAGCGACGGGAAGCGGCGGCGAACCTCGGGCACGGGCATGTCGCCCTGCCCGACATGGACGCCGTCCGCCCCCGCGGCGGCGGCGACGGCAGGGTCGTCGTTCACGACGAAAAGCGTGCGCGTGCCGCGCGTGACGGCCCGCAGGTCTCGTGCCATGCGGAGGACGTCCTCCGGCGCGGCGCGCTTCATCCGGAGCTGGACGATCCGGACGTCGGCCTCGACCGCCGCCTCCGCGCACCGGACGTAGCCGGCGACGGGGTCGGTGAGGACGAGGTAGAGCCCGAAGCCGTCTTCGAGAGGCGGCGGAGGGGCGGCGGACGGCGCGGCGCTCACGCCCCGAGGTCCTTCGCGACGAGCTCGGCGACCTTGCGGCCGCTCTTGATCATCCCGCCGAAGATCGGGCCCATGCGGAAGCCGCCCTGGACGTTGTTCGCGGCCATGCCGGACGCATAGAGGCCCGGGCAGAGCTTCTTCGTGTTGAGCACCGTCGTGCGCTCGCCGTCCTCCATCCACATCGGCTTCTCGCCGAGGATGCCGCCGGTGGGCGAATCGATGGCGACGCCGGCCTTGTGGACGACCTTGTTCACGATCTCGCTCGGATGCCCGGTGCCGTCGATCAGCGCGCGCGTCGTCACGACGAGCGGGTCGACGTGCATTTCGAGGCGCGCGACCGGGTTCCAGTTGATCACGACGCCGCCCACCACGCCGTCGTGCATCACGACGTCCTCGACGCGCACGGCGTTGAAGATCACGGCGCCGGCCTTGCGCGCGCCGAAGATCAGGCCCGACGCCATCTCGACCGAATCGAGCGTGCGGTAGCCGGGCGCGGCCGGCTCGGTGCGGATGCCGAACTCGGCGAGGATCTCCGCGGCGTCGTCCTGCACGACGACCTCGTTCATCAGCATGCCGCCGCCCCACGTGCCGCCGCCGGGGGCGAGCTTGCTTTCGTAGACCGCGACCTTGAGGCCCTTCTTCGCCAGGTCGTGCGCGGCGACGAGGCCGGACGGTCCCGCGCCGACGATCGCCGCGTCGACCGCGAGGTTCTCCGTGAGTTTCCGGAAGTAGCTCCGGACGATGGCGCCGGAGATGGTTTCCTCCATGATTTCTTCGCTCATTGTCTTGTTCCCTTTCTGTCGTTGCCTTGGCCGGCATGCGGAGCGGAGGGAACCCGACGGGCGGCGGGCGCGCGGCCCGGTCGCAACGAATCCCTCCGCCGGCATGGTCCGGATCAGGTTTTGCGGGTCGACGCGCGTGGTTGCGTCCTCTCAGCCGGCTGGCCCGGCTCCCCGTGTCATTGGACGGCGCGGATTCTACTCCCGCCGTATCGCGAAAGTCAATCCACGGCGGCGGCGTGGCGGCGTGGCATGGGCCGCCGAAGGGGTCAGTGCCGGCGCAGGAGGTCCAGCATCGCGCGGTCGAGCTTGTGTCCGCGCCAGTCTTCGTAGCGGACGTCCGCCCGGCCGGAATCGAGGACGCCGAACGCGCCGCGGAGGTTCCAGAGCGCCCAGCCGAGGCCGAGCCCCTCCCACAGCTCCAGGCAGTGCTCCATCCACGCGAGGGCGACGCCGTGGGGCGTCTCCGGACGGCATCCGAACTCGCCGACCATGCAGAACTCGCCGGCGTCGAGCGCGGGGCGGAAGAGCCCGAGCGCGTCCTCCGGCATCCACGGCGAACCGTAGCCGGGCCGGAGCGGCCACGCCGGCGGCTCCTTCGGGAGCTCCGGCATGGACGGGCATCCGTAGTGTGTGACCTCGAACGGCGCGTACCCGCGGAACGCCTGCCCGACGGACGGAACGCCGTAGAGCTCCGGCACGGGACGCGAGGCGCAGTCGTTGCCGTCGACCACGACGAAGCGCGCGGGGTCTTCGGCGCGCACCGCGGCGAGGAGCGCTTCCGCGAGCGGCGGGTAGTTCGGGCCGGCGACGTGCCGCGTGGGCTCGTTGAGGAGGTTGAAGGACAGCGCTTCGTTCGGGACGCCCCTCCAGCGGCGCGCCAGCGCCGACCAGAGGCGGCGCGCCGCCTCCTGCGCGACGGGGCTCGTGCCGAGCGGGAACGGCTCGGTCTGGTCGAGAATGCAGTAGCCGGGAAGCCGGTGCATCGCCACCTGGACGTGGACGCCGTGCCGTCGCCCGAGCTCGATCGCCTCGTCGACGAGCGCGAGCCTGCCCTCGTCCAGATTCGTCCAGTCGTCGCCCGTCGTGAGGGCGCGGTAGTCGATCGGCAGGCGCGCGAAATTGAACCCCCATTCCTCCAGGGCCTCGAACTCCCACTCCGGGAAGAACCCCGCCACGCGCGGATCCGGGGCCAGCCCCTCGGTCGGGGCCCGGAACAGCCCCAGAAGGTTGAAGCCGCGCCAGCGCGCGGGCGGAGTCCAGTCCCCCGCGGCGGCGCCGGCAGCGCCGTCCTCCGCCAGGCGGAAGCGCGGGCCGCGGTAGCCGTCGCGGTCGACGTCCTCGAAGAACATCGCGAACGGGCGAACCCAGACGCCGCCCTCGCCATAGAGCGCGCGGTACACGACGATGGGCTCGAGCGTCTCGCTGTGCTTCGCGATGGCGACGAGCCGGTATCGCTTGCCCTTGAAGTGGACGAACTCGCGTCCGACGAGCTTCTGCGCTTCCTCGGGCGTCATGTCACAGCGCCGCCTTGATCGCGGCGATCAGCCCGTCGTATTCGGCGGGCTCGAGGAAGGTGCGCTTCGGGTTCATTTCGAAGACGCCGCCGTACTCGAATCCGCCCTCGTATTTGGGAACGAGGTGGAAGTGCAGGTGGCAGCCCGTGTCGCCGTAGGCGCCGTAGTTCACCTTCTTCGGGCGGAACGCCGCGTGCAGGGCGCGGGCGACCCGGGCGACGTCGTCCAGGAACGCGCGGCGGTCCTCGTCGGACAGGTCGACCATCTCGCTCACGTGGAACTTGGAGGCGACGATGACGCGGCCGCGGTGGCTCTGCTCCTTGAAGAGGTAGAGCTTCGAGGCCGGGAGCTCGCAGATTTTGATGCCGAAGGCGTCGAGGGGCGCTCCCTCGGCGCAGTAGGCGCAGTTGGGGTCGGTGGGCGTAGGTTTCATGGCGGCGATTCTAGCAGAACACCCGCTCGCGCGCAAAACCGGGGTAACATGACAAAGTAAACGCCGCCCCCGGCCGAGCCGGGGGCGCGTTTACTTTGTCAGTAAGAGGGGGCGCGCTTACTCTGGCAAACGGCGAGAATG
>CACWKU010000167.1 GCA_902761575.1 uncultured bacterium
GCCCGCGGCGCCGGTGGCGCGGAGGAGCGCGAGGGCGTCGGCGGCGGAGAGGACGCCGCCGTTGGCGAGGACGGGGATGCGGACGGCGGCGACGGCCTCGGCGACGCGCGCGGCGTCGACGGGGCCCGCGTGGGCCTGGCTTTCGTAGCGGCCGTGGACGGCGAGGAGCGCGGCGCCGGCGTCCTCGCAGACGTGCGCGAGCTCCGCGGCGGCGGGATGCTCCGGGTCGGTCCCGATGCGCGTCTTCACGGTGACCGGGAGCGGCGCGGCGGCGCGTACCATCGCCGCGACGCAGCGGCCGAGGAGCGCGGGGTCGCGCATCAGCGCGGCGCCGTCGCCGTTCGCGACGATGCGGCGCATCGGGCAGCCCGCGTTGAGGTCGACCGCGGCAAAGCGGCCGAGCCCGGCGACGATGCGCGCGGCCTCGGCAAGCTCGTCGGGGTCGTGCCCGTAGAGCTGCGCGGAGAGCGGGCGGCCGCGCTCCTCGGGCAGGCGCTCGAGCAGGGGCGGCGTGTTGCGCGAGCCGCGGACGAGCCCCGCGGCGGAGACCATCTCCGTCGTGGCGGCGTCCGCGCCGGCGTCGAACGCGACGGCGCGGAACGCCGCGTCGGTCACCTCCGCGAGCGGCGCGAGGACGACGAGCGGCTCGGCCATCAATCCACGACCGGCGCGCGGGGGGTGCGCGGGGCGACGGCGGTCTCGGGCGTGCGGTCGGCGAGCGGGATGTACTTCTGCGGCGGCAGGATGCACTTGAAGGCCGGGCGCACGATGCGCGAGTGGCCGCCGAGCTCCTCGAGCCGGTGCGCGCACCAGCCGGGGACGCGCCCCACCGCGAAGAGCGGCGTGAAGAGGTCCGTCGGGATGCCGAGCATCTTGTAGACGAGCCCCGACCACAGGTCGACGTTGGCCGGGAGCGGGTAGGCCGTCCCGCGGCGCTCCTGCAGGAGCTTGCCGCCGATGCGCGCGACCTTCTGGTAGAGCTCGAACTCGGGGCGGAAGGAGACGTGCTCGGCGACGAGCTGCGAGGCCTTCTCGCGCAGGATCTCGGCGCGGGGGTCGGAGATCTTGTAGACGGCGTGGCCGAGGCCGTAGATGAGGCCGCGGCGGTCGTAGGCCTTCTTGTCGAGGATCTTCGTGAGGTATCGCTCGACCTCGGCGTCGCTGTCCCAGTCGTGAACGTGCGTCTTCACCGCGTCCATCATCTTGCGCACCTCGAGGTTCGCGCCGCCGTGGCGGGGTCCCTTGAGCGAAAGGCACGCCGCGGCGATCGCCGAGTAGGTGTCGGTGTAGGTGGAGGAGACGGTGTGCGTCGTGAAGGTGGAGTTGTTGCCGCCGCCGTGGTCGGCGTGCAGCACGAGGCACAGGTCCAGCAGCTCCGCCTCGAGCCGGGTGTAGCGGCTGTGCGGGCGCAGGAGGCAGAGGATGTGCTCGGCGGTGGAGAGGCCGGGCTCGGGGATGCGCATGTGCAGGCTCTTGCGCAGGTAGTAGTGCGCCTTGGCCTGGTAGCCGTAGACCGCGTAGGTCGGGAAGCGCGCGATGAGGCCGATCGACTGGCGCAGCACGTTCGGGATGTCGGTGCCGTCCGGGTCGCGGTCGAACGCGTAGGAGGCGAGCACGCAGCGCGCGAGCTTGTTCATCACGTCGGGCGACGGCATGCCGAGGATGGCGTCCTCCTTGAACCCGTTGGGGAGCGGGCGCTGCGAGTCGAGCGCCGCGGAGAACTCCGCGAGCTCGTCCTTCGTGGGGAGGTGCCCCATGAGCAGCAGGAAGCAGACCTCCTCGAAGCCGAAGCGGCCCTCCGATTGGAAGCCGCGGACGATGTCGCGGATCTCGATGCCGCGGTAGAGCAGGCGCCCGGCGACCGGGACGATCTCCTGCTCGAGCACGGAGTAGCCGACGACGGACGCGACCGTGGTGAGGCCGACGAGGACGCCGGAGCCGTCCGCGTTGCGGAGGCCGCGCTTGACGTTGTAGATGCGGTAGAACTCCGGGTCGATGCGGGAGGCCTCGGAGGCCATCCCGGCGTAGCGCGCGACGAGGTCGGGGTCGAGCGGGGCGACGCCGGGCGAGACGGGGTCGGGGACGACGGGGGCGGCGGGGTGCGTTTTCATGCGGGTTCCTCCCGTGGGCTAGCCGCGGATGACGGCGAGGATCTCGTCGCGCTTCGCGGCCATTTCCTCCGCGGTCTTCGCTTCGAGGTTGAGGCGGATGAGCGGCTCGGTGTTCGAGCAGCGGACGTTGAACCACCACGTGTCGAACTCGACGGAGAGGCCGTCGAGCTCGAACGCGCGGCCCTGCGAGCCGTAGCGCTCCTTCAGGGTCGCGAGGACGCGCTCCGCGTCCGCCTTGCTCGCGAGCTTCGTGTTGATCTCGCCCGAGGCGAAGTAGCGGCGGATCGGGGCGATGAGCTCCGAGAGGGGCTTGCCGGCGCGCGAGACGATGTTCGCGACGCAGATCGCGGCGAGCGAGGAGCTCTCCGCGGTGGAGTTCGCCTTGAAGTAGTAGTGGCCCGAGAGCTCGCCCGCGAAGACGGCGTCCGCCTCGCGCATCTGCTGCTTGATGAACGCGTGGCCGACGCGGCTCATCATGGGCCGGCCGCCGTGCGCCTCGATCGTCTCCTTGACGGCCCACGAGCTGCGCAGGTCGTAGAAGATCGCGGCGCCGGGGTTCTGGCGGAGCATGTCCTCGGCGACGAGCGCCGTGATCATGTCCATCGGAATGATGTCGCCCTTCTCGTCGACGAACCCCGCGCGGTCTGCGTCGCCGTCGAACGCCACGCCGAAGTCGTAGCCGCCCTTGCGGACCTCGGCCTGCAGGTCGGCGAGCGTCTCGGTCTTGAGCGGGTTCGCCTCGTGGTTCGGGAAGTCGCCGTCCGGCTCGCCGTAGAGCGACGTGAACGAGATCGGCGTGCCCTCGAAGGCCTTCGCCTCCCAGGTGCCCATGCCGTTGGCGAAGTCGCAGGCGATGCGAACGGGCCCGGCTAGCTGCGCGAACGAGCGGACGAAGGCGGCGTAGTCCGCGCCGACGTCGGCCTTCGAGACCGTGCCGGGCTTCGCCGCGGCGGGGGCGAAGGACTTCTCCGCGACGATGCGCTCGATGTCCGCGATGCCGGTCGCGCCGGAGATCGGGACGGCGCTGGCGCGGCAGAGCTTGAGGCCGTTGTACTGCTTCGGGTTGTGCGAGGCGGTGATCATCACGCTCGCGTCGCAGCCGAGCTTCGCGTTGGCGTAGTAGGAGATGGGGGTGGAGCAGAGGCCGAGGTCGACCACGTCCGCGCCGAGCTCCGTCGCGCCCGCGGCGAACGCGTCGAAGAGGGAGCCGGACGAGACGCGGCAGTCGCGCCCGACCGCGATCTTTTTGCAGCCGAGGAACGTGACGAACGCGCGGGCGATGTCGCGGACGATGCCCTCGGTGATCTCGGTGCCGTAGACGCCGCGGATGTCGTAAGCCTTGAAGATGCCGGCCATTTCAGATGCCTTTCGGGGTGGGGCGGGCGGTTCGGCCCGCCGTTTTGTTTCGGGAAGCGCGGGATTATACGCGACCGCCCGCGCGCGCACAAGCGAAAACGCGAATGCGCGGAATCGCGAGGAGCGCGGCGACGAGGAGCGCCGCGGAGATCGCGAGCGTGAGCCCCGCCGACGCGACGTAGGGCAGCGACCGCGAGAGGCCCGCGACGACGTAGCCGACGGCGCTCACGGCGCCGACGAGCAGCGCGTAGGGCAGCTGCGTCCGCACATGGTCGATGTGGCGGCACTGCGCGCCCGTCGAGGAGAGGATCGTCGTGTCCGAGATCGGCGAGCAGTGGTCGCCCATCACCGAGCCGGAGAGGATCGAGGAGAGCACGAGCGCGTTGAGCGAGGGGTCCACCTTGTTGCAGACCGCCACCGCGATCGGGATGAGGATGCCGAAGGTGCCCCACGAGGTCCCGGTCGAGAACGCGATCAGGGCCGCGAGCAGGAAGAGCGCCGCCGGGAGGATCCAGAGCGGCAGGACGCCGGCGTCCGCGCCGCCCTTGACGGCGTCGGAGAGGAAGTCGTCGATGCCGAGCAGGCGGTTGCAGATCGCGGAGAGCGTCCAGGCGAGGGCGAGGATGATCAGCGCCGAGACCATCATCCGGATGCCCGCCGGGATGCAGGCGAAGAACTCGCGGTAGGAGACGACGCGGCGCGGCACGTAGAGCGCGAACGCGGCGGCGAGCCCGAGGAAGGAGGCGGTCGCGAAGGCGAGCGCCGCCTGCGTGTCGCCGATCGCGGAGAAGACCGTCGCGGGCTTCGCGCCCTCGGCGGGCGCGGCCCAGTAGCCGCCGAGGTAGAGCATCAGCGCGATGCCGGAGACGACGAGCACCGCGACCGGGACGGCGAGGTCCCAGACGGTCCCGCGCGGCGAGACGACCGAGGGGTCGAGCGCCTCCTCGCGCGTCTCGGCCGCCGCCGCGCCGGCGGGGTCGCCCGCGCGCGCCCGGGCCTCCGCCGCGGCCATCGGGCCGAAGTCGCCGTCGCGGCGGACGGCGAGCCAGAGGACCATGGCGATGGAGAGGATCGAGTAGACGTTGAACGGGATCGCGCGGAGGAACGCGGTCATGCCGGGGACGCCCGGGACGTTGTCCGCGTAGATCGAGACGATGTAGGCGGCCCAGGTCGTGATCGGGGCGATGATGCAGATCGGCGCGGCGGTGGCGTCCGTGAAGTAGGCGAGCTTCTCGCGCGAGACGCGGAACTTGTCCGTCACGGGGCGCATCACGTTGCCGATCGTGAGGCAGTTGAAGTAGTCGTCGACGAAGAAGAGCAGGCCGAAGACGACCGTCGCGAGCTGCGCGCCGACCGCGCTGCGCAGGTGCTCGGCGGCCCAGCGCCCGAACGCCTGCGCGCCGCCGGCGCGCGTCATCGCGGCGATGAGCGGGCCCATGAAGAACGCGAAGACGAGGACGGAGAGGTGCTCGCCCTCGCCGATGCTGCCGCGCACGAGCGAGACGATCGCCACGGGGACGTCGGCCGCCGGGAGCGGCGCGGCCGCGGCGTAGATGCCAATGCCGGCGAAGACGCCCATGAACAGGGAGAAGACGACCTCCTTGGTGAGGAGGGCGAGGACGATCGCGAGGATCGGCGGGAGGATCGACCAGATTCCGGCGCCGCCGGCGAGGGGTTCGAGGTCCATTCGTGGGGGTGGGGTTGCGGGTTAGCGGGAACGGGCGATGTCGTAGAGCGAGCGGGCGACGAGGCGGCGGCGCAGCTCCGCCGGGTCGGCGCGTTCGAGGGGCGTCACGTAGACGTCGAGCGTCTCGTCGGGCTCAAGCGCGAAGAAGCCGTCGCCGAAGAGCGCCGGGATCCCGGGCAGGTCGAGCCGGATGCCGAAGGCGGGGGCGGAGACGGAGACCGTCGCCTTGAGGACCTGCTCGCCGTCGACGTCGGGCGCCTCGCCGAGGTCGACCGCGAGCGCCGGATCCTGCAGCGCGAGCAGGCGCGGCTCGGCGAAGAGCCAGTGGTCGCGCGAGAGGACGTAGCCCTCCGCGTCGAGCGCCGAGAGCCAGAGCGCGAGGTTGCCGGGGCCGTAGTGCGCAAGGTGCGCCGAGAGGTCCGGCAGCGGCAGCGGATGGACGGACTGCGCGGGCGCGGCGAAGCGCGCGGCGCCGGAGGCGAGCGTGGCGCCGTCCAGCGTCGTGAGCCGCCACGCGAGGCAGTTCAGAAAGCTGCCCATCACCAGGCCGAAAAGGCCGATGACGAGCAGCGAGTACCCGGTTATGAGAGGAGTCGAGAAGAGCATGGCGGCCTAGCCAAGGGAATTCGAGAGGTCGTTTCCGCCGCTTGCAGACCCCGTCGCCTGGGCCACGTCGGCGGGAACGGAGTCGTTGCCCTTCTCATAGAACGTCAGATGGACGTCAACCGAGAAGGGCTGCTGCTTTGTGCCCGAGCCCGAGCCGGCGTTGCGGGCGTTACCCGATCGCTGCGCCTCGTTGTCCGTGATGGTGTACTCGTCCACAGAGCAGGGAAAGCCGCTGTTCACGAGCGCGTCGAGGACGGAGCGCGCCTGCTCGTAGGAGCCGCACTCAAACGAGAGCTGGACGCCTCGCTGCACGAGTCCCGATTCGTTGACAGCGACGTCCTCGAAGGTCATGTCGTAGTCAGCGGTTCCCGAAAGGACCGCGTTCAGGCTCGCCATGAGCGCCTGGACGTTGTCGTACTCGGGGACAACGGCAGGAACGGTGCCCTCAGCCTTGTACTTTGCGATTGCGTCCTCCATCTCGTCGATCTTCTTGATCTTGAGCGTGTCGGTGACTATCTGGTCGTTCGCGGCATCGATCTGCGACGTCAGGTCGGCAAGCTGCTCCTGTGTCGCGGTGAACACGAACTGGTACCAGACGACGAGGATGAGGAAGATGGCCAGAAAGACCATCAGGACCTTCTCGCGGCGAGAGAATGTGTACGTAAGCATCTACTTCTCCCCCGTTTCGTTCGAGCTGCCAGATGCCTTGAGTCTGACGGTCACGGTCGCGACGACGCCCGTCGACTCGTCGCTCGACTGGGCCGTCGAGACCGAGACGCTGTCGACGCCCTCCTGCTGGCCAAGCTCCTTGGCGAT
>CACWKU010000168.1 GCA_902761575.1 uncultured bacterium
GGCCGCCGCCGCCCCCGCGCCGGAGCCCGAGCCGGCCGCGGCCGTCGAGCCGGCCGGCGGCGGCTACGTCGACCGGATGTCGCGGAAGCTCACCGGCCGGCTCCTCGGCGATAAGCAGAAGGAACTGTTGCTCCGGAAGGGCCTGGAGGGGCTGTTCGGCGTCGCGGTGATGCTGCTCGTGGTGATCGCCGTGAACTCGGTCTGCCAGTTCCTGAGCATGTACTACCTGCAGTGGGTCGGGCAGCGCGTCGTGATGGACCTTCGCGAATCGATCTTCGCGCATCTGCAGCGCCTCTCGGTCTCGTTCTACAACTCGCAGCGCGCGGGCGACATGATCTCGCGCACGGTCGCGGACACGCAGCTGCTGCAGACCACGGTCTCGAACGTCATCACCGACGCCATCCGCCAGCCGCTCACGCTCGTGATGGTGCTCGTCTTCGTCGTCGTGATCGAGTGGCGGCTCGCGCTCTTCGCGCTCGTGCTCGTGCCGACCGTCGTCGTGCCGATCGTGCTCATCGGCCGCCGTCTGCGCCGCATCAGCCGGGAGGGCCAGGTGCGCCTCGCGGAGCTCACGAGCGTCATGAAGGAGGCGCTCGACGGCGTCGCCGTCGTGAAGGCGTTTGGGCAGGAGGAGCGGATGCAGGGGCAGTTCAACCGCCTCTGCCACGGCTTCTTCCGCCAGATGATCCGAGCCACGAAGGCCAAGTGCCTCAACGACCCGATCACGCACATCGTGGGCGGGCTCGGCGGCATGGGCGTGCTGATCTACGCGATGGTCGTCGGGATGCCCCTGGAGGAGTGCGTTGTCTTCGGCGGCGCGATCTGGGCGCTCTACGAGCCGGTCAAGAAGATCGGCCGCATCTCGATGGAGATCCAGCAGAGCAGCGGCGCCGCGGACCGCGTCTTCGAGATCCTCGACGCGCCGGTCACCGTCGTCGAGGCGCCGGACGCCAGGCCGCTCGAGGGCCCGCTCTCGGAGATCGAGCTGCGCGGCGTCGCGTTCCGCTACGGCGAGAAGTCCGTCTTCGACCGGCTCGACCTCACGATCCGCGCGGGCGAGAGCCTCGCCGTCGTCGGCCCCTCCGGCGGCGGCAAGACCACGCTCGTGAGCCTCCTGCTGCGCTTCTTCGACCCCGATTCCGGCGCGGTGCTGCGCAACGGCGTCGACATCCGGGGCGCGACGTTCGCGTCGCTCCGCTCGCGCATCGGGCTCGTGCTGCAGGACACGTTCCTCTTCAACGACACCATCGCCGCGAACATCGCCTTCGGCAAGCCGGACGCCACGCGCGAGGAGATCGAGGAGGCCGCGCGCCTCGCGCACGCGGACGAGTTCATCCGCTCCAAGGAGAACGGCTACGACACGATGGTCGGCGAGCGCGGCGTCTCGCTCTCGGGCGGGCAGAAGCAGCGCATCGCCATCGCGCGCGCCCTCATCCGCAAGCCGGAGCTGCTCATCCTCGACGAGGCGACCTCGGCGCTGGACACCGACAGCGAGCGCGCCGTCCAGGCCGCCATCGACGACCTGATGGGCCGCCTCACCGTCGTCGTGATCGCGCACCGCCTCTCGACCATCGCCAAGTGCCGCCACGTGGCCGTCGTGGCGAACGGCGGCGTCGCCGAATACGGCACGCAGGCCGAGCTGCTGCGGAACCCGGGCGGCATCTTCACGCACCTGCACACGCTGCAGTTCGAGGCGCCGGCCGTGTAGGCGCGTTCCGGGCTCCCGCCGCCCCGCCCCTTGCGGCGGGGCGGGGCGGCGTGCTAGTATCCCGCGCCGTGACCGAAACGATCAAGATCCTGTGCCTGGCGGTCGTCCAGGGACTCACCGAGTTCCTGCCCGTGAGCAGCTCGGGGCATCTGGTGCTCGCGCAGCGCTTCCTCGGCGTGCAGTCGCCGGGGCCGGACATGGAGCTCTTCCTGCACGTCGGGACGCTCCTCTCGGTCTGCCTGTTCTACCGCCGCCGCCTCGCCTCGCTCCTCGCCGATCTCGCGCGCGGGCGCCGCGCGGGCGTCCTCTACGCCGCGTGGGTCCTCGTCTCGATGGTCCCCGCCGGCGTCGCCTACGCGACCGGCAGGGACTTCTTCGACCGGATCTACGACTCGCCGCGGACCGTCGCCGCCCTGCTCGCCGCGAACGGCGCGCTGCTGCTGCTCTCCGCGCTGGCGGAGCGCCGTTCCCGGGCCGGGCGGGAGAGGCCCCTCGACGGCCTCCGCGCGCTTGCGATGGGCGTCGGGCAGGCGATCGCGGTGCTGCCCGGCATCAGCCGGTCGGGGACGTCGATCTCCTTCGGCCGCCTCTTCGGCCTCGGCCCGAAGCAGGCCGCGGAGTTCTCGTTCGTCATGTCGATCCCGGTCATCGCCGGCGCGGCGCTCCTTGAGTTCGCCGAGACCGGGCGCATCCAGGCGGCGCTCGACGGTGCGGAGATCCCCGGCTTCCCCGTCGCCGTCGGCCCGGCCCTCGCCGCCGCCGCCCTCGCGGGCGCGGTCGGCTACGCCGCTCTGCGCACCGTCGTCCGCGTCCTCGACCGCGGCGCCTTCTGGATGTTCGGCCCGTACTGCCTCGCCGCCGGCGCGCTCGCGTGGATCTTCGCCTGATCCGCGGACGCTCAGCGCGTCCCCGCGGAGCCCGACTTTTATCATACTTCGCAATTTTGATATTTTAACAACAAACCAAGAAATGATTTTGGCAATGATTATTCGTTCTTTGCAGAACAATTGAAGAATTGTATAAAAACCGAAAAATCGCTCGTAAAATTTTGGTTCGGAAGAAAAATTTTTCGAAAAATCGCGTTTTTCGCTTGCTTTCAGGGCGGTGCGGTGGTATTCTAACCCCTCGCTTTTCCACACAACAGGAGAAACGCCACATGAAGGTGCGCAGTTCAGTCAAACGGTTGTGCGAACGATGCAAGATCGTCCGCCGCAAGGGGGTCGTCCGCGTCGTCTGCGACAATCCCCGTCACAAACAAAGGCAAGGTTGAGGAGAACAGACATGCCTCGTCTCATGGGTATCGACATCCCCGACAACAAGCGCATCGAGATCTCGTTGCGCTACATCCACGGCATCGGGCCCGCGCGCGCCGCGCGCGTCCTCGAGGTCGCCAAGATCGACCCCGGCAAGCGCGCCAACACGCTGTCGGCGGACGAGATCCGCGCGATCATCGACGCGATCCAGGCCGAGGGCTTCCACGTGGAGGGCGACCTCCGCCGCGAGGTCTCGCAGAACATCCGCCGCCTGATCTCGATCGGCAGCTACCGCGGCACGCGCCACCGCAAGGGCCTCCCGGTCCGCGGCCAGCGCACCCGCACCAACGCCCGCACCCGCAAGGGCGCGAAGCACACCGTGGGCGCCGTCCGCGACAAGGCGGAGCGCAACGCGATGAAGAACGCGGCCAAGTAACTTCCCCAACGGAGCAACACCAACATGGCAGAAGAAACCAAGGTCCCCGAGGCCGCCGCCCCCGAAGCGGCGCCCGCCCCGGCCCCGGCCGCGAACGAGCCGTCCGAAGCGATGAAGATCGTGATGGGCGACGTGCTCTCCGCCGCCCCCGCCGTCGCGGACGACGCGAAGAAGCGCCGCCGCTCGATCCCCGCCGGGGTCGCGCACATCACGGCCTCGTTCAACAACACCCAGTGCTGCATCACCGACGCGCGCGGCAACGTGATCGCGTGGAGCTCCGCCGGCAAGGCCGGCTTCAAGGGCTCGCGCAAGTCCACCGCCTTCGCCGGGACGCTCGTCGCGCAGGAGTGCGCGAAGGTCGCGATCGGCAAGGGCATGCACGAGGTGGAGATCCTCGTCCAGGGCGCCGGCTCGGGCCGCGAGTCCGCGATCCGCGCCATCGCCAACTCGGGCATGGCGGTCTCGACGATCCGGGACATCACGCCCATTCCGCACAACGGCTGCCGCCAGCGCAAGCGCAGGAGGGTTTAACCATGGCTCGCTACACCGGTCCCAAGACCAAGATTTCCCGTCGCTTCGGCGAGCCCGTGTTCGGGCCCGACAAGTACCTCGACCGCCGCAACTTCGCCCCCGGCCAGCACGGCCCGGCGAACAAGACGCGCCGCCGCAAGCTCTCCGACTACGGCATGCAGCTTCGCGAGAAGCAGAAGGCCAAGTACGTCTACGGGATGCTCGAGAAGCAGTTCCGCCGCTTCTACGAGATCGCGCGCGCCCGCACGGGCAACACCGCGGACATCCTCCTGCAGCTCTGCGAGAGCCGCCTCGACAACGTCGTCTACCGCCTCGGCCTGGCGCCCACGCGCCCCGCCGCGCGCCAGCTCGTGACGCACCGCCACGTGGAGCTGGACGGCCGGGTCGTCAACGTCCCGTCCGTCATCGTGAAGCCCGGCCAGAAGGTCGGGATCCGCGAGCGCGACCGCAACATGGAGGTCGTCGTCGAGTCGCTCAAGCACCCGGCCGGCCGCGCCTGCGACTGGCTCGAGATGGACGAAACGACGAAGACCGGCACGTTCGCCCGCGTCCCCGAGGTTTCGGAAGTCCCCGAGACGATCGACATGCAGACGGTCGTCGAGCTCTACTCCCGCTAACGGTCTCCCCCCGCGCCGCGCGCCTCTCGCGCGGCGGCGCCGGGGGATCCATCCCCACCACGAACACCCCCGCCGCGGCGGGCGCGCCCGCGGGCGCGCCCCGGCGGGACCAAGAAGGAAGGAAGAAGAGACATGCCCATCCGCCTCAATGACCTGGAAATGCCCAAGCACGTCGTCAAGGAGGAGTCCTCCGCCCGCTCGAAGACCTTCGGGCGCTACGTCGCGGAGCCCTTCGAGATCGGCTATGCGCGCACGATCGGCAACTCGCTGCGCCGCGTGCTGCTCTCCTCGATCGAGGGCTGCGCCATCTCCAGCGTGAAGATCGCCGGCGCCCCGCACGAGTTCTGCTCGCTCAAGGGCGTCAAGGAGGACGTGACCGAGATCGTCCTCGCGCTCAAGAAGACGCTCGTGAAGACCGAGTCGCGCGAGCCGAAGACCGTGGTCGTCAAGCGCAAGGGCCCGTGCGAGGTCACGGCCGGCGACCTCGCCGCCGAGACGTCGGACCTGGAGGTCCTCAACCCCGACCACCACATCGCCACCGTCAACGAGGGCGCCGAGTTCGAGATGGAGGTCAAGATCACCCGCGGCCGCGGCTTCCGCCCGGCCGAGTGGGATCCGGACCCCGCCGACCCGAACGGCCGCCCGCGCCAGACCGTGATCGGCGTGATCCCGCTCGACCGCATCTACTCGCCCGTCACCCGCGTGAACTTCGACGTCGGCAACTGCCGCGTCGGCCAGCAGACCGACTACGAGCGGCTCGTGCTGGACATCACGACGGACGGCCGCGTGGACCCGGACGACGCGCTCGTCTACGCCGCGGACATCCTGCGCCACCACCTGGACGTCTTCATCAACTACAACAAGGACCTCGTCGCGGACGACGGGGAGGTCGACGCGGTGGCCGCCTCGTCGGACGACCTGCGCGCCAAGCTCTCGCTCTCGGTCAACGAGATCGAGCTCTCGGTCCGCTCCGCCAACTGCCTCAACAACGCGAACATCACGACCGTCGGCGAGCTCTGCCAGAAGCAGGAGTCCGACATGCTCAAGTACCGCAACTTCGGCAAGAAGTCGCTGCTCGAGATCAAGGACAAGCTCACGCAGATGGGCCTCTCCTTCGGAATGAAGTTCGACCCCGCCCTGCTCAAGAAATAACGAAAGAGGGGGAAACCCATGCGCCACAGAAAGAACAACGTCAAGTTCGGCCGCTCCAAGTCCCACCGCGAGGCGCTCGTCGCCATGCTCGCCGTCGGGCTCGTGAAGGCCAAGTCGATCCGCACGACCGCCCGCAAGGCGAAGGTCGCGCGGTCGTTCGCCGAGAAGCTCGTCACCGCCGCCCGCAAGGGGACGCTGGCCGCGCGCCGGCAGGTCGCCGCGAAGCTTCGCGACGAGGCCGCCGCGAAGGAGCTCTTCGAGAAGATCGTCCCGATGATGGAGGGCCGCCAGGGCGGCTACACCCGCATCGTGAAGCTCGGCCAGCGCGCCGCCGACGGCGCGGAGATGGCCGTGCTCTCGTGGGTGGACGCGCCCGTCGCGAAGAAGGAGGCGGCCCCGGCCGCCGCGCCCGCCGCGGAAACCGCCGAAGCCAAGTAAGGAGAACGCGCCATGTCCCTGCAGTCCCACGACCACTTCGAACGCGTCAAGCACGTCCGCCGGCCCAAGAAGTCGACGGCGGAGCGGGCGCGCCGCCAGAAGGCGCAGAAGAAGCGCCTCGTCGCGCTCGGCATCAGCCAGGAGACGGCGGACAAGCTCCAGCCGCTGGAGATCCGCACGCTCCTCAAGCGCCCCCTGCGCGCCAAGCAGGCGCTCAAGGGCAAGGGCCTCGCGTAGCGGCCGCCGCGGCGGGAGGCGCGACCGCTCCTCCCGCCGGCGACCCGCCCCGCGAGTCCGCTCCGACGGCACCCGTCCAAGGGCCGCCGCGCCGATCCGGCGCGGCGGCCCTTCCTTGTCTACCGGCCGCGGCGGCGACCGTGGTGCCCCGGGGGCGGCGGGGGCGGGGC
>CACWKU010000169.1 GCA_902761575.1 uncultured bacterium
CGCCGCCCGCCGACGTCCTCGCGCACGTCCGCTGGCTGGCCGCGCGCCTCGACCTGCGCTTCCGCGCGAGCGGCGCCGCGCCCGACGCGGCGCATCCCCTCGACCCCGAGTCGGCGCTCCTCGTCGCGCTCCTCGCCTCCTCCCTCCCCCGCCGCGCACTCGCCGACCCGTCCCTCGGCCTCTTCCCCGTCGACTGGCGCAACCACCTCGCCGACCGCCTCCTCGCCCTCCAGGTCTCCGACCCGCCCGGCGTCTTCCGCTGGACCTCCCCCGACGGCGATTCCGTCCGCGCCACCGCCCTCGCGGTCCTCGCCCTCCGCCTCCTCGCGGCGGACTAGCCGCGCTTGCGCCCGCGGCGGGGTGCGTGTAGAATACGCGGCCATGATGCTCGACGTGCAGGACCTCACCCGCCGCTTCGGCCGCGAGACCGCCCTCGACGGCGTGTCGTTCTCCGCCGACGCGGGCGAGCGCATCGCCGTCGTCGGCCGCAACGGCGCCGGCAAGACCACGCTGCTGCGCGTCCTCTCCACCTTCCTCCCGGCCGACTCCGGCCGCGCCTCCGTGGCGGGGTTCGACCTCTTCTCGCAGGGCGGCGCCGTCCGCTCCGTCGTCGGGTACCTCCCCGAGGGAGCCCCGCTCGACCCCGACCTGCGCGTCGCCGAATACCTCCGATTCCGCGGCCGCCTCCGCCGGATGTCCGGCCGCCACCTGCGCCGCCGGCTCCACGACGTCGCCGCCTTCTGCGGCCTCGCGCCGGTCCTCTCCACCCGCATCCGCGCCCTCTCCGCCGGCCAGCGCCACGCCGTCGGCCTCGCCGACGCGATCCTGCACGAGCCCGACGTCCTGCTCTTCGACGACCCGCTCGCCGCCGCGGACGCCGTCCAGGCGCGCGAGTTTGCCCGCCTCCTCGCCTCCCCCGAGATCTCCGAGGGGCGCCTCGTCCTTTTCTCCACCCACGACGCCGGCCTCGTCCGCGCGGCCGCCACCCGCGTCCTCTTCCTCGAGCGCGGCCGCCTCGCCGCCGACACGACCTCCATCCCCCTCGCCGGCTCCCTCGCCGACTGGTTCGACCGCTGGACCCATGCCGAATGCTGAATGCCGAATGCTGAATGCTGAATGCTGAATGCTGAATGAACTTTACACTTTAAACGTTAACCTTTCAACCCCGTCACAGTGCCCTCCCCCACCGCCGTCCTCTTCCGCAAGGAATGCCGCGTCGCGCTCCGCTCGACCGCGACGTGGTGCGTCTTCGCCGCGTGCGCGTCGCTCGTCGGGCTGTTCTTCGCCTTCGCGCTGCGCGAGGCCGCGGGCGGCCCGGCGACGCTCCCCGAGCTCTTCTGCACGCCGCTCGCGCTCGCCGCGCCGCTGCCGGCCGCGTTCTTCACGATGGGGCTCTTCGCGCGCGAGCGCCACAACGGCACGCTCGAGACGCTCCTCACGGCGCCGGTCACCGACGCGCAGACCGTCCTGGCGAAGTTCTCCGCCGCGTGCCTGCTCTCCCTCGTCGCGCTCGTGCTCTGCCTCCCCGTCTTCCACGCCTACCTGCGATTCGCCGCGCCCCCGCCGCCGTGGGACGCCCGGTCGTTCGCCGCGGGCTGCGGCGCCGTCGCGGCCGCGACCGTGCTCTGGACCGCGCTCGGGACGTTCTTCTCGCTGCTCTGCCGCCACGAGTCCGCCGCCGGCGCCGCGACGCTGATCGCCGGCCTGGGGCTCTCCCTTCCCGTCTCGGGGACGGTCGAGCTGCCGGTCGAATCCGCGCTGGAGCCCTGGTCCCTCGTCGCCTTCGCCCGCGGCGTGGCGGACACCCGCCCGATCTTCGCCGCCCTCTCCGGCGCCGCCTTCTTCCTCTTCTTCTCCGTCCGCGTCCTCGAATCCCGCCGCTGGCTCCCTTCCGCCGCGGCGTGATCCCGCGCGCCCCCATGAGCCCCTCCATGAAGGCACCCACATGATCCGCGTCAACCCCAACTACTCCAAGATCCAGGCCAACTACCTCTTCGCCGAGGTCGCCCAGCGCGTCAAGGCCTACCAGGCCGAGAACCCCGCCGCCGACCTCATCCGCCTCGGCATCGGCGACGTCACCCGCGCCCTCCCCGCCGCATGCGTCGCGGCGATGGAGAAGGCCGCGCGCGAGATGGGCGCGGACGAGACCTTCCGCGGCTACGGCCCCGACTACGGCTACGCGTTCCTCCGCGAGGCGATCGCCGAGGGCGACTTCCGCGCCCGCGGCTGCGACGTCTCGCCCGACGAGATCTTCGTCTCCGACGGCGCCAAGTGCGACACCGGCAACTTCCAGGAGATCCTCGACGCCGCCGCGCGCGTCGCCGTCCCCGACCCGGTCTATCCGGTCTACGTCGACTCCAACGTGATGGCCGGCCGCACCGGCCCGGCCGCGGACGGCCGCTACGTCGGCCTCGTCTACCTCGAGGGCAGCGAGGCGAACGGCTACGTCCCCGCGCTCCCGGCCGAGCCGGTCGACGTCGTCTACCTCTGCTTCCCGAACAACCCCACCGGCGCCGTCGCCTCGCGCGAGCAGCTCGCCTCGTGGGTCGCGTGGGCGAAGGAGAACGGCGCGCTCATCCTCTTCGACGCCGCCTACGAGGCGTTCATCCGCGACCCGGACGTCCCCCACTCGATCTACGAAATCCCGGGCGCGAAGGAGGTCGCGGTCGAGTTCCGCTCGTTCTCCAAGACCGCCGGCTTCACCGGTACGCGCTGCGGCTACTGCGTCGTCCCGAACGAGTGCCGCGCGTTCGACGCCTCCGGCGCCGCCGTCCCGCTGCAGCCGCTCTGGAAGCGCCGCCAGAGCACGAAGTTCAACGGCGTCTCGTATCCCGTGCAGCGCGCCGCGGAGGCCGCCTGCTCGCCCGAGGGCCGCGCGCAGTGCAAGGCGCTGATCGACGGCTACCTCGCCAACGCGAAGATCGTGATCGAGCACCTTGAAGCGAAGGGCTTCCGCTGCACCGGCGGGCGCAACTCCCCCTACGTCTGGTTCGATTGCGGCACGGACTCGTGGGCGTTCTTCGACAGGCTGCTGCGCGAGGCGAACGTCGTCACCACGCCGGGCGTCGGCTTCGGCCGCGCCGGCGCGGGGCACGTCCGCATCACCGCCTTCAACTCGCGGGAGAACGTCGAGCGCGCGATGGAGCGCCTCGACCGGGTGCTCTAGCGAAAGGGCCCCGCGCGCGATGCCCGCCTTCTCGATCCACACCTACGGCTGCCAGATGAACGTCCGCGACTCGGACCTCCTGGCGCGCCGGCTCCGCGCCGCGGGCTTCGCCGAGGCCGCGTCGGAGGACGAGGCGGACGTCGTCCTCGTCAACTCCTGCTCCGTCCGCGAGAAGGCCGAGGAGAAGGCGATCGGCAAGCTCGGCATGCTCTGCGCCGCCCGCCGCGGCCGCCCCGGGCTCGTCGTCGGCCTCACCGGCTGCATGGCCAACCGCCTCGGCCCCGACGTCTTCGGCCTCGTCCCCGGACTCTCCTTCTCCGTCGGTCCCCGCGCCGCCGGCCCCGCCATCGTATCCCTCGTCGAACGCGCGCTCGCGGGGGAGCGCGGCCTGTTCCTGGCCGACGCCAACCGCGCGCGCCCAATGGACGCCGAGACCACGAAGGAGGCCGGCGCGGGCGAGCCGCACGGCTCGTCCGCGCCGGCCTCCTTCGTGACGATCCTGTACGGCTGCAACCAGCGCTGCTCCTACTGCATCGTGCCGTCGGTGCGCGGAAGCGAGGAGAGCCGGGACCCGCGAGCGATCGTCGCCGAGGTCCGCGAGGAGGCGGCGCGCGGTGCAAAGGACGTGTGCCTCCTCGGCCAGAGCGTGATGCGCTACGGCCGCATGGGCTTCGCCTGGCCGGAGGCCCTCCCCTCCCCCATGGGCTTCTCGGAGCCGCTCCCGCGCCTGCTGGAGCTCGTCGCGCGCGAGGTGCCGGAGGTGCGTCGCCTGCGCTTCACGTCGGGCCATCCCTCGGGCGTCACGGACGAGCTCGTCCGGGCGATGCGCGAGATTCCCGCCGTCTGCCCGCACCTGCACCTGCCGATGCAGAGCGGCTCGGACCGCATCCTGCGCGAGATGCGCCGCGGCTACGATTCCGCGCGCTACCTCGCCGCCGTCCGCCGCCTGCGCGAGGGCGTCCCCGACATCGCGATCACGACGGACATCATCGTCGGCTACCCGGGCGAGACGGAGGAGGACTTCGAGTCCACGCGCCGCGTCATGGAGGAGGCGGGCTTCGACAACGCGTTCGTATTCAAGTATTCGCCGCGTCCCGGCACGCCCTCCGCGCTCCTCGAGGACGACGTCACCGACGAGGAGAAGCGCCGCCGCGACCAGATCCTGCTCGCCGACCAGGACGCGCGCGGCCAGCGCTGCAACGACCGCTGGGTCGGCCGCACCGTCGATGTCCTCGCCGAAGGCCCCTCCCTGCGCAACCCCGCGCGCTGGTCCGGCCGCACCGGACAGAACAAGATCGTCGTCTTTGACCCCGCCCCCGGCCTCCGCGCCGGCGACTTCGTCCGCGTCTCCGTCTCCTCCGCCCGCCCCCAGACACTCTACGGCGCCCTTGACACGGCGCAGACGCGGCCCTAGAATGCCCGCTTTCTCCGGCGCATTCCGCCGGGCGAATCCTCCATGAATCCTGGCATCTCCAAGAGCCGCGTCCGCCGCGTCGTCCGCCTCCGCCGCCAGCAGCGCGCGAAGCACGGGCCGCCGACCTCGTTCCGCAACGGCCTCTCCCTCGCCCTGGCCTACGTCGCCGGCGCGATCGTCGCGGCGCTGCTGCTCTCCTTCTCCGTGAAGGGCTCGCTCGGGGCCGTCGGCGGGCACGGCGGACTCCTCCCCACCGCGCTCGCCAACGCCGGCGTGCTCTGCGCCGCCGCGCTCTGCGGCCGGCTCCTCCTCGGGCAGCTCGCGCCGGAGTGCGTCTCGCGCAATTCGCGCGTGCTGATGCTCTGCCTCGTCGCCGTCGCCGCCGACGTGCTCTGCGTCGGGGCGGCCGTCTTCGGCCCGGACCTCTTCCACGGCGCCCTTCCGGTCCGGTGGGGTCCGGGCTTGACCGCGCCCTTCGGCCCGCTCGCCGGATTCCTCCTGCCGCACCTCTTCGCGCCCGTCCTGGCGACGCTCCTCGCGGGGGCCGGCGCGGGCGTGGCGCTCGGCGTCGCGCTCGCGGTGCAGAGCGTGCTCTTCGTCCCGCCCGAGGCCGGCCTCGCGACCGTCCTGCTCGGCGTCCTCGCCGGCATCGCGGCGCCGGTCGCCGTCTCCGGCGTCCGCCGCCGCGGCCCGCTCGTCCGCGTGATGCTCCTGCTGGGGCTCTTCCAGTTCGCGGCGCTCGCCTCGGCCGCCTGCGCGGTCCCGGACCTCGTCCACACCGTGTTCTACCGCATCGGCGAGGCCGAGGCGGGCCAGCGGGTTGTCCTCGCCCTCGCGATCCTGACCGGCACGGTCCTGCTCGTCGCCCCCGCCGCGGTCCTGCTCTTGCTCTCCCCGCTGGAGCACGTCTTCGCCGCGTGCAGCGACATCCGGCTCGACCTCTTCTCGGACCTCGCGCACCCGCTCCTCAAGCGCCTCGCGCTCGAGGCGCCCGGCACCTACCACCACTCGCTCGTCGTCGCCAACCTCGCCTCCGCGGCCGCGGAGGCGGTCGGCGCCAACCCGCTCCTCGCCCTCGTCGGCGGCTACTACCACGACGTCGGCAAGCTCTCCGCCCCCGGCAAGTTCACGGAGAACCTCGCGCTGGGCGAGACGAACCCGCACGACGCGCTCCCGCCGCACATGTCGGCCCTCGTCCTCTCCGCGCACGTGAAGGACGGCATCGCGCTCGCGCTCGACTACCGCCTGCCCGTCCCGATCCGCGACATCATCGAGGAGCACCACGGCAGCTCGCTCATGGCGTTCTTCCTCGACAAGGCCCGCAAGCAGGCCGAGGCGAAGGCCGCCGCGTCCGGCGCGGAGCCCGAGCCGGTCGACGAGAACCTCTTCCGCTACACGGGCCGCCGCCCGACCTCCGCCGAGGCCGCGATCGTCTCGCTCGCCGACAGCGTCGAGGCCGCCTCGCGCTCGCTGCCGTCCGTCACGCCGGCCCAGCTCGAGAAGCTCGTCGACTCGATCGTCGCCGCCAAGGCGCGCGACGGCCAGCTCGACCTCTGCCCCCTCACCTTCCCCGACCTCGTCGAGATCCGCCGCTCCTTCGCCGCCACGCTCGCGACCTCCCTCCACGGCCGCATCGCCTATCCGAAGGATCCGGAGGAGGAGAAGGACGCCGCCGCCGCGCCCGCGGCGCCGGCGCCGGCCGAAGCCCCCGACGAGAAATGACGGTCCGCGTCGAGCTCCGCCTCCGCCGCCCGCGCCTCGACGCCGCCGCGCTGCGCGCC
>CACWKU010000170.1 GCA_902761575.1 uncultured bacterium
TCGGCGGCGGCTTCGCCTGGTATTCGCTCGGCGCGTCGCAGCGCGCGTTCCCGGCGCTCGCGCAGCTCGCGGCCGCGGGCGGCACGGCGCTCGTCTCGGCCGTCGTCGCGACGGTCGCCGACGCCCTCGCCGGCGTGGCGCTGCGCGCGTGGGACACGATCCGCCACACGCCCGGCTCGACGCGGCGCCACCTCGACCTCACCGTCGCCCTCGTCGCGCTCCTCGCGGCGTTCCTCTGGGGCTCGCGCCACGCGAGCGACGCCCAGCGCCTCGAGCGCGCCGCGGAACGGTCGCTGCTCGTCGCGGCCGTGAACCCGCGGATGCCGTGCATCTTCTCGCAGAACGACGCGGCCGCCCGCGAGGCGGAGGACCGGCTCGTCACGCTCTCCGCCAGCGCCGCGCTGCTGCACCCGGACCTCGTCGCGTGGCCGGAGACGACGCTCCCCGACGTCCTCCCCTCGCCGCGCCTCGAGGCGGACATGGCGGACCTCTCCGGGATGATCGGCGCGCCGATCCTCGCGGGCTCGACGGAGCTGCCTCCCGGCGAGACGCTCAGGGCCGCGTCGCTCGTCTGGAACTCCGCCTGGGTCTTCTCGACGAACGGAATCTCGCCGCCCTACCGCAAGCGCCACCTCGTGCCGTTCGGGGAGTTCATCCCGCTCGACGAGACGATCCCCGCGCTGCGCCGCCTCTCGCCGGCGGGCGTCTCGTGCGCCGCGGGCGCGGGGCCGGTGCTGCTCCCGGTCGCGCGGCGCGGCGCGGAGGGTCCGGACGACGCGGCGCTCGTCTCGCCGCTCATCTGCTTCGAGGACACCGTCCCCGCGACGGCGCGCGCCTCGGCGCGCGGCGCGGACGTGCTGCTCTCGATCAGCAACGACGCGTGGTTCGAGGGCACGTGCGAAAGCGCGCAGCACCACGCCGAGGCCGCCTTCCGCGCGATCGAGAACGGCATCCCGCTCGTCCGCGTCTCGAACCACGGCGCGACGGGCGTCGTCCTGCCCTCCGGCGAGGCGACGCCGGACGCCACTGGCGGCTTTCTCGTCCACGCGGTGCCGCTCCTCCCGCGCGGCCGCGCGCCGACGCCCTACGCCCGCTTCGGCGACTGGCTCTTCGGCTTCCCCTGCGCCGCCCTCGCCCTCCTCGCCGCGTTCCTCCCGAAACGCCGCCCCGTCCAATGACGACTCCCCTCGACCGCTTCCTGCGCTACGTCGCGTTCGACACGCAGTCCTCCGCGAAGACCGGAAACCACCCCTCCACGCCCGGACAGCTCGTGCTCGCCGACTCGATCGCGGACGAGCTTCGTGCGCTCGGCGCGCGGAACGTGAGCCGCTCGCCCGACGGCTACGTCTACGCGACCGTTCCCGCCTCGCCCGGGCGCGAGGACGAGCCCGCGCTCGGGTTCGTCGCCCATCTCGACACCGCCGCCGAGGCGTCCGGCGCCGGCGTGAGGCCGCGCGTCGTGCGCTACGAGGGCGGCGTCCTCCCGCTCGGGACGTCGGGGCGGGGTCTGGACCCCGCCACGACGCCGGAGCTCGACCGTCTCGTCGGTAGGACGCTCGTCGTCACCGACGGCACCACGCTCCTCGGCGCCGACGACAAGGCCGGCCTTGCGATCGTCGTCTCCGCGGCCGCCGCGCTGCTCGCGCCGGACGCCCCCTCGCACCGCGAGATCCGCATCGCGTTCACGCCCGACGAGGAGATCGGCGAGGGGCCGCTCGGCTTCGATGCGGAGGCGTTCGGCGCGCGCGCCGCCTACACGATCGACGGCTCCGACCTCGCCTCCGTCGGCTGCGCCAACTTCAACGCCGCGCTCGCGGTTTTCTCCGTCCGCGGCGTCGCCGTCCACCCCGGCTCCGCCAAGGGCGCGATGCTCAACGCGATCAAGGTCGCCGCCGAGATCCTCGCCGCGCTCCCGCCGGACGAATGCCCCGAGAAGACCGAGGGGCGCGAGGGGTTCTTCCACGCCGACGAGCTCTCCGGGACGGTCGGCGCGGCGCGGCTCGAGCTGCTCGTCCGCGACCACGATGCAGCGAACTTCGAGCGCCGCAAGGAGGAGCTGCGCCACATCGGGCGGGACCTCAACGCCAAATACGGCGAAGGGACCGTCGCGCTCGACCTGCGCGACCAGTATCGCAACATGGAGGACGTTCTCCGCGGACGGCCGGAGCTCGTCCGAGCCGCGATGGAGGCCATCGCCGCCGAGGGCTACGAGCCGCGCCTCTCCGCCGTCCGCGGCGGGACCGACGGCGCCACGCTCTCCTGGCGCGGCATCCCGTGCCCCAACATCGGCTTCGGCGGGCGCAACTGCCACGGCGAGCGCGAGTTCCTGATCGTCGAGGAGTTCGAGGCCGCCTACCGCGTCGTCCTCCGCCTTGCCACGCGGAGAGAGACCGGACCGCGAGAGGGTTTCTGACCTCACGCGGAGTTCGCGGAGTCCGCGGAGGTCGAATCTCACGCAGAGTGCGCAGAGCCCGGCCTCTACTCCCGTCCATCCCTTCACGGAAGCCTCCGCGGCCCTTCCGCGCCGACAACTATATCACCCTTTTCCCGCGCGCCGGATTCGATTCCACCGTGCGTGATTTTGATGCATTTCATATCTTCCGGAGCGGGAAAACGGCGAAAATCACGCACGGTGGAATCGAATGGAGAGCAGGCCGGAACGGCAGGTGTTTCGGGCGGCGAACTTCGGCGCGCGGCGGGGACGGAAAACAGGCTTGCCGCGCGGGAGAGGAAGGTGTCAATTGTGGGAAAGTGTGGGAAATGCAAAAACGGGGTCAAAACTCCTTGACACCGCCACTCCCCTTCTGTATCCTCGCCCTCGTCGCAACCCGCCGTGGCGGGGTCTCCACCCCGCCACACCGAAAAAAGTTTCAAAAACCGTGAACGTTTTTCCTCGAAACCGCGTCTATGGATGCTGAGGGGCCCCAGGATATCGGGGACCCTTGCCATTCCCAACCAAAGACCGTCAACAAATGAAACGCTTCCTCCGCTCCCTCGTTCCCGAATCCCCCTGGTGCGCCAACGCCGCCGCGTGGTGCGGGCTCGCCCTCGCCGGCTTCTACGCGCTCGCGCTCGCGGCCCGCGCGGGCGACATCGTCTGCGAACGGATGGCGCACGCGCGGATGCTGCAGGAACTCGCGACGGGCGCCGCGGTCCACCTGCCGGATTCCGGGGAGACCGTCGGCGTGCACACGGTTTCGGTTTCGGTCTCCGGTGCGCTCACGCCGCTGATCGCCGCCGCCGCGCTGCTCGCGGTCGCGCACGCGCTTGCGTTCGTGTCGGACCTGCGCGGCCCGGCCGCGCCGCCGCCCGTCCGCCCGCACCGCGGAGCGACCGCCTTCGCGACGGCGTTGGCCGTGGCGGCGGTCCCGTTGGCCCTGTTCGGCCTGGTCGCGGTCTCCCTCGCGATCGTCGGATGGGAAGGATCCGGAGCCTTCCACGCCCTTTGGAGCGCGGCCGGGGGCGGACTGGGCGTCGCCTTCGTGCTGGGGCTTTCCGTCCTCCCGTTCTGCCTGCTCCGGCTGGCCGACCGCGCCGTGCCGGCGGCGGACGCCCCGGCGGACACCGCCGCGCTGCGCCGCCTCGAAGCGTGGACGTCCGCCGCGCTGGCAGCGGGCGGCGCGCTGGCGGCGCTCGACGCGCTGTCCACGCTCTTCGGCGGCTGGTTCGGCGCCCTCGCGCCTGGCCTTCTCGCGGCCCAGCTCCTGCCGGCCGCCGTCGCGCTCTTCGTCCTCGCGGCCGTCCGCTCGGTCCTGCGCCGTCTCGCCGCCGAAGGAGGGCTTCCGGACGAACCCGGCCATCGGTCCGCGCCGGTCGTCGTCGCGTGCGTGCTCGCCGCGTTCGCGGTCGTCGCAATGGTCGTGGGCGTAGCCCTCTGGAACGACTCGAGTGCGTCGGAAGGCGGTCTGGGCGTGCGGGAAGCCCTGTTCCTCGCGGCGCTCTTCGCCCAGTTCGCGCAGCTCGTCTTCGCCGCCGGGCTGCTGCGGCTCCTGCCCGTCCCCGCCGCGCGTCCGCCCGCGCCCGACCGCGGCCCGGAAGGCGTTTGGCCCCACCGCGTCCTGCGCGTCGTCCTCGTCCTCGCCGCGCTGCTCGCCGTCCGCTGTGTCTGGAACGGCGTCGCGCGGTTCCTCGACCACGGGGAGGCCATCTGGACGACCTCCCGCTTCGCTTCGCCGCCGGTCGAACTCGCGTCGGTCGACTGGGACGCCGTCACCGTCGTCCGCGGACCGCGCGACGCCGGCGAGTGGATCGAACGGCCCGGCTGGACCGACGAGGACCGCGACCTTCTCGCCGTCTGGGGCCATTCGCTCCAGGAAGAGAACGGCACCGTCGACCCGTTCTTCCCCGACACGGCGGACGATACCGTCGAACTGAGCGGCGACGGCTTCACCGTCGTCTTCTCCGGCGACCGCCTCGTCGCCTTCCTCGGCCGCCGCACGATCGCCCGCCGCCTGGACGGCTTCGACCTCGAGATTCTCGACATGCTCCGCCACGTCACGCCGAGCCCGGCCGCGGATGAACCCCGCGCGGAGTCCGCGGAGTCTTCCGTCCCTTGAATCCTCGCTAGAAACCTAGAAGCCTAGAAGTCTAGAAACCTAGAAACCTCAAAGAACGAACAACCCGCAATGAAGAAACTCGCCCTCCTGCTCCCCCTCCTCGCCCTCGCGCCGATCGTCGCGGCGCGGGCCGAAGACCCCGCCACGAACGCGCCGGCCGCGAAGCCGTCCGCAATCGCCCGCTTCGCGTCCCTCGACGACACCTCGAAGTTCCTGCGCGACTTCGCCGCGGCGATCGGGTTTGCCGGCCAGGCCGACGACATGGTCCGGTCGATGCGCGAAGAATTCGAAGAAATCGGCACCGATCCGTCCCGTCCGCTCGTCGGCGCGTTCACACGCCCCTTCGACACCGCGATGGACGGCGTCGCGTTCGCCGTTCCCGGCGAGGAGCCGTCCCCGGAGCGGATCGGCAGGTCGCTGGAGCTCGCGGACGGCGTCGCGGCCGTGCGCGGCGCGGACGGCGTCTGGGCCGATCCCGACCCCGACGGCAAGAGCATGGTGATGCTCCACCGCGACGGCTACAACGTCTTCGCCGACCCCCGCGAATGCCTCGCCTTCGCCGACGACCTTCTCGCCGCGGCCCGCTCGCCGCGCTTCCCGGGCGCCGCCGGCGAATTCACGTTCCGCGCCGAACTCTTCCGGGACGCCCTGCTTTCTCACCCCGTCCGTTCCGACAGGACCGCGCCGTCCATGGACGTCGCCGCCGACCTCTTCGCGCGCTGCGGAACCTTCTCCTTCGGCGCGGCGTTCGACGCGACCGCCGGGCTCCTCGTCCCGTTCGCCGCGACGCCGCCCGAGTCCGACCCCGGCGCCTTCGCGTCCTTCGCCGCCGCGCCCGCGCTCGACCCCGCCACGGCGCTGTGGAGCGACGACGCGATCGTCGCCTTCGCCGCGTCCGACACCGGCCGCGCCTTCGGCGCCTTCTTCGATTTCTACGAAGAGTACTTCCGCTTCCTGCGCAGCGGCATCGAGGAGAACCTCCGCACGTCCGGACTGGACGAGGCGGCGATCTCCGCCACGCTCGCCGCCGACCTCCCGGAGATGTGCCGCCTCGCCAAGTCGGTCGGCGCGATGTCCGGCTTCGGCGGGCTCACGCCCGAGGGCGCGTCGACGATGCGGGGGATCGTCGACTTCGGCGACCCCGCCACGGCGGCGAAGTCCCGCGAAATCCAGCGCCGGATGTTCGCGGCGCCGGCGGCGACGAACCTCTTCGCCTTCGCCGAGACCGAGGACGGCTGGACCTGGGACTTCAACCCCGCCGCCGCGGTTCCGCCGGACGGAACGGCGGCGGAGGGATTCCTCCCGGCGATGCGCCGCCTCTACGGCCCGAACGGGATGCACGGCGAAATGCACCTCGTTCCCGGCACGGCGGCGACCTACCGCTACGCGGCCGGACCGGCCGGGACCGAAACGCCCGCGATGCCCGCGGGACGCCTCGCGCTCGGCGCGCTGGACCGGTTCTCGCCCGGCGCGAAGACCGTCGCCGCGATGCAGATGGGAATGTCCGACTTCATCCGCGCAACGCTTTCCCCGACGGGGCCCATTCCCGAAGGGGTGATCCCCCCGGGCGGCCGGATCCGGTGGGATCTCGGCGTGCGCGGCGGCGAGCCCGTCGGCCTCCTCGCGGTCGACCCCGCCGAACTGCGCGCCTACTCCATGCTCCTGTTCTTCGGCGTCACCCACGCGATGGCCCCCGCCGCCCCCGCGCCCTCCGGCGAAGACGCGCTCTTCGACGACTAGCCCCGCCCCTCCGCGCCGTGGCGGGGTTCCCACCCCTCCAC
>CACWKU010000171.1 GCA_902761575.1 uncultured bacterium
GCGGCGCGGGCTGGGGCTTGGGCGCGGGCGGCGGCGCGGCCGGCTTGGCCGCCTCCTGCGGCGGCGTGGCGAAGGGGTCGTTCGGGTCGTAGGCGGGGCGCTTCGGCGCGGCGGGCTTCGGGGCCTGCTCCTGCGGCGGCGCGGCGAAGGGGTCGTTCGGATCGTAGGCGGGCCGCTTCTTCGGCGAGCCGGGCTTCGCGGCGGGCGCGGCGAACGGATCGGCGGACGAGCCCGCGAAGGGGTCGCCGCCGTCCCCCGCGAACGGGTCCTCGGCCTCGGCGCGGAGGTCCTCGCGGTAGAGCAGGACCTTCTCGCGGTAGGCGCGGACCTCGGAGGCGTAGCCGGCCTTCCCGGCCGCGGAAAGCTTGCTCTCGACGCCGGCGAGATAGGAGAGGAACGACTCGGCGGCCACGCTGCGCTCGGTGTCGTCCGGCGCGGCGCGGAGCTTCGCGACGAACGCCGCGGACTGTTTCTCGAGCGCGGCGTAGGCGGGCTCGGAGGCCTCGTAGGCGAGGTCGTCCGGAACTCCGACGGCCCGCGCGGACGGCGCCGTCGCGGTGGATAGGACGGCGGCGAGAAGAAAGGAGGCGATTCGGTTCATCGGAAGGAAAAACGCCGTGAAGCCGCGTGCGGTTCGGGCGTTTCTTCGGAGTATAGCACACCCCGCCGCGCCTCCGCAACTTCGCCCGGGGCGCGGAACTAGTGCGCGTGGCGGGAGCCGCCGCCGCGGCCGCCGCCGGGCGAGGATACGGTGCACTTCCACGAGTTGGTGGCGAGCCAGCGCTCGCCGCTCTCGCGGAAGGCGGGGATCTCCCACCGCGCGAGCGCCGCGCACCAGGCGCAGCCCGGCTCGCCCGCGGCGGGCCCGCGCGAAAGGTAGCGCGGCAGGTGGTCGGTCCGGTGGCGGCGCCACCGCAGGTCGAAGCTCCCGCCCGCGGGCGCGGAGGAGGCGTCGAGCGGGATGAGCCGCACGTCGCGGAAGACGGGCAGCACGACGGGCGAGACGGTCGGCGGCGCGCGGCGCCCCTCGATCTCGAGGCACCCGAACGGCTTGGCCGCGCCGATCCAGAGCATCGGCCCGGAGGCGTCGCCGCCCTCGCCGAGCGCGCCGAGGCGCGCGAATGGGTTCTCGACGCGCATCGCCGCATCGGCGCCGGCGTAGTCGTATTCGGGCCGCAGCTCTCCCTCGAGCGGCATCGAGGGGTCCTTCATCGCGTCCCAGCCGCCCCACGCTCCGGCGTCCCAGCCGATCCACGTGCCGAAGAGCTCGTTCGTGCCGGGACCGGGGCGCGGCGCCTCGGTCGCGACGCCCCCGAAGGCGTCCCCGACGCCCGCCGCGGCGAGCATCCCGCCGAGCGTCATCGGAACCGGTCGCAGGCGCAGGCCGAGCAGCTCCGAGCCCGGGGCGGGGTCCTCGTCCGCCTCGGGGATGGCGGGCCACCAGCGCCAGTCGTCGTAGTCCGCCAGGAGCCCGGGCGCGCGGCGGTAGAACCAGCACCAGTCGCGGCCGAGGACCGCGTCGTAGAACGCGGGGTCGAGCAGCCAGTGCGCGCCGGAGGGGTCGGTCAGGAATGCGGCGTTGTCGACGCCGGCCGCGACGCCGCCCTCGGCGATCGCCTCGAGCGCGTCGGCGTAGTCGTCCCACGCGCCGGGCCAGGGCTCGGGCATCGCGGTGGAGCCGTCGCCGAGCCGCGCGCCGTAGCCGCGGCGCGCGGTGCGGGCGCAGTCGAGGACGAACTCCTTGAAGTCCGGGTTCGACGGCGCGCCGTTGAGCATCGCCGCCTGCTGCGCGGCGGCGACGCCGGCGAGCGGGCCGGCGAAGAGCAGGCGCAGCTGCGCGTTGGTGACCGCCTCGACCGCGGCGTGGTCGAGCGAGGCGAGCGCGAGCGCGTGGAAGAGGTTGAGCTCGCCCTCGAGGTCGAGCGCGGTGGCCTGCCAGCGCGCGGCGGCGAGCGCGGCGGCGTCGCCCGCGTTCTGCGTCTTGTCCTTGGCGAGGACGGCGTGGTGGACGTCCGCGAGCCACAGCGCCGCGACGAGCAGCGCGACCGCCGCGAACAGCACGAGCAGGATCACCTGCCCGCGCCGCCCGTCGCCGCCCGTCTGTCGTCTTGCGTCTGACATAAGACCGTGTGACCGTGTAACCGTGTGACCGTGCGACCGTGTGACCGTGCGACCGTGCGACCGTGCGACTATTCGAGATAGAGCCCCGCGTGCTCCCCCTGGGTCGCCGTCGCCTCCATCGCGACGCGCGGGACGCCCTCGTCGTCGAGCGGCGCCCACGGGACGGCGAAGCGCGCGAACGGCATCCAGAGCGGCGCGTCGTGCCGGACCGTGAGGTCGAGCGTGCCGTTGCCGAAGAGCGAGCCGGATTCGCGGACGGAGAGCGTCCCCTTCTCCCATTCCTCGTAGTTCAGGACCCAGTCCGCGCGCTCGTGGTTCTCGGCGGAGAGGTAGTCGGGGATGCGGGCGCGCTCGAACGCGGCCGGCGAGCCGTCCGCCGGCGTCCAGCCGAGATCCTCCGCGAGGAGCTTCCCCGAGACGGGGATCGCCGCGACGCGCGCCGCCTTCGTCGCCATCCAGGAGTTGAATCCGACGGCGCGTGCGCGCGCGGCGCGCGACGCCGCGTGGTGCAGGATCTCGCGCCCGCCGAGCGCGAGCGCGGCCTGCAGGAAGCCGAAGAGCAGGACGCAGAGCACCAGGAGCGCGAGCAGCGTCTCGAGATAGGCCTGTCCGGCGCGGCGAGGCGGCGGGACGGCGCGGCGGGTCATGGCGGCGACTGGGGAAGGGCTATTCCTTGACGCCTTCCTTGTCCATGCTCTTGAACTTGTCGATGGCGCCGCCTTCCTTTGCGGCGTCCTGGGCCCTGTCGGCGTTTTTGGTCGTCGTGAGCGAGCTCACCGCGCCGGAGGTCTTCTCCGTGACGGTGTCGCCGAGGATGCCGAACACCGCGAGGGCGGCGATGGCGATGACGACGACGATGATGATGTATTCGACCATGGTCTGGCCGGAGCGGCGGGTGTCGGTTTTCATGGTTCGGTGGTTTTGTGGTTCGGTGGTTAAGCGGTTCGGAGGCGGAGGGATCGGACGCTACGGGTATTCGGACGAGGCGAGGGAGACCGAGCGGTCGCCGTTCTCGCGGAGCGCGCCGCCGAGGGCGGCGAGCGCGAAGGCGAGCCCGATCAGCACGGCGAACGCGAGGACGTATTCGACCATGGTCTGCCCGGAGCGGGAGCGGCGGGAGGACTTGCCCGGAAATGTCTTCACGTCCCCCAGTGTAGCACATCCGCCCCCGCGCGGACAAGACCCGTTTTCCAACGCCCGGATTTGCCTCGCGCGCGGGGGTGTGCTAGAATGCCGCCTCCCTTTTTCCACGCATTCCGAAACCGGCGCGGACCCCGCCACGGGGCGCGCCGCATACCCTGCAGCATGAACCCCATCCAGTTCCTCTTCGGCACCAAGCGCGCCCGCGACGTCAAGCGGCTCCGCCCCGTCGTCCGCCGGATCAACGAGCTCGACGAGCAGTACAAGGCCCTCTCGGACGACGAGCTCAGGGCCAAGACCCCCGAGTTCAAGGCGCGCGTCGCCGGGGGCGAGTCGCTCGACTCCATCCTCCCCGAGGCGTTCGCCGTCGTGAAGAACGCCTGCCGCCGCCTCCTCGGCTCGAAGCTCACGGTCTGCGGCCACGAGATCGAGTGGGACATGGTCCCGTTCGACGTCCAGCTCATGGGCGGCATCGTCCTGCACCAGGGCAAGATCGCCGAGATGCAGACCGGCGAGGGCAAGACGCTCGTCGCCGCCGCCCCGCTCTACCTCAACGCCCTCACCGGCCGCAACGTCCAGCTCGTCACGGTCAACGACTACCTCGCCCTCCGCGACTCGCAGTGGATCGGCCACCTCTACAAGTGGCTCGGCCTCACCGTCGGCTGCATCCAGAACACGATGCACCCGCTCGAGCGCCGCGAGCAGTACGCCTGCGACGTCACCTACGGCACCAACTCCGAGTTCGGCTTCGACTACCTGCGCGACAACGGCATGGCGCAGGACGTGCGCGAGCAGGTCCAGCGCGACCACTACTTCGCCATCGTCGACGAGGTCGACTCCATCCTCATCGACGAGGCCCGCACGCCGCTCATCATCTCCGGCCCGGCCGAGTTCTCGCACAACCAGTACAAGGACCTCCAGCCCAAGGTCGAGCGGCTCTACCGCCGCCAGGAGAAGCTCGTCGACGAGCGCCTCGGCGCGGCCAAGAAGGCCATCGAGGCCGGCGACCAGGAGTCCGCGCGCCGCCTGCTCTACCAGGTCTACCACGGCATGCCGAAGAACAAGGAGTTCATGCGCATGATCGAGGACCCGGCCATCCGCCGGATCCACGAGGACGTCGAGAGCATGATGCTCACGGAGATGCACAAGGACGAGGCCCGCATGTTCCGCGAGGAGCTCTTCTTCGTCATCGACGAGAAGATGCGCGACGCCTCGCTCACCGACCGCGGCTGCGCCGAGCTCAACCCCTCCGACCCCGAGATGTTCGTCGTGCCGGACATCGTCTCCGCCATGGCCGAGATCGACCGCGAGGGCCTCTCGCGCGAGGAGCGCGACCGCCGCCGCGTCGAGGTCCAGCAGCGCTTCGCCGAACGCTCCGAGCGCATCCAGAACGTCTCGCAGCTCCTGAAGGCCTACTGCCTCTACGAGAAGGACACCGACTACGTCGTGATGGACAACAAGGTCCTCATCGTCGACGAGTTCACCGGCCGCATCCTCCCCGGCCGCCGCTGGTCCGACGGCCTCCACCAGGCGGTCGAGGCGAAGGAGGGCGTCGAGATCGAGCGCGAGACGCAGACGCTCGCCACGATCACGATCCAGAACTACTTCCGCCTCTACGAGAAGCTCTCCGGCATGACTGGCACCGCCGAGACCGAGGCGCAGGAGTTCAACGACATCTACCGCCTCGACGTCGTCGTCATCCCCACGAACCGCCCGATCCGCCGCGTCGACGAGAACGACCAGATGTACCGGACGCAGCGCGAGAAGTTCGCCGCGATCATCGCGGACGTGACCGAGCGCCACCGCCGCGGCCAGCCGGTGCTCATCGGCACCGTCGCCGTCGAGACCTCCGAGACGCTCTCCCGCCTCTTCCGCGAGGCCGGCATCCCGCACAACGTCCTCAACGCCAAGAACCACGCCCGCGAGGCCGAGATCGTCGCGCTCGCCGGCCAGGCCGGCGCCGTCACCATCGCCACCAACATGGCCGGCCGCGGCACCGACATCAAGCTCGGCGAGGGCGTCGTCTGGACCCCGAAGGAGCTCATCCGCTCCCAGGTCGCGCTCGACGACCGCCCGCCCGGCGAGTCGCGCACCCTGCGCGCCCTCCTCCAGGAGCGCCCGTGCGGCCTGCACGTCATCGGCTCCGAGCGCCACGAGTCCCGCCGCATCGACCGACAGCTGCGCGGCCGCTGCGCCCGCCAGGGCGACCCCGGCTCCTCGCGCTTCTACGTCTCGCTCGAGGACAACCTCATGCGCCTCTTCGGCTCCGACCGCATCGCCGGCATCATGACGCGCCTCGGCATGCAGGAGGGCGAGCCCATCGAGCACCGCTGGCTCAACCACTCCATCGAGAGCGCACAGCGCCGCGTCGAGCAGCGCAACTTCTCCATCCGCAAGCGCACGCTCGAGTACGACGACGTGATGAACCGCCAGCGGTCCGTCGTCTACGACTTCCGCTCCAAGGTCCTCGCCAACGAGGACATCCACGGCCTCGCGCTCGACGTCCTTCACGACATGGTCCTCACCGAGGCCGAGGAGCGGCTCTCCGACCCCAGGTCCGCCCAGCCCGAGGACTACGCCGAGTGGGCCTCGCGCATCTTCCCCGTCGGCGTCACCGCCGAGGACGTGAAGCCCTTCGCCGGCAACCCCGAGGGCGCCGCCGAGATGGTCTTCAAGCAGGTCGAGGAGGCCTACGAGCTCAAGTGCGCGCTCGAGGACCCGCAGGTTCTGCCGCGCCTCGAGCGCTTCGTCGTCCTGCGCTCCATCGACCGCGAGTGGCAGGACTACCTCCGCGCGATGGACGACCTGCGCGACGCCGTCCGGCTCCGCGCCTACGGCCAGCGCGACCCGCTCGTCGAGTACAAGCGCGAGGCCTACGGGATGTTCGAGCGCCTGATGGCGTCGATCAAGCAGCGCGCCGCGTCCGGGCTCTTCCGCGCCTCGACCTCGGTCGAGACGATGCAGAACTTCATGGCGCAGGTGCGCCGCCCGCGCCGCGTGCAGCTGGCCGGCCCCGACCCGAACGCCAACGCCCTCTCGGGCGCCCCCGCCGCCGGCGGCC
>CACWKU010000172.1 GCA_902761575.1 uncultured bacterium
GGCGGCGGCGGCCGAGGAGGCGGCCGAGGAGCCCGAGGTGCCGGCGGCGCGGGCGAGGGCGCGGATGCGCTGCGTGACGGGGGACTCGCCGCCGGGGCCCGAGCCGGGGACGGTGCGGACGACGAGCGGGCCGTGCGGGGCCTTCGCGAGGGCCTTCTCGCGGGCGGCCTCGAGCGCGTCGGACGGGGCGAGGGTGGAGGCGGCGCCGTCGGGGATCGGGCCCTCGGGGACGGGGCGGCCCTCCTCGAGGTGGTCGATCGCGCGCAGGACGGCGTCCCAGCCCGAGAAGCGGTCCGCCGGCTTCTTGGCGAGGAGGCGCTCGACGAACTCGCAGAAGAACGGGGAGAGCGTGCGGTCGAGGTCGAAGAGGCTTTCGTCCTGGAGGTTGACCTGCGCGTCCATCACCTCGGCGGTCGGAATCTTCGAGAAGAGGCGGCGGCCGGAGACGGCGTGGAAGATCGTCGCTCCGAGCGCGTACATGTCCGCCTGCGGGCCGAGGTCGGGCTCGCCGGTCGCCTGCTCGGGGGGCATGTAGGCGGGCGTGCCGTAGACGTAGCCGCCCTCCGAGCCGTCCTCGCGCCGCGACTGGAGCGAGGCGCGGGAGCGGGAGAGGCCGAAGTCCATCACCTTGACGTCGCCGGTGGCGTCGATCATCACGTTCTCGGGCTTGATGTCGAGGTGGACGAGGCTCTGGCGATCCCAGGCGTAGGCGAGGGCGGTGGCGACGCCGCGCGCGACGAAGAGCGACTCCTCGGCGGAGAGGCGGCCGGCGCGGCGGATCCAGGCGCCGACGGTCTCGCCCTCGACGAGCTCCATCACGAAGCAGAAGCGTCCGTCGCGGTAGAACGCGTCGTAGACCTGGATGATGCCGGGGTGCGACATGCGTGCGGCGGCGCGCGCCTCGGACTGGAAGCGGTCGATGTCCTCGTCGTCCTTGCACTGCTCGGGGTCGAGGACCTTGATCGCGACGGGGCGGTCGAGGGCGATCTGTCGTGCGCGCCAGACGGTCGCCATGCCGCCGCGCCCGATGAGCGAGAACTCGTCGAAGCCCTCGAAGGAGGGAGCCTGGAGATTGTCGTCGGACATGGAGGGACGGGAAGCGGGGCGGGCCGGAGGAACGCTCGGATGGCGCTATTCTACCATTCCCGCCGCCGCCGTGTCCAGCCCTGCGTTTCCGCCGGGCGAAAACGCCGTGGACGAGCCGCTACGCCCAGCGGATGTAGCCGGGCATCGAGGTGCGCCAGGGGTCGGACGACGGGACGACGCGCGCCGAGAAGGCGAACGAGCCGGTCCTGTCGCACGGGACCTGGAGCCGGTAGAGGTAGAGCGACGCGCTGAGCTTCTTCGAGGGCTCCATCGGGAGCGCCGTGCCGCCGTGGACCTCGCCGGAGGCGTCCGGGCGGCCGAGGAAGAGCTCGACGCGCACGTCCGCCGGGTCGACGCCGTCGAGGCGCACCTTCGCGGTGACCTCGAACGAGTCGCCCACGACGCTGCGCACGAGGTCGCGGTCGGTCTCGACCGACTCGACGCGGACGCCGTCCCACTTGGCCCACAGCGCGTTGCGGCGCGCGATGTCCTGGCGGACGGCCGCGAAGTTGTCGGCCGAGAGGTCGGCGAAGTTCGCCAGCGCCGGCTCGTAGGAGCCGCGGAAGTAGTCGGCGACCATGCGCGTGGAGGAGAAGCGCGAGATCGACATCTTGATCGACTCCTTCATCATGCCGATCCAGCGCAGCGGCAGCTCGCCGTGCGGGCGGTCGTAGAAGGCCGGGACGATCTCGGTCTCCAGCAGGTTGTAGAGCGACTGCGCGTCGTTCCAGTTCTGCTGCCCCTCGTCGGCGAACTCCTGCCCGTCGCCGATCTGCCAGCCGCACTTCTCGCTGTAGCCCTCGGGCCACCAGCCGTCGAGCGTCGAGACGTGGATGGCGCCGTTGACGCACGCCTTCATGCCGGACGTGCCGGAGGCCTCCATCGGGCGGCGCGGGGTGTTGAGCCAGACGTCGACGCCGCGCACCATGCGGCGCGCGATGTGCATGTTGTAGTTCTCGAGGAAGACGATGCGGCCCTTGACGGCGGGGTCCTTCGAGAACTCGACGATGCGGCGGATGAGCTCCTTGCCGCCGTTGTCGGCCGGGTGGGCCTTGCCGGCGAAGACGATCTGCACGGGGTGCGCGTCGTCGCAGAGCAGGCGCTTGAGGCGGTCGGGGTCGGAGAGCAGCAGCGTCGCGCGCTTGTAGGTCGCGAAGCGGCGGGCGAAGCCGATCGTGAGCGCGTCCTTGTCGAGCACGTTGCGGCACGCCTCGACCTCGGCCGGGGAGCCGTGGCGGCGGCGGGCGGAGCGCTCGAGGATCTCGCGCGCGGAGCGGACGAGGTGTGCGCGCGCGGACTCGTGGACGCGCCAGAGCTCCTCGTCGGCGATGTGGTCGACGCGGGCGGCCTGCGCCTCGGAGATCGGGGCCTTGTCCCAGTCGGGGCCGAGGACGGTCGAGTAGAGCTGCTCGTTGTCGGTGCTGATCCAGGTCGGGACGTGGATGCCGTTGGTGACGTGGCCGATCGGGACCTCGTCGACCGGGAACTCCGGCCAGAGGTGGTGCCACATGTCGCGCTCGACGACGCCGTGCAGCTTCGCGACGCCGTTGCAGAAGAGCGAGCAGCCGAGGCCGAGGATCGTCATCGAGAGCTCGTTGCCCTCGTCGCCGGGCGCGCGGCCCATCGCCTTGACGGTCTCGGCGGGGAGGCCGCCGTCGCGCTCGAAGGCCTGCAGCTGCGGCCACAGGAGCCCGAGGTCGAACGTCTCGTTGCCGGCGGGGACGGGCGTGTGCGTCGTGAAGACCGAGGTGCGGCGGACGAACGCCTTGGCCTCGTCGAACGTGAGGCCGCTGCGCTCCATCGTCCGCGCGATGCGCTCGGGACCGAGGAACGCGGCGTGGCCCTCGTTCATGTGCGAGCAGGCGACCTCGAAGCCGAGCGCCTCGACGGCGCGCAGGCCGCCGACGCCGAGCAGCACCTCCTGGCGGAGGCGGTTGAGCTTGTCGCCGCCGTAGAGCTGGCCGGTGACGCCGCGCAGCTCGGGCGGGTTCTCGGGGATGTTGGTGTCGAGGAGGATGAGCGGGATGCGGCCGACGTCGATCTTCCACGCGGTGAAGCGCAGCGGGCCCTCGGCGAGCGGGACCTCGAGCAGGAGGGGCTGGCCGTCCTCCTCGCGCAGGCAGCGCGAGACGGGGAGGCGGTGCACGTCGTTCTCCGGGTAGCCCTCGACCTGCCAGCCGGTGGCGTTGATCTCCTGCTCGAAGTAGCCCTCGCGGTAGAAGAGGCCGATGCCGACGAGCGGGATGTCGAGGTCGGAGGCGCTCTTGAGGTGGTCGCCGGCGAGGATGCCGAGGCCGCCGGAGTAGATGTGCACGGACTCGTGCAGGCCGAACTCCATCGAGAAGTAGGCGATCACGCGGCGGTGCGTCTCGGCGTGGCTCTTCCAGTGCTTGGAGGTCTGCACCTCCTTTTCGAACTGCGCCTCGACCGACTTCATGTGGGCGAGGAACGAGGCGTCCGCGGAGAGCTCCTCGAGGCGCTCCTGCCCGACGTGGGAGAGCAGGCGGACGGGGTTGAACTCCAGCTCGCGGAAGAGCGTGGGCGAGACGCGGCGGAAGAGCGCGGAGGCGTCCGCGTTCCAGCACCACCAGACGTTGTTGGCGAGGCGGGGCAGGAAGGCGAGGTTCTCGGGGACCTTGGGGGAGACGGTGTAGGTGCGGAAGGTAGGCATGGCGGGTTCAGTGACGAGTGACGAGTGACAAGTGACGAGTGGCGGGCGGAGGGAGGGGGCTGGGCCGGTTTTGGCAGGGGGTGGGTTGGAAATGGGCGCGCAGTCTAGCAAAAAGTGCCCCGCGGGTCAAAAGCGATTTGCGGGGGGGCTTCCGGCTTGCGGGCGCGAGGCCGTTCCGCTATACTCCCGCGCCCATGAACCTCACCTACAAGCTGCTTTCCGCACACCTCGTCTCCGGCGAGCTCGCGCCGGGGAACGAGATCGCCCTCAAGATCGACCAGACGCTCACGCAGGACGCCACCGGCACGATGGCCTACCTCCAGTTCGAGCGCATGGGCGCCGAGCGCGTCAAGACCGAGCTCTCGGTCTCCTACGTCGACCACAACACGGTCCAGGTCGGCTTCGAGAACGCCGACGACCACGCCTACCTCCAGTCGGTCGCGAAGAAGTACGGCATCGTCTTCTCCCGCCCCGGCAACGGCATCTGCCACCAGCTCCACCTCGAGCGCTTCGGGAAGCCCGGCAAGACGCTCATCGGCTCCGATTCGCACACGCCGACGGGCGGCGGCATCGGCATGCTCGCGATGGGCGCGGGCGGCCTCGACGTCGCCGTCGCGATGGCCGGCGGCCCCTACTACATCACCGCCCCGCGCGTCGTGCGCGTGTGGCTTACCGGCGCGCTCCGCCCCGGCGTCTCCGCCAAGGACGTCATCCTCGCCGTCCTCGCCAAATACGGCTCCTCCGGCAACGTCGGCCGCGTGATGGAATACGCCGGCCCCGGCGTCGCGTCGCTCGACGTCCCCTCGCGCGCGACGATCACCAATATGGGCACCGAGCTCGGCGTCACGACGTCGGTCTTCCCGTCCGACGACGAGACGCGCCGCTTCCTCGCCGCGCAGGGCCGCGAGCAGGACTGGGTCCCGCTCGCCGCCGATCCGGACGCCGACTACGAGGAGACGTTCGAGCTCGACCTCGCGAAGGTCGAGCCGATGGCCGCCTGCCCGCACAACCCGGGCAACGTCGCCACGATCGCCTCGCTCGCCGGCAAGAAGGTGAACCAGGTCCTCGTCGGCTCCTGCACCAACTCCTCCTATCGCGACCTCAAGACCGTTGCGCTGCTGCTCGCCGGCAAGAAGATCCACCCGGACGTCTCGTTCGGCGTCGCGCCCGGCTCGCGCCAGGTCGTGCTGGAGCTCATGCGCGAAGGTCTCTTCCAGAACCTCGTCGAGGCCGGCGCGCGCATTCTCGAGAACGCCTGCGGCTTCTGCATCGGCAACCACCAGAGCCCCGGCACGAACGCCGTCTCGCTGCGCACCTCCAACCGCAACTTCGAGGGCCGCTCGGGCACCAAGTCCGCGCAGGTCTACCTCGTCTCGCCCGAGAGCGCCGTCGCCGCGGCGCTGACGGGCGTCGTCACGGACCCGACTGCGGTCGAGACCGTCGCGCCCGTGCGCTTCCCCGACCGCTTCGGCATCGACGACTCGATGTTCCTCTACCGCGAGACCGCGGGCGTCGGCGTCCCGGACGCGCCCATCGCGCGCGGTCCGAACATCGGCGAGGTGCCGGACGGCGCCCCGCTGCCCGCGTCGCTCCCCGCGCAGGTCGCGATCAAGGTCGGCGACAAGATCACGACCGACCACATCATGCCCGCCGGCGCGCGCCTGAAGTTCCGCAGCAACGTCCCGGTCTACGCCAAGTACGTCTTCGAGCCGGTCGACCCGACCTTCCACGACCGCTGCCTCGCGAACAAGGCGGCCGGCGTCGGCAACGTGATCGTCGCCGGCGAAAGCTACGGCCAGGGCTCCTCGCGCGAGCATGCCGCGCTCTGCCCGATGTATCTGGGCGTGCGCGCGGTGCTCGCCAAGACCATCGAGCGCATCCACGCCGCGAACCTCGTGAACTTCGGCATCGTGCCGTTCCTCTTCGAGGATCCGGCCGACTACGACGCGCTCGAGGCGGGCGACGAGCTCGTCCTGCCCGACCTCGCCGCCGCCGTGGCGGGGTCTGGCGAAGCGACCGTCGAAAACAAGCGCACCGGCAAGTCCTTCAAGGTCCGCGCGACCCTCACCGATCGCCAGAAGGCGATCCTCCTCGCCGGCGGCCTCATGGCCCAGCGCAAGGCCGACTCCCGGTCCTGATCGACTGCGAAATGCTCTCGCGTGGCGCGAAGCGGCGGGCGCGGGGGCGGTCGCAGTCGGGCCAGAGCGTGACGGCGGGCGCGGCGAGGTCGAAGACGGCGGACCACTGCGTGGCGACGACGCGCTCGCCGTCCGGGCCCCAGTCGTCGCGCCGGTGGGACACGGCGGCGAGGAGGTCGGCCGCGGCGCCGGCGTCGGGCAGGACGCCGCCCGCGGGTCCGAGCGCCGCCTCGAGCGCGGCGAAGCGGTCGGCGCCGACGCGCCCGGGATCGTCGGCCGCGGCGGATTCGGCGCCGTCCGCGAGGCGGAAGTTGGTGCAG
>CACWKU010000173.1 GCA_902761575.1 uncultured bacterium
CATTCTCGCCGTTTGCCAGAGTAAGCGCGCCCCCTCTTACTGACAAAGTAAACGCGCCCCCGGCTCGGCCGGGGGCGGCGTTTACTTTGTCATGTTACCGAAAACTTCCTACTTGCGCGACTGGAAGAGGCGGCCGACGCCGACCTTGACCCTGTGGCGCGCGAGGAAGCGCTCGATCGCGACGAGCGTCTCGTGCGAGATCACGTGCTCGATCTTGCACGCGTCCGCCTCGGCCGCCTCCTCGGTGGAGCCGATGAAGACGAGGAAGGTCGTGAGCAGCTTGTGCTTGTGCAGGATGTCCTTCGCGAGCTGCAGCCCCGCGGGCGTGAGCTCCACGGAGCCGTAGGGCTCCTGCGAGACGTAGCCGAGGCGCTTCAGGGCCGCGATGCCGTACACGACGGACGGCGTCTTCACGCCCAGGCTCGCGGCGATGTCGCGCACGCGCGCCGGCTTCTTCTCGAGGATCAGCATGTACACGCCCTCGAGGTAGTCCTCGAGGCTCATCGTCATCGCGGCGTCGGTCGTCATCGCGTTTCTCCTTCCTCCGCGGCGGCCCGTTCGGCCAGCGCGCGGAACTTGTCGTGGAAGAGCTCGGCCAGCGCGCCGAGGCGCTCGTCCTGCCGCTCGAGGGCCCACAGGACGAACGACCACTTCTCGGGGAAGCGGTAGTCGCCGTAGAGGTGCGGGTCGTAGCGGTCGAAGAGCTCCCGGCGGTTGCGGTAGTTCCAGTAGAGCTGCCTCGTGCGCGCGGAGAAGCCGACCCAGAAGGAGTCGGCGACGTCCTCCGCGTCCATCGAGGGATGCCGGCGCGAATACTCGTAGGCGACCTTCGCGTGGCGCGAGAGGAAGGCGTCGAAGCAGCGGTCGAGGTTCTCGTCGGTCTTGTCGAGGCACGGCCAGCCCATCGTCCCGCGCACCGAACAGAGGCGGATCCGGAGCGGCATCTCCTTGCCGAAGCGCACGTCGTAGCCGAACTCGACGATCTCCTTGCCGACGGCGAAGCGCGTGGAGCCGTCCGCCGTCCATTTCTTGAGGACGAGATTCTCGGCGGCGGCGGAGCCGGCGAGGCGGATGACGGCGCGGACGATGTCCGCCGACTCCTCGGGGGCGTAGGCGCCCGTGGCGGGGTCGCGGTCGTGGAACGCGGAGGGCGGCAGCTGGCTGAACGGCGTGCCGGGGTAGCGGGCGCGCGTGAAGTAGTGGACCTCGCCGGCGGCGCCGTCGCTGCGCGCGAGGAGGCGGTGGCGGCCGTAGGAGACGCCGAGCGCGCGGAACGCGTCCGTGCGCGCGAGCGTGTACGCGCCGTAGCCGGTGGAGCGGCGCGCGAGGCGCTTCTCCACGAGGCGCGTCGGGAGCGGGTTCCAGACGGTCTTGAAGACGATCTCGCGCGTCTTGCCGAGGCCGAGGCGGACGCGGTCCGTGACGGAGCGGATCTCGTAGACGTTGGCGTACTCGATGCGGTCGCCGTGGCTCAGCTCCGACTCGATCGAGTCGAGGATCGCGAGCGTGCGCGCGTCGACGCCGTCGTGCGGGAAGCGGTTGCCGAGCGCGTAGGTCGCGCCCGGAAGCGCGGTGCGCAGGTCGTCGAACGCGCGCGAGACGGTGTCGTGCTCGTCCTGGTAGACGGCGCCGTTGAGGTTGCGGTAGAGCGCCTCGACGAAGCGGGGGGAGGACTCGTCGGCGAGGGCCGGGTCGGCGAGCAGCGAGCGGAACTCCGAGGCGAGCGCGGCGAAGCGCTCGGCGGCGTCCTCCGCCGCGCGCGGGTCGTCCGGCGCGGCGGCGCGGACGTGCTCCCAGAGGTCGAGCAGCGCGGGGACGAGCGTGCGCGCGGCGACGCCGGGCGGCGGCCCGAAGAGCTCGACCTCGTGGTGGGCCTGGAACTTGGGCAGCAGCAGGTTCGGGCGAGGCTGGTCGGGGCCCGTCGCGCACAGCTCCTCGAGCCCCGCGCGGAAGCCGGCGAAGTCGGTGCGGGCGAGCGCGCCCCAGGCGAGGAAGTTCGCGAGCGTGAGGAAGTGCACGCCCTTCACGTTGTGGTAGTAGCGCAGCGGCGAGTGGATGCGCGCGACGGCGCCGCGCAGCGCCGCGGCCATCTCCTCGGGCGTCCACGCGAGCGGCTTGATGCGCCACTCCTGGCCGCGCCGGGAGTAGAACTCGAGCGTCTCGTCGACGCGGTCCGCGAGGACGACGTGCCGCATCGGCAGGCCCAGCGCCTGGAGCCACTCGTCCATCTCGACGACGTCCGCCGTCGCCGCGCCGCGCTGCGAGATCTCGATCGTGTCGCCGACGCAGTTGGCGTAGACGAGCTTGCGCGCGAGGGCGTCGGACTGCCCCTCCTCGCCGAGCGTCGAGAAGCCCCAGAGTCGGCCGTCGACCAGCGGGAGGGAGGCGACGGCGTGGTTGCCGCTCGTCACGGTCATCACGTTGCCGAAGACGCGGGCGGTGGAGTCGTCCGGCGCCGGGGAGAGCGCGGCCTTGGAGACGATGACGACGGGGTCGCGGTTCTCGAGGCGGTCCCAGATGCCGTCCTCGAAGACGAAGGTGTCGTCGAAGAGGTCGAAGCGGACGAACGTCCGCGGCCGCCCCCACGCCTCGACCGTCACGGTCTCGGGGTGGCGCGCCGCGCCCGCCATCAGGGCCTTGAAGAACTGCCGGATCTCGCCTGCCATCTCGCGGTCCCTCGGTCGCGCTAGAGCAGCTGCCCCATCTTCTCGCGCTTGGTCTCGAGGTAGCGCGCGTCGAACGGGGTGGGGGAGGCGACGATCGGGACGCGCTCGGCGATCTCGAGCCCGTAGCCCTGGAGTCCGGAGATCTTCTGCGGGTTGTTGGTCATCAGCCGCATCCGCGTGATCCCGAGGTCGCGCAGGATCTGCGCGCCGATGCCGTAGTCGCGCAGGTCGGGCGCGAAGCCGAGGCGCTCGTTCGCCTCGACGGTGTCGAGCCCGCCCTCCTGGAGGCGGTAGGCGTGGAGCTTGTTCGCCAGCCCGATCCCGCGGCCCTCCTGGCGCATGTAGAGGACGCACCCGCGGCCCTCGGCGGCGACCATCTCCATCGCGCGGTGCAGCTGCTCGCCGCAGTCGCAGCGGGCGGAGCCGAGGACGTCGCCCGTGAAGCACTCGGAATGGACGCGCACGAGCGGCGGCGGGTCGCCGGAGAGGTCGCCCATGAAGAGCGCGAGGTGCTCGAGCCCGTCCGTGCGCGAGCGGTACATCCGCAGGCGGAAGCGGCCGTGGCGCGTGGGCATGTCCACCTCCTCGACGCGCTCGACGAGGGACTCGTTCTTCGTGCGGAAGGCGATGAGGTCGGCGATGGAGCAGAGGAGGAGCCCGTGCTTCGCGGCGAACGCCTCGATGTCCGGCAGGCGCGCCATCGTGCCGTCCTCGCGCATGATCTCGCAGCAGAGGCCGACGGGCTTCAGGCCCGCGAGGCGCATGAGGTCGACCGTCGCCTCCGTGTGTCCGGCGCGGCGGATGACGCCGCCCTCGCGCGCCTCGAGCGGGAACATGTGGCCGGGGCGGCGGAAGTCCTCGGGGCGGGCGCCGTCCTCCACGACCTTGCGCGCGGTGAGGGCGCGCTCGGCGGCGGAGATGCCGGTCGTGGTGTCCTCGTGGTCGATCGAGACGGTGAACGCGGTCTGGAGCTTCTCGGTGTTCTGCGAGACCATCTGCGGGAGGCCGAGCCGCGCGGTCCATTCGCGGGACATCGGCATGCAGATCAGCCCGCGCGCGTGCGAGGCCATGAAGTTCACGTTCTCCGTCGTGGCGAACTCGGCGGCGCAGACGACGTCGCCCTCGTTCTCGCGGTCCTCGTCGTCGACGACGAGGACGCAGCGGCCGGCGCGGAGCGCTTCGAGGACTTCTGGGATGGGCGCGAACATCGGCGCGGATTGTAGCAGAACGCGGCGGCGATGTCACGCGCGGGACGGCTTGCGCGGCTTGGCGCGCGGCTTGGCTCGCGGCGGCGGCGGGGACGGCGGTGGCGCGCCGCCCGCCTGGAGCTTGCGGAGCTGGTCGCGCAGGAGCGCGGCGCGCTCGAACTCGAGGGCGTTCGCGGCCTCGAGCATCTCGGCCTTGATCTGTTCGATCGCCGCGGCGGCGTCGGTCGGGAGCGCGGCGGAGGTGAGCGCCGCGTCGACGTCGCCGACGACGGCGCGCACGGCGCTGTCCTCGGAGAGCGTGCGCTTCACCGAATGCGGGACGATGCCGTGCTTCGCGTTGAACGCGGTCTGGATGCGGCGGCGGCGCTCGGTGATGCGGATCATCTCCCTCATCGAGTCGGTGACCTGGTCGGCGTAGAGGATCACGCGCCCGCGCTCGTGGCGCGCGGTGCGGCCCGCGGTCTGGATGAGCGAGGTGGTGGAGCGCAGGAAGCCCTCCTTGTCCGCGTCGAGCACGGCGACGAGCGCCACCTCCGGCAGGTCGAGGCCCTCGCGCAGCAGGTTGATGCCGACGAGCGCGTCGAAGTCGCCCTTGCGCAGGCGCGTGAGGATCGCGACGCGGTCGAGGGCGTCGATGTCGGAGTGGAGATACTCCACGCGCAGGCCCGCCTCGCGCAGGTAGGCGGCGAGGTCCTCGGCGGTGCGCTTGGTGAGGGCGGTGACGAGGACGCGGTCCCCGCGCTCGGCGGCGGCGCGGATCTCCTCCATCACGTCGTCGATCTGCCCGGCGAGCGGGCGGACCTCGACGGGCGGGTCGAGCAGGCCCGTCGGGCGGACGACCTGCTCGACGACGCGGCTCGCGTGCGCCTTCTCGTAGGGGCCGGGCGTGGCGGAGGCGAAGAGGACCTGGCCGAGCTTGGCCTCGAACTCCTCGAAGGAGAGCGGGCGGTTGTCGCGCGCGGAGGGGAGGCGGAAGCCGTTGTCGACGAGGATCGTCTTGCGCGCGCGGTCGCCGTGGAACATCGCCTGCACCTGCGGGAGCGTGGCGTGCGACTCGTCGATGATCGTGAGGAACGGCTTCGGGAAGTAGTCGATCAGGCACTCGCCGGGCGTGCCGCGCGGGCGGCCGGAGAGGGGCTGGGAGTAGTTCTCGATGCCGGTGCAGTAGCCGATCTCGCGGATCATCGCCAGGTCGTACTCCGTGCGCTGCTGCAGGCGCTGCGCCTCCAGCAGCTTCCCGTTCGCGTTGAACCACGCGACGCGCTCGCGCATCTCGGCCTCGATCGCGGCGAGGCCGGCCTCGATCTTCTCCTGCGGGAGGACGTAGTTGCGCGCGGGGGCGACGATCGTGCGGTCGAGGCGGCGCAGCGTGCGGCCGGAGACGGGGTCGAACTCGGAGAGCTCCTCCACCTCGTCGCCGAAGAGGCCGATGCGGTAGGCGACCTTGTCGTTCCAGGCGGGGAAGACGTCGACCGTGTCGCCGCGGACGCGGAACGAGCCGGGCTTCGGGTCGAAGTCGTTGCGCTCGTAGCGGATCTCGACGAGGCGGGCGAGCATCGCGTCGCGGTCGACCTCCTGGCCGACGGCGAGGTGCAGCGTCATGCCGGCGTAGTCGTCGGAGGAGCCGATGCCGTAGATGCACGAGACCGAGGCGACGACGACGACGTCCCGGCGCTGGACGAGGGCGTTGGCGGCGGAGAGGCGGAAGCGCTCGATCTCGTCGTTGATCGCGGAGTCCTTGGCGATGTAGGTGTCCGTCTGCGGGATGTAGGCCTCGGGCTGGTAGTAGTCGTAGTAGCTGACGAAGTATTCGACGGCGTTGTCGGGGAAGAACGCCTTGAGCTCGCCGTAGAGCTGCGCGGCGAGCGTCTTGTTGTGGGAGATCACGAGCGTCGGCATCCCGAGGTCGCGGATGACATTCGCCATCGTGAACGTCTTGCCGGAGCCGGTGACGCCCTCGAGCGTCTGCGCCTTGACGCCGGCGCGGAACCCCGCCACGAGCTTCGCGACGGCCTCGGGCTGGTCGCCGGCCGGGGCGTAGGGGGAGACGAGATGGAAGGGGGAGTCGCTCACGGCCCCGGGAGGAACGAGAGGAAGCGGAGGCGGGCCTTGACGCGGCCGTTGGGGACCGGGTCGATCTCGAGCGAGACGAGGCGGTGGCCGTCGGCCGCCGCGGCGGCGAGGGCGCGCGAGAGGGCGTCGGGCTCGGCGGCGGGGCACGCGATCTCGGTCTCGCGGACGCGGACCGGCGCGCCGCCGCGCAGCGGACGGTCGCGGACCTC
>CACWKU010000174.1 GCA_902761575.1 uncultured bacterium
CGCCGCCGGGCAGGGCCCGGGCGCCGCCGCCGCCGGCTCCGGCGCCGCCGCGCTCCGTCCCGGCGCCGCCGTCGCCGAGGGGCAGGAGGCAATCGACATCTGGTCCAGCACGGCGACGGCCGCCGAGGCCGACATCGTCTGGGGCTGGAAGGACCACAAGGTCCTCCCGGAGGACGTGTGCATGGAGCTGCTGCACGTCCTCATGGACAACCCTGCGCGCCGCGGCGCGTGGCTCGTCTCGGCGCTCGGCGTCCTGGAGGAGCGCCACGCCGAGCTCTCCGACCTCGCGTTCGACGCGCACCGCAAGCGTTGCAAGCTCACGCCCGTCCCGGTCGAGATCATGGACCCGCAGCGCGAGGTTATCGCATCGCTGCCGGAGGACTTCGTCAAGATCAAGGGCGTCATGCCGTTCGGCCGCATCGCGGGCGAGCTGCTCGTCGCGGTGATGAACGGCGTCAACAAGGACCTGCGGCAGGAGATCGAGACGCTGGCCGGCTGCCCGTGCCACTTCTACCTGATGCACCCGCGCAGCTGGTTCGCGCTCACGCGCGCCCTGTGGGGCGACGACACGAAGGCGAGGGGCTAGCCGCGATGCCGCTCCCCGAAGAGATCGAGCCGCGCCTCGCCGGGCTGCGCGGGAAGATCGGCGGCATGAAGTCCTACCTGGACCTCGACCGCCACCGCGCGGAGCTCGCGCGCCTCGAGGCGGCCGCCGCGGCGCCCGGCTTCTGGGACGATCCGAAGAAGGCGCAGGAGACGATCGCCGAGACGAACGCGCACAAGGCGGTCCTGCGCCCCTACGACGACCTCGTCGCGCGCCTCTCCGACGCCGAAACGATGCTCGAGCTGGCGCGCGAGGAGCCGGAGGGCGCCGCGCGAGAGTCCGCGCTCGCCGAGGTCGGCGGACTCGCGGACGCCGCCGAGGCCGCCTTCTCCGAGCTGCGCATGCGCTCGCTCCTCACCGGCCCGTTCGACCACTGCAACGCCTTCCTCACGCTCCATGCCGGCGCCGGCGGCACCGAGGCCTGCGACTGGGTCTCGATGCTCCTGCGCATGTACACGCGCTTCTGCGAGCGCTCCGGCTGGGCGCTCGAGATGATGGACGAGACGCCCGGCGACGAGGCGGGGCTCGTCACGTGCACCTTCGCCGTCCGCGGACCCGACGCCTACGGCCACCTCAAGGCCGAGCGCGGCGTCCACCGCCTCGTCCGCATCTCCCCCTTCGACGCCAACGCGCGCCGCCACACCTCCTTCGCCTCGCTCGACGTCGTCGCCGAGCTCGAGGACGAGGCCGCCGTGGAGCTCCGGCCCGAGGACCTCGAGGTCGACACCTACCGCTCCGGCGGCGCGGGCGGGCAGCACGTCAACAAGACCGACTCGGCGATCCGCATCCGGCACGTTCCGACGGGCATCGTCGTGACGTGCGACGCCGAGCGCTCGCAGTTCGCCAACCGCAAGAAGGCGATGGCGATCCTTCGCGCGAAGGTCTACGAGTACGAGGAGGACAAGAAGCGCGCCGCGCTCGAGCGCTTCTACGGCGAGAAGGGCTCCATCTCGTGGGGCAACCAGATCCGGTCCTACGTCCTGCAGCCCTACACGATGGCGAAGGACCTGCGCACCGGACACGAGACGGGCAACGTCCAGGCCGTGCTCGACGGCGACCTCGCGCCCTTCGTCTCCGCCTGGCTCGAGTGGAAGAGCGCCGGCTCGCCGCGCATCAAGGGCGCCGCCGACGCCTGACCCCGAGGGGAGGGCGCGCTCGCGCCCCTCACCGGACGCCGCACGCGACGGCGCGGCCGGGCGAGACGGGGCGGAGCGCGGGATCGGAGGATCGGCATTCCGCGCGGGCGCGGCCGCATCGCGGCGCGAAGACGCATCCGCCGCGCGACCATTCGCGCGGCGGCGGAACGCGTCCCGGGATGACGGCGAGGTCCTCCACCGAAGTTCCCTCGAGGCGCGGTACGGCGCGGAGCAGCGCCGCGGTGTAGGGATGGGCGGGGCGGGAGAGGACGTCCGCGACGGGGCCGTCCTCGACGACGCGCCCGGCGTAGAGGACCGACATCGTCGAGGCGTATTCGGAGACGAGCGCGAGGTTGTGGGTGATGAGCAGCACCGCGGCCCCGCGCGCGCGGCAGAGGTCGCGCAGCAGGTCGAGCGCCCGGCGCTGCATCAGGACGTCGAGCGCCGTCGTGGGCTCGTCGGCCACAAGGAGGGCGGGGCGCTGCGCCATCGCCATCGCGATGCAGACGCGCTGCGCCATTCCGCCCGAGAGCTCGCAGGGATACGCCCCCAGGAGGCGATCCGGGTCGGGCAGGCCGACCTCCGCGAGAAGGCCCCGCACGGCGCGTTCGCGCTCCGCGCGCGGCGTTCCGCGCGGAATCGCCTCGCGCATCTGCGTTCCGACGGAGAGGACGGGGTCGAGCGCCGTCATCGGATCCTGGAAGACGTAGGCGACGCCGCCCGCGCCGCGCGCGGCGCGGAGCGCGCGGGGGGGCATCGCCAGCAGGTCGCGTCCGCGCAGGATCGCACGGCCGCCGATCCGCGCCCCGGGGCCGGAGGCGGGCGGCAGGCGCGTCAGCGCCGCGGCGGTCACGCTCTTTCCGCAGCCGCTTTCGCCGACGAGCGCATGGAAGCCTCCCTCGGGGACGCGGAAGGAGACGCCGCGGACGACCTCGACCGCCGCGCCGCCCGGTCCGGGCAGCGCGACGCGAAGGTCCTCGACGGAGAGCAGGGGCCCCCCTTCCGCGGGGGGCGCGGGCCGGGAGTCGTGCAAGGCCGCGCTATTCGGGGCGGACGCGGGACTCGCTGCCGCTCACGATGAGGCGGACGGGCTGGCCGACGTAGAAGGAGTCCTTGCCGGCGGTCTGGACGACGATGCGCTCGGAGCCGTCGGCGAGCTTGACGGTGAGCTCGAGGCCGTTGTTCGTCCCGGTGGCGCCCTTCTCGATCGCGGCGCCCGCGAGGGCGCCGGCGATGCCGCCGAGCGCGCCGCCGACGGTGTGGCCGCGGCCGCCGCCCATCGTGGAGCCGATGGCGGCGCCGGCGACCGCGCCGCCGATGCCGCCGAGCGTGCCGTCGGTGCCCTCGATCTTGACCTGCTCGACGCGGGTCAGGGTGCCGTGGTAGACGGCCTGCTGGGCGCGGGCGCCGTCGCGCGAATAGGTGGAGCCCGAGAGGTCGGAGGCGCAGCCGGGGGCGAGGAGGAGGGCCGCCGCGGCGGCCGCGAGGAGGGAGGTGCGGAGTTTCATGGTCGTTCGTTCGTGTTGTGGGTTTGTGTGCCGGTACGGTCCGTTCGTTTCCCGTTGGACGGGCGGACGTCGCCGGATATTCGTTTTTTTTTTCTACGCGCGGGGGTGGAACCGCCGGACGACGGAGGCGAGCCGCCCCGCGTCGACGTGCGTGTAGACCTGGGTCGTGCCGATGTCGGCGTGGCCGAGCATCTCCTGGATCGCGCGGATCGGCGCGCCGCCTCCGAGCAGGTGCGTCGCGAAGGAGTGGCGCAGCCAGTGCGGCGAGACCTCCTTCGGCAGGCGCGCCATGCGCGCGCGGCGCTTGACGATGCGCCAGAGCGTCGGGCGCGAGATGCCGCGACCGCGCGGGCCGAGGAAGAGCGCGGCCTCGCCGGGCGCGGGGCGGTAGGTCGGGCGCGAGTCCGCGAGGTAGGCCTTCAGCGCCTCCTCGGCGCGCGAGCCGAGCGGGACGAGGCGGACCTTGCCGCCCTTGCCGCGGACGCGGACGAGCCCCTCGTCGAACCGCACCGAGTCGAGCGTGAGCCCCACGACCTCGCTCGCGCGCAGGCCGCAGCCGTAGAGGATCTCCGTGAGCGCGCGGTCGCGGACGTTGTCCGGCGTCGCGGGTCCCGAGAGCGAGAGGAAGCGCTCCGCGTCTTCCCGCGTGATCGCGTGCGGCAGGACGATCGTGCGGCGCGCCTGGACGAGGACCGCGGCGGGGTCCGCGGGGATCTCCCCCTCCGAGCGGAGCCAGGCGAAGAAGGACTTGGCGGCGACGAGCCGGCGCGCGCGGGTGGATTCCGCGAGACCGGCGCGGCGGTCTCGCGCGAAGCGGCGGCGCAGCTGCTCCGTCCGGACCCGCCCCCAGGCGGCGGCGGGCGCGCCGGGGTCGATCCGCAGGTCCCGGGCGAGGGCGGAGACATCCGTCTCGTAGGCCTTGCGCGTGCGCGGCGCAAGCCCCCGCTCGTACGCGAGGAAGCCGAGCCAGGCGCCGATCGCGCCGCTAGCGGGTGCCATCGCCCCGGACCTCCTCGGCCTCGAATCCGGCGCGGGAGAGGGCGTCGACGAGGTTCTTCGTGCCGACCTTCATCGAATCGTAGCGCACCGTCATCGTGCCGGAGGCGAAGTCCGCCTCGACGCGGAGGCACTTCTCGGCGTTCCCCGTCTCGTTCGAGAGCCGCGAATCGGGCAGGGCGCGGAGGGCGGCCCGCGCCTTCGCGAGCGAGGCCTCGTCCGCGACGCCGGGGACGCGCAGCTCGACGGTGCGGACGTCGCGCACGCGGCAGCCGCCCGCGAGAAGGAGCGCGGCGGCGAAAAGCGCGACGAAAAGGGGAATGCGTTTCATGGGGGCGAGTCTAGCAGACCCGGCCCCGGTTTTCAACCCGCGTTGCGCCGCACGGCGGGGTGCGGTAGAATCCGCCGGCGTGAACGCGAACGTCTTCACCTTCCCGCTCGACGCGGCGCAGCGCGCGCGGATCCGGACGATCCTCGCGGAGGGAAACTACCTCCCGCGCGAGGTTCCGTACGCGGACGCCGCCGCCGAGGCGCCGTCGTGGAGGTGCAGCGTCGTGCTCTATTCCTCCGGCAAGCTCGTCGTTCAGGGCAAGGGGGCGCGCGACTTTGTCGAGAACGTCCTCGAGCCGAACGTGCTCGGGCGCGTCGTCCTCCCGCCGCCCGGCGCGGCGGGCGCCGCCGGGGACGCCGCCGCGCCGGTTCTCGGCGAGGAGGCGCTCTCGCCGCACGCCGGCGTCGACGAGAGCGGCAAGGGCGACTTCCTCGGCCCGCTCGTCGTCGCCGCGGCGTACGCGGACGCCGACCTCGCGCCGAGGCTCGTCGAGGCCGGCGCGCGCGACTCGAAGGCCGTGACGAGCGACCGGCGCGCGCTCGAGATCGCCGCGCGCATCCGCGCGGTGCTCGGTCCGGCGCGCCACCGCGTCGTCCGCATCGGCCCCGCCGCCTACAACCGCCTCTACGCGAAGCTGCGGAGCGTGAACCGCATCCTCGACTGGGCGCACGCCCGCGCGATCGAGGGTCTCCTCGCCGGCGTCCCGGACTGCCCGATGGCGATCTCCGACCAGTTCGGAGACGGCGAGGGCGTCGGGCGCGTCCTGCGGCGCGACGGCTTCGCGATCGAGCTGCGCTCGCGCCCGCGCGCCGAGGCGGACGTCGCCGTCGCCGCCGCGTCGCTGCTCGCGCGCGAGGCGTTCCTCGGCGGCATGGCCGACCTGCGCGCGCGCTTCGGCGGCGACTTCCCGAAGGGCGCCGCGCCGCACGTCCGGACCGCGGCCGAGGCGCTCGTCCGCGCGCACGGCCCGGCCGTGATGCTCGAGACGGCCAAGTGCCACTTCCGCACGCTCGACCAGGTGCTCGCCGCCACCGGCCACTCCCGCGCAGACCTCCCGCCCGAGGGGCGGGTCCTCTCCGTCCCGCCCTCCGCCTTCCGCCGCCAGCCCCCCGCCGCCCCGTGACCGCGCACCTCGCCCTCGTTCTCCTCCTCGGCTGGGTCTACCTGGCCTCGTGCTTCGTCGAGGGAAGCTTCTACAACCTCCTCGTGAACCGCGTGCGGACGGCTCTGTTCCGTCCCGTGACGTGGGTGCAGCGCCTCTCGCCGCGCCTCGGCGAGAAGTCGGCCGCGGGGATACTGCTCCTGCTCGCGCTCGCGGTCTGCGCGACGCTCCCCGTCGCGCTCGGCGGGGAGCCGGAGATCCTCTTTGGCGGCATCCATCCCGTCCGCGTCCCCGCCACCCCCCGCCACCTGCGATCCCTCCTGGCCGCGGCCGGGCTGCAGCTCGCGGCGTTCGCGCTGCTCCTCGGCCAGCTCGCGCTGCTGCGGCTCGCCTTCGCGCTGCGCGGCCGCGCGGCGGACGGCGCCGTGGCGGAGTTCCTCGAGACGGCGACGTGGCCGCTGCCGCGCCGCGCGCGCCC
>CACWKU010000175.1 GCA_902761575.1 uncultured bacterium
GAGCCGGACTTCGTCGCGGCGGAGGGCTGGCTCGAGGCCGGCGGACCCGCCGCGCGCGCGGCCGCCTACGCCGCCCGGCAGCGCATCGCCCGCGCGTCGTTTGACGCCGCCGCGGTCCGGGCCGAGTCCGAGACGTCGGCCGGCGGCGCGCCCGTGCTGCGCGGCGTCCGCCTCGGGATGGATACCGAGACCGCCGCGCGCCTCGTCGAATGCGAGCTCGCCTCCGCGGGGATACCGGGCGAGCTGATCGTCCGGCCGAATCCGAAGGGGGGCGTCCTCGTCCGGAGCGAGGAGGCGGAGCTCGTCGGCGGCGGAGGGGAGGGGAGGCCTCTTCGCGAAGCCTGGCTCTCCCGCAAGGCCGTCGACGCCTTCTTCGGGACGAAGGGCAGGAGCGACGAGGAGGTCCGACTCGCCGTTCTCGGCGCGACCGGCGTCCAGGGGCGCACCGAGGAGCGCCGCTCCGAGGAGGAGGTCTCCTTCGGCGGACGCCGCATCGGCAAGCAGATGCGGACCTTCTACGCCTCCCCAGACGGCTGGGAGCTCGTCTTCCACGGTCCTCTCGCCGTCTTCGACGCCCATTCCCTCTCCGCAGCCCGCGCCGCCGGAGCGTTCCGTCCCGCCGGATCCCTCGTTCTTCGCCGACAGGGCGCGCACGACTGACCGAGCTCATTCCTCCGCGTCCCGGCGGCGGTTCTGCGCCGGGGAATCCACGTCTCCCGTACTCCCCACGAACATGAACACGATCACCATCCATTCCTCCGCGGTCCTCGGACCGATCAAGCCCATGAACGCCGTGAACAACGGCCCCGTCGTCGCCGGCAAGGACCAGACCCGCGGCAATCTCCCCACCTACAAGGCGCTCGAAATCCCGTTCGCGCGCACGCACGACGCCGCGTTCTTCAACGGCTACGGCGGCGAGCACACGGTCGACATCTCGGCCGTCTTCCCGGACTTCGACGCCGACCCGCTCGACCCCGCGAGCTACGACTTCGACCTCACGGACATGTACATGGAGCAGATCCTCTCGGCCGGGACGGAGCCCTACTTCCGCCTCGGACAGAAGATCGAGCACCTGCCAAAGAAGTACTACATCTTCCCGCCGAAGGACTTCAAGAAGTGGGCGGTCGTCTGCGAGCACATCATCCGCCACCTCAACGAGGGCTGGGCCAAGGGCCACCGCTACGGAATCCGATACTGGGAGATCTGGAACGAGCCCGACCTGTGCGACTGGATGGGGCTTCCGGTCTCCGAGAAGAAGACCTGGACCGGGACTGCGGAGCAGTTCTACGACCTCTTCGAGACGGCCGCGAAGCACCTCAAGAAGTGCTTCCCAAAACTGAAGATCGGGGGCCCGGCCTGTTGCGGCAAGTGGGAGTGGGAGACGGCGTTCGTCGAGGAGATGGGCCGGCGCAAGGTCCCGATGGACTTCTTCTCGTGGCACGTCTACGCCAAGGAGCCCAAGTGGATCGCGTGGAACGCCCGCCGCATCCGCGAACTCCTGGACGCGAACGGCTACGCGAAGACCGAGAGCCACTGCAACGAGTGGAACTACGTCCGCAACTGGACGGACGGCTTCGTCTACACCGTGAAGAACATCATCGGCGTCAAGGGCGCCGCCTACGCCGCCGCCGCGATGTGCGACGCGCAGAACGCCCCCGTCGACATGCTGATGTACTACGACGCGCGCCCGACCGGATTCAACGGCATCTGGGACTACTACGCCTACGAGCCGCTCAAGGGCTGGTTCGTGTTCGACGCGTTCCGCCGCCTGCGCCGGCTCGGGAACCACGTCCGCACGGAGCTCTCGCCGGACCTCGTGAAGGGCGAGGAGGTCTACGCCGCCGCCGCGCGCTGCAAGAGCGGCGCGCACAAGGCCGCCATGGTCGCGCGGTTCGTCGAGGAGGACGAGAAGGCGCGCCCGAGGAACGTCGCCCTCAAGCTCGCCAAGGGCGCGTGGAAGAATCCGCGCGTCCGGATGCTCGACGCGAAGCGGAACCTCGAACCCGCGCCGTTCCGGATCGAGGGCGACGCGCTCGTCCTGCGGCTCGCGCCGCTCTCCGTCGCGCTCGTCGAGTGGTAGCGGCGGCTCTCTGGCGGGCACCGTCGTTTGCCTTTGCGGACGGTTGCACGAAACGTCCGGAAAGGCGGGTGCGCCGTGGGCGCGCCCCGACCTTAGAAACGGCTACACTTCAAAGGAAACCGCTCTTGGCCGCGGCGCGGGTCGGGTCGAGGCGGTCCCGGAGCCAGTCGCCGAGGCGGTTGGCGGAGAGGACGAGGCCGAAGACGGCGAGCGTCACGAAGAGCCCCTCCCACCACACGCCCTGCCAGAGGCGGACGCGCGCGTTGTCGATCATCACGCCCCACGAGGGCTCGTTCTGCGCGCCGAGGCCGAGGAAGCTCATGAAGACCTCCGTCCCGACCGCCGCGGGGAAGCGCAGCGAGAAGGCGACGATCACGAGGTGCGCCACGTTCGGCAGGAGGTGCCGGAAGAGGATGCGCGGCGTCGAGCAGCCCAGCGCCACCGCGGCGAGCACGTAGCCGCGCGAGCGGTGCTTCACCGTCTCGCCGCGGACGGTCCGGTAGACGCCGACCCACGTCGTGAGCGCGATGCCGAGGCAGACGCCCGCGAGCCCCTTGCCGGCGACGAGCGACACGGCGAGGATGAGGATCGCCGAGGGGACGGCGGCGACGGTGGCGGAGAGCCACGTCGCGACGGCGTCGATCTTCCCGCCGAACCACCCCGCCACGAGGCCGAGCAGCGTCCCGAACGGCACGGCGAGGAGCGATGCGACGAGCCCGACGCGCACCGCGATGCGCGCGCCCTGCACGAGACGCAGCGCGACGCTGCGGCCGAGGTTGTCGGAGCCGAGGAGGAAGAAGTGCTCGGTGCCGTCGGCCGCCGTCGCGCGGGAGAGGGGCGGCAGGTAGCGCAGCTCCAGCCGCACGCGGTTGTACTCGGGCGTCTCGTCGCGCGCCTCCGCGCGCCAGCGCGTCGCTTCGCCGAAGAGGGCGGCGAGCAGATAGGCGCAGAGCGCGAGAACGGTAAAGCGCGGAAACACGGCTACCGGAAGAAGGAGTCGAGGAAGTCGAGGCCGGGGTTGCGGGACTTCTCGGCGCCGGAGAGGGAGCGGGGGTCGCCGTGGAGGTCGACGAGGTCGACGAGGATCGCGAGCGCCTCGTCGAGGACGGGGTCCTCGCCCGGGACGCGGGGCTCGGAGGCGGAGCGGCGCTTCTTGCTGCGGCTCTCTTCCTCCTTCTCCTCGTCCGGGAGCGCGTCCGGGCCGGCGGCCTCGAGCGCCTCGGCGTCCTCGCCGCTGGCGAGCGCGGCGATCTCGCGCTGCAGGACGGCGTCCTCTCGGGCGCGCTCGAGGCGCGTCTCGTAGCGCAGCGAGACGACGCGGTTGGAGTTGAACGCGGCGAAGCGGTCGAAGAGGCGGGCGCGGGCCTGCCACACGGCGTTCGTGGCGAGGCGCCCCTCGGAGCGGAGGCGCAGCTCCGGGACGACGGCGACGAGCGAGTCGACCGGGCGGAAGGAGGAGGGCGCGATGTGCGTCCAGCGCAGGGCGCCGGGGAGCTTGTCCTCGCCGAGCTCGGGGTAGGTCTCGAAGACGGACGGCAGGCGGATGTCGGACTCGACGCCGCGGATCTGCGTGGAGCCGCCGCTCACGCGGTAGAAGAGCGCGGTGGTGGGCTTGAGGGAGCCGAGGCGGCCGTCGCCGGGCGGGAGGGCGATCACGGTCTGGACCGTGCCCTTGCCGTGCGTGCGGACGTCGCCCGCGACGACGGCGCGGCCGTAGTCCTGCAGCGCGGCGGCGACGATCTCGGAGGCGGAGGCGCTGAGGCGGTCGACGAGGACGACGACCGGCTTGCGGAACGCGACGGCGGGGTCGTTGTCCGGCAGCGCCATCGGCCGCCCGCGGCCCTCGCGGACGAGGACGATCGGCCCGGTGCGGAGGAAGAGCCCGGCGAGGCGGACCGCCTCGGCGAGCGATCCGCCGCCGTTGCCGCGCAGGTCGAGCACCATCCCCTCGGCGCCCTCCTCGTTGAACTGCGCGAGGAGGCGCGCGACGTCCTCCGTCGCGCTGCGCGGGGTGTTGTCGGAGCCGGAGCCGGCGCCGGTGCGCGCCATCGACGAGTAGAAGCCGGGGAGCTTCACGTAGCCGAGGGGACGCTCGGCGCCGGTGGGGTCGACGTAGCGTTCGAGGCGGCCGGCGGCGGCCTGCTCCTCGAGCTTGATCTCGTCGCGGACGAGCGTGACGACCTTGGTCGCGTCGGGGTCGGAGACGGGAATCACGCGGAGGCGCACGGTCGAGCCCTTGGGGCCGCGGATGAGGCGGACGGACTTGTAGAGCGGCCAGTGGCGGATGTCGACGAACTCGCCGTCCTCGCCCTGCGCGACGGCGATGATCTTGTCGCCGCGGACCAGATGCTCGGGCGATTCGTCGCGCTCGGCGGGGGAGCCCGGGACGATCTCGACGATCTTGCACGCGCCGTCGTCGGTCTGGAGCGTGGCGCCGATGCCCTGGAGCGAGAGGTTCATGTCGATGTCGAAGTCCTCGGACGAGGCGGGCGACATGTAGTTGGAGTGCGGGTCGTAGGCGAGCGCGGCGCAGTCGTAGAAGCGCGGGAGCCAGAACTCCTCGTCGGAGTCGCGAAGGATCTGGAGGAAGCGCTCGGCGGACTTGAGCATGTCCTCGCGCGCGGAGGCGACGGCCTCCTCCTCGGTCTTCTCCTTCTTCTCCGGCTTCGCCGCCGCCCCGTCCTTCTCCGGCTCTCCCTTCTCCGCCCGGCGCGCGGCCTCCTCGGCCTTGCGCTCGCGGTCGATCACGAAGGAGACCCGGGCGGCGAGGAGCGTGTTCTTGACGCGCTTGCGCCAGAGGTCGTCCTGCTCGGCGCCCTCGTGCGGCCAGGGCTCGCCCTTCCGGCGCCAGAGGTAGTCCTCGTCGACGTCGAAGTCGAAGTCCGCCTCCGCGGCCTTCGCGGCGAAGGCGTTGCGGTCGGCGACGCGCTCGACGAAGCGCGCGAAGACGTTGCTCGGGAACGAGAGGTCGCCGGCGCGGAGCAGCGAGGCGTAGCGGGTGCGGGCGGGCTCGAAGGAGTCGATGTCCTCGGCGGTGAAGTAGATTCGCTGGGGGTCGAAGGAGTCGATGTAGTTCGTCCAGGCTGCGGGCGACATCCTCTCGTCGAACGGCTTGCGCAGGACGTGCGCCTCGCCGAGGAGGCCGCAGACGAGCGCCGCGGTCTCGCGGACGCGCTTCGGGTCGGCGAGCTCCGAGCGGCGCGCCGGCTTCGCCGCCGGCTCGGGCGCGACGTAGTACTCGGAATCCGGGTCTTCCGCCCCGTCCTCGACGACGATGGCGGGCGGCGGCTCGGCCGGCGGCTCCTGCGCGAGGAGCGAGGCGGCGGGGGCGAGGAGGAGGAAGGGGAGGGGCGTTCGCATTTCGGTACGGGTTGCGTGAGGCCCGGATCCGTCGGCCGGGCGCGTGGGGGCATTCTACCAGAAATGCGCGAGAACCGCCACCTCGCTAGCGCAGCTCGCGGGCGGAGGGGATTCGGAGGCCGCGCGCGAGCGCGGAGAGCCGGCGCTCGTGCAGGTGCGCGAGTGCGATGGCGAGCGCGTCGGCGGAGTCCTCCTGGGGAAGGCTCGGGAGTCCGAAGACGCGCTGCATCATGCGCTGCATCTGGTCCTTCGTCGCGGACCCGGAGCCGGTGACGGCGCGCTTCACCCGGGCCGGCGGGTATTCGTGCATCGGGAGGCCGCGGCGCGCGCAGGTCGCGACGACGACACCGCGCGCGTGGCCGAGGATCAGCGACGTGCGGGCGTTCTTGCAGAAGAAGATGCCCTCCATCGCGATTTCGTCCGGGCGGAACTCGTCCAGATACGTCTCGAGCGCGTCGCCGATGCGGACGAGGCATTCGGGGAGGGAAAGGCGCGCGGGGTTGGGGACCGGACGGCAGTCGACGAACGAGAAGTTCGCGCCGACGGCGTCGACGACCGCCAGTCCGGTGCAGCGCAGGGAGGTGTCGATGCCGACGACGCGGACGCGAGCGTTCGGGTCGGGCGCGGGGTCCCCCTCCGGCGTCGCGCGCATGCGCCGCGGGAGCCCGCGGGGCGGGGCGGGGGAGGGC
>CACWKU010000176.1 GCA_902761575.1 uncultured bacterium
CGCGTGGGGCGCGAGGCCCGCCCCCGCCGAGGGCGCGGGGATCGCGAGCCCGATCTTCGCGGAGAGGCTCTCCGGGATGGACGAGCTCCGGCGCGTCCTCGTCCTGCACGAGGTCGTCGGCGAGCCCGTCGGCCTCCGCGGCCCTGCCCGCTAGTACGCGCCGGCGCCGAAGACGACGGACCAGAGGGTCCGCGCGAGGATGCGGATGTCGAGCACCCAGCTGCGGTTGAGCGCGTACCAGTTGTCGAGCATCGCCATCGCCTCGAAGCCGACGTCGCTGCGGCCGGAGACCTGCCAAATGCAGGTGAGGCCCGGCGGGACGGTCTGGCGGAAGCCCTGCCACGAGCTCAGGTAGGGCTCGATGTCCTCGCACGGCAGCGGCCGCGGCCCGACGAAGCGCATCTCGCCCCGGGCGATGTTGACGAGCTGCGGCAGCTCGTCGAGGCTCGTCCTGCGGAGGAAGTGGCCGACGCGCGTGACGCGCGGGTCGTCGTGCAGCTTGAAGAGCGCGCCGTCGGTCTCGTTGCGCGAGCGGAGCGCCGCGAGGCGCGACTCGGCGTCGGCGACCATCGTGCGGAACTTGAGCATCCGGAACTTCCGGTTGCCGAGGCCGTAGCGCTCCTGGACGAAGAGCGCGGGACCGGGCGTCTCGAGGCGGATGGCGAGCGCGCAGAGGAGCAGCACCGGCGAGGCGGGGACGAGCAGGGCGGCGGCGAGCGCGCGCGAGGCGAGGTCGCGCAGGCGCGAGGGCGCGTAGGCCGAGCCGGGCGCGGCGTAGTGGACGAGCGGGATGCCGCGGAGCGTGTCCCCGAAGTGGAACGGGTTGTGCAGGCGCAGGAAGCGCGCGGACTGCACGACGCAGGCGCGGTTGGCGCGGCGCGCGGCGTCGAGCAGCGCCGCGAGCGCGGCGGGCGGGATGTCGGCGTCGACGACGAACACCGCGGCAATGCCGGGATTGGCCGCGAGGCGCTCCGCGAGGAGCGCGCGCGCGGCTGCGGCGGTGCGCGGCGCGGGGACGCGGTCGACGACGCGGTATCCCTTCATCGAGCCCTCGTCGGACCAGCGCTCGATCTCGTCCGCGTCGCGCCCCGCGCCGACGAGCAGCGTGCGCTGGATCAGGCGGCCGCGGCGGCGCATCGAGGCGATCCACGCGTTGGTGAGGCGGCGCGCCAGGTAGGTGCAGGGCACGTTGAGGATGAGCACGAGCGGGAGGAATCCGCGCATGTGCCAGCTGTTCTTGCGGAAGTAGAGGGCCGCCGCGACGAGCAGGAAGAGCGCGCCGTTGGAGAGCAGCAGGTTCCACACGAGCGGCGTGTGGCGCAGGCGCAGGTGGCCGTCGTAGAGGCCGAGGACGGCGTGGACGAAGAGCAGGAACGCGCCGAAGCAGAGCAGGTACCACCAGGCGTTCTGCACGTAGAAGACCGGATAGCGCGCGAGGGCGAGCTCGGCGTCGCCGAGCGGCCGCCCGACGAAGTGGTAGAGCGGGTCGAGGTCGAGGCCGAAGCGGACGAGGTAGGTAAGCGCGTAGGCGGCGCAGAGCCCGAGGACGTCGTCGAGGACGTGGAGCCAGCGGATCCGGGAGACGGCGCGCTCCGCCGGGTAGGGCGGCAGCGCGCGCGGGTCGAACGGCGCGTCCGGCGGGATCGGATCCCTACCCACGGCGGGGGCCCTCCCAGGCGCGGACGGCTGCGACGAGGCGGTCCACGGCCTCCTCCTGCGGGAACTGCGCGAGGCGTTCGCCGCGGGCGTAGAGGAAGAAGGTGTTCCGGCCGCCGACGAGCGCGAGGTCGGCGTCGCGCGCCTCGCCCGGGCCGTTCACGACGCAGCCCATCACGGCGACGCGCGGGCGGGGAAGCGCGGGCTCGGCGCGGTAGAGGCGCTCGAGGGCGTCCTCGACGCGGCGCGCCGTGCCGATGAGGTCGCACTGCGTGCGGCCGCAGGTCGGGCAGCTCGTCACGTCGGGGCCGGGCGCGCGCAGGCCGAGCGAGCGCAGCACCGCGAGGCCGACGCGGACCTCGTTCTCGGGCGCGTCCGTGAGCGAGACGCGGATCGTGTCGCCGATGCCCTCCGCCAGGAGGATGCCGAGCGCGACGGAGGAGGAGACCGTCCCGCGCAGGAGCGTCCCGGCCTCGGTGAGGCCGAGGTGGAGCGGGTGGCGCGTCCTTGCGGAGAGCAGGCGGTAGGCCGCGACCATGCGCGGGACGTCGGACGCCTTCACGGAGACCTTGATGTCGCCGAAGCCGGCGTCCTCGAGGAGCGCGATCTCCCCGAGCGCGCTCTCGACGAGCGCCTCGGGCGTCGCGCCGCCGTGGCGGGCGAGGACGTCCTTCTCGAGCGAGCCGGCGTTCACGCCGATGCGGATCGGGACGCCGCGGTCCTTCGCGGCGGCGGCGACCTCGCGGACCTTGGCCGCGGAGCCGATGTTGCCGGGGTTGATGCGGAGGCCGTCCACGCCGGCCTCGAGCGCGGCGAGGGCGAGGCGGTGGTCGAAGTGGATGTCCGCGACGATCGCGCGGGGGCCGACGGCGCGCTTGATCTCCGCGAGCGCGGCGGCCGCGGCGGCGTCCGGCACCGCGAAGCGGACGATGTCCGCGCCGGCCTCGAAGCAGGCGAGCGCCTGCGCGGCGGACGTGGCGGCGTCGCGGGTGTCGGTGTTCGCCATCGTCTGGACGGACACCGGCGCGCCGCCGCCGATCTCGACGGCGCCGACGCGGATGCGATGGGTGGACTGGCGGGGAAGCGGCTGCATGGCTAGCGTTCTCCAATGAGCCTCGAGAGGTTCCAGACGTCGTGGAGCGAGAGCCACGCGAAGAGGATCAGGATCAGGATGGTGAAGAATCCCACGAGCCGCTCGATGACGCGCGGCGGGAGCTCGCGCCCCGTGAGGCCGCGCCAGAGCGCGAAGACGATGTGGCCGCCGTCCAGGACCGGGATCGGCAGCAGGTTGATGATCGCGAGGTTGACGTTGAGGAAGCGGACGAACGCGAGGGTGGCGGTGAAGCTCGTGAGGAACCACAGCCACATCGACGAGAGGATCGTCACGGGGCCGCCGAGCGCCTTTCCGATGCGGCCGCGCTCGCCCTTGTGCGCCTTGCCGACGAGCGGGCCGAGGACGCGCCAGATCGACTTCGCGTCGCCCTCCAGCTGCGCGCCGGGGAGGCGCTGGCGCGCCCACTGCGGGACCGAGGCGTCGACCTCCACGGGCGCGATGCCGGCGAGGAGGGCGGCCCACGCGCCCTGGTCGGGGACGACGGGCGAGAGGACGATGCCGACCATGAAGTGCTTCGGCCCGCGCCTCTCCGCGGCCATCTCGCGCGGCGTCACGGCGACGTCGCGCAGGCGGCCGTCCCCGCCCATCAGCGTCAGCGCGAGCGTGCGGCCGCCGGAGTTGCGGACGCGGCCCTGGAAGTCGTCGAACGAGAGGACCGCGACGCCGTCGAGCGCGACGAGGACGTCGCCGGGCCGGACGCCCGCCTCCTCGCCGGGCGAATCGTCCATCACCGTGACGACGCAGCACTGCGGCGCGGGCTCGACGGCGTTCAGGACGCCGTAGCCGCCGTCCGCGAGGAACTGCGCGCGGCCCGCGGCGTCCGGTCCGAGCGGGGACGGCGCCCCCGTCTCCGCGGCGGTCTCGTAGGCGTAGCGGGCGGGCTGGTCGCGGACGTCGCGCACGGCGCCGTCGAGCAGGTTCGAGACGGAGAAGACGACCTCGCGCCGATCGCGCGCGGCGGGGAGGAGGGCGACCGCGAGGTCGGCCCACCCCGCCACGGGCTCGCCGTCCGCCGCGAGGATGCGGTCGCCGGCGCGGAAGGGCGAGGGCCCGAACTCGAGCGAGCCGGGGGCGACGTTGGTGGCGAGGGCGCCGACGACGGCTCCGAGTCCGTTCCATCGCGTCGGGACGCGCGCGCCGCGGATCGGGAGCGCGATCGCCGCCTCGGCCTCGCGTCCCTTGCGGTAGTAGCGGACGCGGACCGGCTCCGCGCCCTCGGCGGCCGCGCCGCCGCGCGCGGCGAGCGCCTCGCCGAAGAGCCGCGCGAAGGAGTCGGGCGAGACGACGCGGCGGCCGTCGACCGCGAGGATCACGTCGTCCTTCCGCAGGCCGGCCGCCTCGGCGGCGGCGCCCTCGAAGAGCTCGCCCACGCCGCAGGCCGCGGCCTGCACCGCGCCCGAGACGACGTTGTAGCCGAGGCGGTTCCTCGAGAGGGCCGCGGAGAGCTCCGCGGCGGCGCCGTCGTGGAGGTTCGAGACGGAGAGGCGGATCGTGTCCGACTCCGCCAGGAGGTGGGTCTCGGTGACGAAGTCGTCCCACGAGACGACGGGCTTGCCGGCTACGGCGAGGATGCGGTCGCCCGGGCGCAGGCCGGCCGCCTCGGCGTCGGAGCCCTTCTCGACCGAGCCCACCACGGCGCCGCCGAACTGCAGCGGCTTCGGGACGGGCGGCGGAAGCGCCCACACGACGAACGAGAGCACGACGGCGAAGACGACGTTGCCGAAGGGTCCGGCGGCGGCGACGAGGATGCGCTTCCACCACGCGGCAGGCGGGAGCGGCGTGGCGAACTCCTTCTTCTCCTTCGCCGGCTTCGCGGGGTCGTTCTCGCCGTCCTCCGCCTTCTTCCCCTTGCCGCCCTGGATGTGCTCCATGCCGGCGGGATCGAGCTGCGGGAGCGCGACGTAGCCGCCGAACGGGACGGCGCTGAGGCGGTATTCCGTCCCGCGCCAGCGGCGCCTCCAGAGGACGGGCCCGAACCCGAGCGAGAAGACGTCGGCGCGGAGCCCGAGCGCCTTGGCGGCGAGGAAGTGGCCGCCCTCGTGGATGAGGATCGTGAGACTGAAGAAGACGAACACGCCGAGCGCGGCGAGGAGCCACAGCAGGACCGTCCCGGCTCCGGAGAGGAGGCCGGTCGAGGCGAGGATGGGGGCGAAGGGGGGCATGCGCGGGAGGAGGGAGGCATTGGCCGGGGCGGAGCCCGGCCGTCAGGACTCGGGAGCGGATTCCGGGGGCGGGGCGGCGGTGGCTTCCGCGGGCGGGGCGTCGCCGGCGGCGGGCTTTTTGGCGCGGGGCTTCCTCACGTAGTTCTCCGCGTTGCGGAGCTTGCGGTCGGAGGGTCCCTTCGGGGCCGCGAGCTCGGGCAGCTCCTCGCCCTTCGGCGCCTCCACGCCCATCCGCTTGAGGCGCATCGAGATGATGGTCGAGACGCCCTTCTCCTGCTGCGTCACGCCGTACACGATGTCCGAGCCCGCGATCGTGTGCTGGTTGTGCGTGATGATCAGGAACTGCGAGAGCGACAGGAAGTCCTTCAGCACGTCCACGAAGCGCCCGATGTTGCTGTCGTCCAGCGCCGCGTCGAGCTCGTCCAGGATCGCGAAGGGCGACGGCTTGATCTCGTAGATGGAGAAGAGCAGCGCGACGGCGGTCATCGTCCGCTCGCCGCCCGAGAGCAGCGAGATGTTCGTCGGCTTCTTGCCGGGCGGGCGCGCGACGATGTCGATGCCGCACTCGAGGATGTCCTCCTCATCGAGGAGGCGCAGCTCGGCGGTGCCGCCGCCGAAGAGCCGCGTGTACATCTTCTGGAAGTTCTCGTTGGCCTTGCCGAAGGTCTCGCGGAAGCGCTCGACGCTCTGCCGGTCGATGTCCTTGATGAGCGCGAGGAGCTTCTCCTTGGCCTGCGTGAGGTCGGACTCCTGCCCGACGAGGAAGTCGAGCCGCTCCTCGCTCTTCTGGCAGTCCTCGATGGCGACGAGGTTCACGGGGCCCATCGCCTCCATCTTGCGCCGGATCTCGGCGACGCGCTCGGCGGCCTGCTCGGGCGTGGGCGCGCCCTCGTCGCCCCACTCGGGCGGCTCCTCGCGGGCGAGCTCCTGCGGGGTGATATGCCAGTCGCGCTGGAGGCCCTCCTCGAGGTTCTGCAGCTGGACGCGCGCCTCGGCGAGCGCGACCTCGGCCTGGGTCTGGCGCGCGGTGGCCCCGTCGAGGTCCTGGCGCAGCTTCGCGAGCGCGGCGGAGGAGCGGTCGGCCTCGGCCTGGCGGGCGGCGCGGTCGGAGCGCAGCGCCGCGACGGTCTGGTCGGCGCCGCGCGCGGC
>CACWKU010000177.1 GCA_902761575.1 uncultured bacterium
GATGAGGGCCGCGAGCGGCGTGCCGGTCGTGCGGCCCTCGAAGACGCCGGAGAGGATCTCGGGCTCGTCCGCCTCCCGGCGCGCGGTGCTCCACGGGCCGGCCTGGCCGGGCGCGCGGCGCGCCAGGTGGCGGCGTACGGCGTCGAGGTCGACGGGCAGGCCGGGCGGCGGCGCGTCGAGCACGCAGCCGACGGCGGGACCGTGGGATTCGCCGAAGAGGGAGAGACGCAGCGTCGTTCCGTAGGAGGAGGTCATGGCGGGAGGAATTCTAGGGGAAACCGCCCCGGGTGCGCAAGAGAAAACCGGGCTCTCTTGCGGGGGAGGGGAGTGTTCTGCTACAATCGCGGCCATGAAGGGATTCCTCCGTCTCGTCGCGGTTGTCGCCGCCGGATTCGCTCTCTGCGCCGGCGCGCAGGGGCTGCGCATTTCGGGCCCCCCGGCGCCGACCCTTCCGCCGCGTTCGGGCGACCATGGTCCGCGCTACGCAATCCCCGGCGCCCCCGCGCCCGCGCCGCGCCCCGCCGCGCCCGTCGTCCCCAGGAAGTTCTCGACCGTGGTCCGGTCGGGGCCCGGCCCCGGCCCCGGCCCCCGCCCCGCGCCCGCCGTGCGCCGCGGCCCCGTCTTCGGCGCGCCGTATTCGCCCTGGGTCTCGGGCGTGACCTACCATTCGGACGGCACGGTCGGCGGCTACCACGTCGTCGCGCCCGCGGTCGAGGAGAACCCGTTCGCCATCTTCCCGCAGGGGCGCGCCGTCGCGCCCGTGCAGCCCGCGCCGCCGCCCGTCTTCGTCGAGACGCGCGAGGCGGTCGCGCTCCCCTCCTCCGCGGCCTGCGAGGCGCGCGAGCAGGCGGAGCTCGACTCGATTCTCGCCGACCCCTCGGTCGTGCGGCCGGAGATCGCCTGCACCGAGGAGGCGTTCCGGCGCGACGCGCTCGGGCTCGTCCGCTCGCAGTACCGCTCCGCTCCGCAGGGGCTCGTCCCGACCTCCGAGATCGAGATCTCCGCCGCGGGCGTCGTGCGGCGCAAGGTCCGTTCCGAGACGAACGCCTACCCCCAGCCGACCGAGGCGCAGGTCCTCGCCGCGTTCCGCGCGGGCGGGCGCTTCCTCGTTGTGCGCCGGCGGGACGTCTCCGTCACGTGCGGCATGTGCGAGGGATCCGGCGCCGTCGTGCGCGAGCGCATCGCGAACCCCGCCACGGGCCTCGTCCGCCCCGTCACCGGGACCTGTCCGCGCTGCGGCGGCAAGGGCCGCCGCACGCGCCCCGTCGACGCGCTCTACACGCTCTTCAAATCCCAGCCGACCGTCCAGCCATGAGTACCCGCACCGACATCGCCGCCCAGATCGACCACACCGTCCTCAATCCGACGAGCCCGCACGCGGCGTTCGCCGACGCCTGCGACTACGCGATCGCGAACCGCTGCGCGAGCGTGTGCATCTGCCCGTTCTTCGTGCGCGAGTGCGCCGAGCGGCTCCGCGGCTCGGGCGTCGCCGTCTGCACCGTGATCGGCTTCCCGCACGGCACGCACGCGACGGAGGCGAAGGTCGCCGAGGCGCGCATCGCGATGGCCGACGGCGCCGCGGAGCTCGACATGGTCGTCAACGTCTCCAAGTGCAAGGACGGCGACTGGGACTACGTCGAGCGCGACATCGCCGAGGTCTGCCGCGCGGTGCACGAGGGCGGCCGGCTCCTCAAGGTCATCTTCGAGTGCTGCTTCCTCTCGGACGAGGAGAAGGTCCGCCTCTGCGAGATCTGCACGAAGGTCGGCGTCGACTTCGTGAAGACCTCCACCGGCTACGGCTCCGGGGGCGCGACCGTCGCCGACGTCGCGCTCATGAAGGCGCACGTCGGCCCGAAGGTCCGCATCAAGGCCGCGGGCGGCATCCACACGGCGGAGGAGCTGCTCGCCCTCCGCGCCGCGGGCGCCGACCGCTTCGGCTGCTCGCGCACCGAGGCCATCCTCGCCGGCATCCCGGAGTAGCCGGGCGCCGGCCCGCCGCCCTACCGCGCGGTCCAGCGCGCGTAGTCGCCGCTCGGGAGCGGCAGGACGCCGGGCGCGCCCTCGAGGAGCATCTCGCCCGTCCCGATCGCGCCGCCGAGGCCCTCGAGCGCCTGCCCGAGCGCGTTGCCGAGCACCTGCGGGCCGCAGCCGGGGGTGTGCGCCGAGAGGAGGACGAAGCGCGGCGTCTCCGAGAGCACGGCGCGCACGAGCGCGAGCGTCTCGACGAGGTCGCGCTCGATGACGTAGGTCGCGCCGTTGCTCCCGCGCCCGAACGAGGGCGGGTCGAGGACGACGCCCTCGTAGCGGCGCCCGCGGCGCGCCTCGCGGCGGAGGAAGGCGTGGGCGTCGTCGACGATCCAGCGGATCGTGGAGAGACCGTTGAGCTTCGCGTTCTCGGCGGCCCAGTCGACCATGCCGCGCGAGGCGTCGAGGTGCGTCACGGCGGCGCCGGCGCGGGCGCAGGCGAGCGACGATCCGCCGGAGTAGGCGAAGAGGTTGAGGACGCGCGCGCCGGGCGAGGCCGCGAGCTCCTTCCGCAGCCACGCCCACTGGGCGCGCTGCTCGGGGAAGATGCCGAGATGGCCGAAGTCCGTCGCCGAGAGGTGGAAGCGCGTGCCGTCCACGTCGATCGTCCAGTGGTCGGGCAGGCGGCCGCGGCCCTGCCAGCGGTTGCCCTCCTCGCGGTCGAAGCTCGCGTCGGCCTTCGCCCACTCCGCCTCCGGCAGGGCGGGGCGCCACACGGCCTGGGCGGCGGGGCGCGCGAGCACGACGCGCCCGAAGCGCTCGAGCTTGCGCCCGGCGCCGCTGTCCAGGAGTTCGTAGCCGTCGTCGCGTGCCATGCCGCGCAGTCTACCACGGGCGGCGCCGCGACCGCAAGGGAGGCGGCGGGTCCGGGGTCAGGGCTCGTAGTAGTCGCTGTGCTTCGGGACGAAGGCGGGGAGCGTCGGCAGGAGGACGAGCAGGGCCGCCATCGCGACGCCGGAGACCAGGAACAGCGTCTGGTAGCCGCAGAGTTCGAGGGATCCGAGGCGCCACGAGGGCGCGAGCAGGTCGGCGCCGAGGACCGCGGCCGTCCCCGCCCGCCCGATGGAGATCCCGACGTTCTGGTAGGTCTGCAGGAAGGCCACCGCCATGGGCTTGTTGCCGGGGCGCGCCAGGGCGAGAAACTCGGTGGAGTTGTTGCACATGAACGCGCTTCCCGCGAAGGAGGCGAGGAAGTAGGCCGCGCCCGCGACGGGGAGGAAGCCCGGAACGTCCGCGCCCGCGAGGGCCAGGACCAGGGCCGACGCCGCCAGCGCGAGGTGGACGCACAGCTCGAGGCGCCGGATCCGCAGGACCCGCAGCAGGAACCCGTAGCAGAAGAAGCCCGCGACGCTTCCGGCGATGCCGACGACGGAGAAGACCTGGACGCGCCCCGCGTCCAGCCCCGCGTGGTTCCGGAGGTAGAGCAGCGTCAGCGGGACGATCGAGGTGGAGGCCGCGGAAAGGAGGCACACGTAGACCGAGTAGGAGACGAGGGGGCCGTTCCGGACCGAGATGCCGAGCGCACGCCTCCAGTCGAGCCGGACCTTCTCCTCCGCCGGATTCTCCGGGAAGCGCATCACGCAGAAGAGCCGTCCGAGGAGGAGCAGCCCCGTGACGGCGAGGACGGCCTGCATCAGCCCGACGGGCGGGTCCTCCCCCATCCACCGGCCGACGAAGTAGAACAGGGTCCCCGTGAGGACCATGTAGGTGAAGCGCATCGTCCCGAAGAAGTTCCCGCGGTCCTGCGGGCGCAGGAAGGCGTCCAGCAGCGGATACCAGGCGGCGCCGTAGAGCGTGCGCTGCGCGCAGAAGACGAGGCAGCCCGCCAGCGCGGCGGCCTTCCGCCACGGACCGAAGAACGGCGCGGCGGCCATCAGCAGGAATCCCGCGCACCCGGCCAGGCAGGAGACGGCGACGGCGCGCTTCAGGCCGATCCGGCCGACCACCACGGCGCAGGGAATCATCGCGAGCATGCAGAAGACGGCGGAGAAGCCGGTGGAGAGCATCGCCTCGGACTTGCTCCCGCCCATCATCGCGATGTAGAGGATGACGATGGCGCTGCTGTCCACCATCACTTCGGAAATGCAGCCGAAGTAGCAGGCGAAGCAGGCGAGGAGCCGTCCCCGCCGCCGTTCCCGCGGGGAGAGGGTGTCGGCGAAAGTCATGGCGCGGAGTCTACCACGGGCGGCGCGCCCGCCGCAACGCCGCATCGACCGCGAGACGGTTGGCGTCGGGCGCCGGTTCTGGTAGAATCGCCACCATGAACGACGAACGGAACAGCCCCGCGGAAGCGGCGGAGAATCGTCTCCTCGACGCCAAGGCCGGTGCGCCCGCGCCGCACGCGGGCGTCGTCGCGGTCGTCGGCCGCACCAATGCCGGCAAGTCCACGCTCGTGAACCGTCTCGTCGGCGAGAAGGTCTCGATCGTGAGCCCCGTCGTGCAGACGACGCGCACCACCGTGCGCGGCGTCCTCACCGAGGCGCGCGGCCAGCTCGTGCTGCTCGACACGCCCGGTCTGCACAAGTCCCGCACCGTCCTCGGCACGGCGATGAACAAGGCCGCGCGCGCCTCCGCCGGCGGCGCGGACGCGGTCCTGCTCGTCTGCGACGCCTCGCGCCCGCCGGAGCTCGAGGACGAGGGCTGGATGCAGCGCCTCGCGCGCTCGCCCGTCCCGGTGGTCCTCTTCCTCAACAAGGCCGACGAGTCCTGCCGCGAGCGTGCGTTCCGCGAGGCGTGGGACCGCGCCGTCGCGCACGCCGAGGCGCGCGCCGCCGAGGTCTCCGCCGCTCCGGGTGGGGCGAGCCCTCCGGGCGAGCCGCAAAAGCCGGAGAAGCCCTGGAAGCGCAAGAAGCGCGAGGCGGGCGAGCTCCGCCCGATCGTGCGGCCGCGCTGGCTCTCCGGCTCCGCGAAGACGGGCGAGGGCGTCGACGCGCTCCTCGACGCGCTCTTCGGGCTCCTGCCGGCCGGGCCGATGCTCTTCGACGGCGACACGCTCACGGACCACCCGGAGAAGCTCGCCGTCGCGGACGTGATCCGCGAGAAGCTCTTCGGGCTCTTCCGCGACGAGCTGCCGCACTCGATCGGCGTCTCCGTGGAGCGCGTCGAGCGCCGCGGGGACGGCTCGGTCGCCGTCTCCGGCACGGTCTACGTCCGCAAGGCGAACCAGAAGGGCATCGTCCTCGGGGAGAAGGGCCGGACGCTCCGGACGGCGAAGCGCCGAGCGGAGGCGGAGCTGCGCGACTACTTCGGCGCGCCCGCGGTCGACTGCGAGCTCTGGGTCCGCGTCGAGCCGGACTGGGACGAGAACTTCTTCCTGCTCCGGAAGATCGGCTATGCTTAGCGCATGAGCAGCGCCGCGATGGCGACGTTGGCGGCGTTGAAGCCGGCGTGGGCGCCGAAGGACGCGGCGAGGCCCCAGCGCCGCCAGAGGGCGCAGAAGAGGAGCGCGAGCGCGAAGAGCGGAAGGACGGCCGCCACGGAGAGGTGCAGCGCCGCGAAGAAGAGCGACGAGAGGAGCGCCGCGCGAACGGGCCGCCCCTGCGCCGCGAGGCCGCCGAAGAGCATCGCGCGGTAGAGGATCTCCTCCGCGAGCGGCGCGAGGACGATTGCCGCGAGGGCGAGCGCGGCGACCGCGGCGGGCGGCGTGGCGGGGTCCATCAGCCACGCGACGGCGGGCTGCGGCTCGGGCGCGAAGCCGAGAGGTTCGAGGAGCGCCTGCGCGAGCAGGAAGAGTCCGGCCGTCGGAACCGATGCCGCAAGCCCGGCGAAGAAGCCGCAGGGGAGCAGGGCCGCGGAGCGGCGGAGGCCGCCGAGCCCGAGGACGCCGCGGAGGCCCGGCCACGGGCGCGGGCGGGCGACCCACGATGCGATGGCGAGCCCGGCGACGAGCGGCACCGCGGCGCCTCCGAGCACGAACAGCGGATCCGGAGCCCCGGCGGGCCCCTCCGTGGCGCGCCGCAGGAGGGAGGGCAGCGAGCACGACGCGAGGAGGAGGCCCCAGAGCGCGGAGGCGCCCGCGGCGCGGAGCCCCCA
>CACWKU010000178.1 GCA_902761575.1 uncultured bacterium
CGACGCCGCCGCGTTCGCCGCGTCCGCGAAAAAGGAAGGGGGCGCGAGGTGAAGCGAACGGAAAAAGTCACCTGTCGGCACGGAGTGACCTACTCCGTCACCGCAAACGGAAGTTCCGGGGCGATTCTGCGATTGTGGGAGATGCTTTCGCGTTGCTGTTGCTTCGTCTGCTACAACCACGACTGCAAGACTCCGCACATGCGCAAACTCCGAAACTGCAAGCACGATTGCGAACTGTTCGTGAAAACACCGTTCTGCCAAAGCCGAAAGAAGAAAGGGGCCGCACGATGATCCCGACACCACACGCGATCGTGCATGAGGACGAAAACCTCTGGTACGTCCTCGACTCCAAACACAACATCATCGCGATTGCGGTCGACGAGACGCAGGCCGCGGATTGGGCGAGCAAGATGCTCTCCAAAAACAAGGACGAAGAGCGCCGCAAGAAAGGTGCCGCGAAATGATACCCCCCCCACTACCACCGATCCTCGACGCGACTTGCGGAAGCCGGATGATTCACTTCGACAAGAACTGCCCGGACGTCCTCTTCTGCGACAATCGGGAATGCGACGGCGAGGCGATCTGGAAGGGCGGAAGCCACGGCAAGCCGAGCGTCCGCCATCTCGACGTGCATCCCGACCGCATCGTCGACTTCACGTCGATGCCGTTCCCGGACGAGTCGTTCTGGCTCGTCGTGTTCGATCCGCCGCACCTGAAGCACTGCGGGGAGAACGCCTGGATCGGCAAGAAGTACGGCATCCTCAAGGGCGCCTGGCGGGAGATGCTCCGCGACGGCTTTCGCGAATGCTGGCGAGTCCTCCGTCCGGGCGGCACGCTGATCTTCAAGTGGAGCGAGGTGCAGATTCCTGTCGGCGAGATCTGGAACGCCATCGGACGGCGTCCGATCTTCGGCACGCGCTGCGGCAAGTCCGCAAAGACGATCTGGGCGACCTTCTGGAAGCCCGCAAATGAAGAGCAAATGAACGACAAACAATCAGGAGCAACGGAATGAAGCACAAGATCAAGGCGCACGTCTTTTCCGAATTCAGCGCACTTTTCGACGCGCTCGTAAAGCGACTCGACCAGACGGGCGAGAAGATCGTCCGCTCGAAGTTCGTGTTCGACGCCATGAGCGCGTTTGTTTCGTTCCGCGCGACCGTCTGGACGGAACGCGCGAAAGAAGCCGCGCCGTGCGAGCGGCACGGCTACGGAACGCCGGACATGGCCGGCATGGGCGTCGTCAACGGAGGCTAGAAAGATGATCGTCCCCGTCTTCAACCTCACGATCCGCCAGCGCTGGCTCGATCTCATCCTCTCCGGCGAGAAGCGCGAGGAGTACCGCGACGCGAACAGCCTCTCCTGCCGGAAGTGGGACGCGCTCGGCGTGCCCGAGCTCGTCGCCCACAACCACGGGCGCGGCGCGCCGTCGGTCGGCGTCTACCGCGCCGGCTACCGCCTCGACTCGTACTCGTGCGCCGTCCTCGTCGAGTTCGTCCGCCGACCGGACTACGGACGCGCCTCGCCCGCGCCGGCGCACCCGGAGTGGGGCGAGCCGTCCGGTCCGCACTGGACGATCGGCCTCGGCCCCGTCGTCCGCTCGGGCACCTACTCCGGCGTCCGCCGGTTCCTTGAAACGGAGGCCCCGCGATGAAGCCGCGCGAGATCAACACCGTCGACCTCTTCTGCGGCGCCGGCGGCGCCACGACCGGCCTCGAGCTCGCGCTCGAGCGCCTCGGCCTGCGCCACAAGGGCCTCGCCATCAACCACTGGCGCGTCGCCGTCGACACGATGCAGGCGAACCACCCGGACGTCGACACCAAGCAGATGTCGATCGAGGAGGCCGTCCCCGCCGACCTCGTCCCCGGCGGCCGCGTCGACTTCCTCTGGGCGAGCCCGTCCTGCTTCACGGCCGGGCACCTCGTCACGACGGCGCGCGGCCAGGTGCCGATCGAGGACGTCCAGGTCGGCGACGTCGTGCTGACGCACCGCCTGCGCTGGCGCCGCGTCGTCCGCAAGCAGTGCCGCGGCAACGCGAAAACCATCGTCGTGCAGGGCGCCGGGCACTACGGCATCGAATGCACGCCGCAGCACCAGTTCTGGCTCCGACCGTCCTTCCTTGTCTGCCAGGAACGCAGGCACGCGAAGCGCGAGTACGGCTTCCCGCAGTGGATGCCGATCGACCGCGCGATCACGAACGAGGCGCTTTGGTCGACGCCGGTCAAGTTCGAGCCGCTTCCCGTTCCCGCTCTTCCGGCGGCTCTCGCCGGCCTCGCGGATCCGTGGTACGTCATCGGCCGTTGGATCGGCGACGGGCATTCCGGCCGCGGCCGGCACTTCGACACGAGCATCTGCTGCCCGCACGGACAGGCGGAGTTCCTCGCGCGAGTCCTCTCCGGCCCGCGCAAGTGGGCGTTCGTCGAAAAGCGAACCGTCTCGGTCTTCACGCTGACGGACTCGGAGACGTACGAGTGGCTGCTCGCGAACTTCGGGCGCGGCGCCGCCGGAAAGCAGATTCCGTCGTGGTGCCTTTCGATGCCGAGCGAACAGCGCGACAGGCTCTTCCGCGGCTATCTCGACGCGGACGGCTACACGAAGCAGCGGCGGCATGAATGCTGCACCGTTTCGCGCGCGCTCGCCGTCTCGCTGCGAATGCTCGCGGAAAGCCTCGGCCATCGCGTCGGGATGAGCTACGACGACAAGCGCCTCACGTACTGCATCGAAGGCAGGACGGGCGTCGCCCTTCCGCAATACCGCCTGCACTGGAACGCGACGCTCTCCGCTTCGCGCGCGGTGGAGTCCTTCGAGGAAGAGGGCGTCGTCTGGTCGCGCGTCCGCAAGGCGCGAGAAGGGCACGAAAACGCGGTGGTCTACAACCTCGAGGTCGAGGAAGACCACTCCTACGTACTCGACGGGATCATCGTCAAGAATTGCACTCACCACTCGCGCGCATTGGGCGGCAAGCCGCGCGCGAACCAGCTGCGGGCGCAGCCCGAGCTCATCCTCACCTGGCTCGACCAGCTCTTCGTGCGCCGGCTCTGCGTGGAGAACGTGCCGGAGTTCGTCGAGTGGGGCCCGCTCTCCGCCGCGGGTCGCCCCATCGAGGCGAAGAAGGGCGCGTGCTTTCGCGCGTGGATCGCGGCGCTCGAGGCCCGCAACTACACCGTCGACTGGCGCGTGCTAAACTGTGCGGACTACGGCGACGCCACGACGCGCCGGCGCTTCTTCCTTCAGGCGGTCCGCAAGGGCTGCGGGCGCATCGTCTGGCCGGAGCCGACGCACGCGGAGAACCCGGAGCCGTCGCTCTTCGGGCCGCCGCTCAAGAAGTGGCGCGGGATCCGCGAGTGCCTCGACCTCTCCGACACCGGGACGAGCATCTTCAACCGGCGGACGCCGCTCGCGAAGAACACGCTGCGCCGCGTCTTCGTAGGCCTGCGCAAGTTCTGCGGGCTCGACTTCCAGATGGACTTCCTCGGCGCGGACGGCCCCGACGAGCCGCGGCTGCGCTCCGTCGACGAGCCGGTCGCGACGCAGCCGGCCGGCGGGAACCGCACGGCGCTCGTGCGCTCGTTCCTCGTCGAGCTGCGCAACCACAAGACCGCGGCGTCGGTCGACACGCCGATCTCCGCGATTGCGACCTCGGGCGCGCACCACGGGCTCTGCTCGGCGCTCGTGCTCGACCACTTCAAGAACGGCGAGGCGAAGCCGGCGGGCGAGCCCCTGGGCGCGCAGACGACGCACGACCGCTACTCCGTCGTGCGGGCGTTCGCCGTCGACCTCTCGCACCCGGGCGAGAAGGCCGACGAGGGCCGTGTGACGGACGGCGCGAAGCCGCTCAAGACCGCGACCGCGCGCAATAACACGGCCGCCGCGTTCATCGTCACCGAGCAGGCGCACAACGCGCCGCGCTCGGCCGACAAGCCGATCCGCACGCAGACCGCCGTGCGAAAGGACTACGTCGTCCGGCCGTTCGTCCTGGGGCAGCAGTCCGGCGCCGAGCTTCAGCCTGCCTCGCGCCCGTGCCCGACCATCGCCACGAAGGGTGCCGTGCGCGGCGTCTACCTGATGACCGAGGACGGCACCGTGATCGACGTGCGGATGCGGATGCTCAAGCCGTCCGAGCTCGCCGCCGCGCACTCGTTCCCGAAGGGCTACAAGCTCACCGGCAACCGCTCCGAGCAGGTGAAGCAAATCGGCAACTCCGTGCCCTGCCGAACGGCCGCCGCGATCTGCGAGGCCGCGCTTTCCGCATAGAGAAGGACACCGAAGATGAACATCGACCCGACCGCACTCTCCGTCGCCTCCGCGCTTCTCTCGCTCTGCGCGGCTCTGCTATTCGAACTGCGAGCGCGAGCGGCGGAGCGCGAGGCCGCGCACGAGAAACGGCTCCGCGCCATCGCCGACAAGGCGCTCGAGCTGGCCGAGCGCGAGATCGAGGCGCTCAACCAGGAGCGCGACGAGGCGAGAGAGTCCGCCTCGAACTTCGTCGCCGTCATCACGGGGGACGCGGAATGACCTACGAGGCAGCAGACGCGCTCGCCGCCGCCATCTGCGCGCAGGCCGCGTGGGACTACCGCGCCGCCGTCGAAAACGAGCGCCGGCTCTTCGCGAAGGAGCGCTTCGGACGCGCGGAGGAATGCCACCGCGAGGCCGACGCGTGCCGGCGCTTCTTCCGCTCGAACGCGTGCGAGCTGCTCTGCAACTGCTCCGGCGCACGCATCCTCGATGCGCTCGACGCGGAGCTCGGAGTCACCGACGAGGACCGGCGCACGGTCGCCGACCGCCTCGGCGTCGTTGCCGAGCCCGAGCCCGGCGAAACGCCGGAGGAGGGCCCGGAGGAATGAACACGCACACCGATCTACCGCCGCGGCGCGAGCCGATCCTTCGCGGCGGACAACCGATACCGCGTCCCGGCTCCCGGCGAAACGCCCCGTCCGGTCGGATGCGGCGGCCGGGACGACGGTCTGCGACCCGGCCGGCTCATGAAACGTGCCACCCCGCACGTGCAACGGGACGAGGGGGGAGGGGCGGACGCGAGAGCGCCCGCGCGAAAGCCGCCAGCCGACGGACGCCCTCCGCGTCGGCCCTTCTTTTCATCCACCACCTGAACACCACGACACGATGAGCAAGTACGCAGACAAGGTCGCCGCGCGACGCGCGGAGGCCGCGATCGACCTCGCCGTCCGAATCACGGACCGCGAGATCCTCCCGCCGGCGCCTCCGGCGCCCCCGAGGCCGAAGACGCCGCCTCCGCCGCCGCGAGGCATCCTCGTCGACCTCGGCGAGCTTCCGGCGCGCTGCGCCTCCGCGTTCGACGAGGCGGCCGCAGCCCTGGACCGCGCCGCCGAGGCCGCGCGCGAGATCCTCGGACGCGCGCAGCGCTCCGTCCAGTCCGGCGAGGCGCTCGGCGCCGCCGGCCTCGCCGAGACGTTCGCCCCGCGCCTCCGCGCGGCCGCGACGCGCCTGCGCCGGATGCCGGCCGCCCCGAAGGGAGGCGCGCGATGAGCACCGCGACCATCTCGTTCGTCTGCAACGCCCTCGGCGGCGTCCGGACGGACATCGTCTGCGAGGCCGGATGCGGAAAAACGGCGCAGCGCAACGCGCTCGCGATCGAGCGCGTCGTCCGCGTGACGATGAATGCGCCGGCCGAGCATCGCGCCGCCATCGAGCGCGCCTTGAACGACGCCGAGGAGGCGATCCGGGAAAGGAGCCGGCGATGAGCGCCAAAGCAAGCCCGAGGCCGTGGTTCGTGAACGGCCATTCCATCGAGGCCAACGACCCGGACGGTCTGTGGCTCCAGAACGAGAAGACAGGACGCGGCGTGGTTGCGAATCTGCCGTCGTGCCCGAAGTCTCGAATGTCTGTGAAGAACAGGAAGACGTGGGACGCAATCGTGGAGGCGAACGCCGCGCTGATCGTGGACGCCGTGAACGAGCGCGACCGCCTCCGCAACATCGTGCGGAAGACGCTGCACGCAATCGACGCGCTTTACACGGTCGCGGCCCCGGGTGCAATCGTGAAGGAGATCACGCCGCGCATCGCCGCGATG
>CACWKU010000179.1 GCA_902761575.1 uncultured bacterium
CGCGGCGCAGCGGGCGGCGAGCCCGACGCCGCGCCGCACGCCGCTCGGCCAGCGCAAGCAGGGCTCGCGCCGCCGGCCGGGCGCGGAGTGGACCGTCTGCGACTACGCGAAGGCGGTGCAGCGGCACGCGGCGGAAACTCACGCCGCCGACGAGAGCGTCCCGGAGTGGCGCCCGTACCAGCTGCGCTCCGCGTGCGGCACGCGCGTCCGCGCCTGGTTCGGGCTCGAGGCGGCGAGAGCCGTCCTCGGGCATTCGATGCGCGGCGGCGTCACCGACCGCTACACGCGCGAGGCGATGGAGCGCGAGACGATCCGCACGGCGGAGCGCGCCGCGCTCGCGCTCGGGTAGTCCCGCTCTTGACGGACTCGGCGCGAACGTGATTGACTCGCGCTCGGTGGCGATCCGTGTCGCCAGCCTGCCGCTCGCCCCTCCGTCGACGGCATTCGCGCCCCGGTCGGGAGTTTCGCCCCGGCCGGGGCGCTCCTTGTAAAAGGCGGCTCCGGCGCCGCCCCACGGAGAAGCAAGGCGGTGCCGGAGCCGCGAACCGAACAGACGCCACAACCACGCGGCGTGCGTTCGGCGAGGAATCTACCACGAGCGGCCGCGGCGCGTCAACGGTAGTGCGCGAGCAACGCGTCGAGCTCGGCCTTGCGGCGCTTCGCCGCACGCTCGCGGGCGAGGCGGTTCCTGCGCTCGCGCTCCTCGGGCGGGAGGTTCGAGGCGCGCCGGCGCTCGTTGATCTCGTCGCGGTACTTCGCGTAGTGCCTTCGTGCCTGGTCGCGATTCTGGCGACGGCGGTCCTCGTCGGTGCGGACGACGGGCTTCCCCATCGTCGGCGGGACGAAGCGCACGCCGAGCGCTGCGTAGATCCGCTCGGAGGCGAACGCGCGGAGCGGGCGTCCGTTCACGCGAGCGCCGGACGCGAGGCGCTGACGCATCTCCGGCGTGCTCTGCACGTAGACGCAGTTCGGATGGCGTGCGTTCGCGGCGCGCAGCGGCTCGTAGCGCGTGCGGAGCGGGAGGTTCGCGGGACGGTGCCACGCGAGGCCGAGCGCGAAGGCGAGCAGCTTCCCGGCCTCGTGCGAGGCGGGCATCGACTCGACGCGGGCCCTGCGCTCGATCTCGGCGCGGACCTTCGCGTCGAGCCAGACGCGGAGCGGCTCGGGACCGTGCGAGCTCACGGCGAGGTGGTTCCGTGGATGGCGGCCGCGGTGATGTTCGCGATCTCCGGGCGCAGGATGAGCAGCCCGGCGATGATCGCGGCGAGGACGCAGATCGCCCACTTGCACTCGACGATGGTGTCCTTCCACGACCGCTCGGGCTTGCGTTTCGCGTCGTGGATGATGGTGTAGGCGAAGAGCCGCGAGAGGTCGAAGAGGCCCTGCGAGACGGCCTGCATCTTCTGCTCGGGCGTGTAGCCGTTCGTGGCCTTGAGCGTGCGCTTCACGACCCGCCTCACGTCTTCCTTGAGCGCGCCGTCGACGGCGCTCTTGTCGAGCGAGTCGAGCACGTCGCGCGCGTCGCTTTCGTTTTCGGTGAAGAGCGGCGACTCGGGCGCGCGCCTCTCCTCGTTCTTCGGTTCGATGGTGTCCATCTGGTTTCTCCTTTCAAGAAGTGCCGCGTTTCGCTCCGGCGCCGTCTTCTCCCCGACCGCGCCTCGACGCACCGCGGCGAAAGCGTCACGGGTTCGCCGGCGCCGGATCCGGGCCGAGGCCGTCGCCGTAGTCGCGCATCACCTCCTCGACGGCGTCGACGCCGTCGAGCTCGTCCACGCCGCCCTCCGGGAACGACGCGCAGCCGGTGCAGCCGCCGGCGAGCAGGGCGCCGAGCGCGATCGCGCCGAGCGCCTTCTTCGCCTTGTGGTACCACGGCGCGGCGGCGCTCACGGCCTGGAACGCGATCCAGCTCTTCACGCGCCCCTTCCACGACGGGTCGACGTAGCGCCAGACGAGCGGGAAGGCGTCGTTGCCGAACTTCAGCACGTCGCGCTCCTCGCAGCCCATCGCGGCGGCGAGCTCCTCGTGGTGGACCCAGACGAGGTCGTGGAAGAGCGACGCGGTCATCGACGCGATCTCGTTGTTCTTCAGCAGGTCGGGGCCGTTCCAGAGGTTCGCGGAGCGCGGGAACGCGCCGGCGCGCAGCAGGATGCGTTCGTCCGGCATCTTCTTCACGAAGAGCGAGCCGTCGGCGACGAGATGCTCGAAGCCGTCCGCGAGCCGCGCGGACATCCGCGAGCAGCGGATCACGGCGGTGACGGGCCGCGGAAGCGGGTACGCGGCCTTCTGGTCGTCGCGGATGTAGTCGCGGACGGCCTTCGCGAGCGAGGCGGCGATCTTCGCCGTCCGGCGGACGGTGGCGGGGTCTATCATCGGTTCATCCTTTCTCGTATCGTGATGGCCGGCCGAACTCCGCCTCCATGAAGCGGATGAAGGTCGGCTCGTCGAAGTTCTCGTCGCAGCAGGTGAAGATGCCGCGGCGGCGCGCGCCATCCGGATCGAAGCCGGGGCCCTTGCGCACGTCGCGCGCGACGGTCCACGGCAACGCCTCGCGGGCCGCGCGCACGTTCTGGAAGACGCAGGTCGTCTCGACGCCGAGACGCGGGCGCGCGGACGCGTCCGCGACGCGCAGCGCCTCCGCGGCGTCGGCGGCGTGCAGGCGGGTGTTCGCGTGGACGCACGTCTCGCGGGCGCCGTAGCCGCACGCGAGCAGGGCGTTGCGCGTGTTCTCGAGGTGCGCGCGGTACTTCTGCTCGCCGCGGTGCGGGCGGCCGAGCTCCGGCAGGATCGGCGCGCGCAGGTAGAACGGCGTCGCGTCGAGGTCGAACGGCGCGGCGAGGAAGTGGTCGTCGCTCGAGTAGAGGAACTCGTCGCGCACGGCGCCGTCCTCGATCGCGGCGAGGACGCAGTCGAAGATGTTGCGGAACTTGCTGCGCGTCTCGCGCCGCTCGACCGGGAGCCGCGCGACGCAGGGCGCGAGCCAGCCGGGCGGGTAGCCCGCCACGACGACGCGGCCGACGTTGCGCCCGAACCGCTCGAGCGAGCGCAGGGACCAGCGCAGCTCGCGGTTCTCGTGCCCGCTGTCCGGGCCGACGACGTAGAGCACGTCCATCACGGCTCGTCCCCCTCGTAGCGCCTGTAGAGCGATCGGTCGACGCCGAGCGCGGCGTAGCCGGCGCGGATGGCGTCCGCCCCGCTCGTGCTCTCGTTCGAGAGCGCCTGCACGGCCGCGAGCGGGTGCGCCAGGTACGCGCGCAGCTCCGGGCCGGCGGCGAGGCGCCCGAGGAACTGGTCGCAGACGCGCAGCGGCTCGCCGCCGTTCGCGGCGGCCTCGAGCTTCGCGACGAACGCCTCCGCGCCGCGGCGCGAGAGCGCGTAGCACGCGCAGGAGCGCAGCAGGTGCGTCTCGGGCCGGACCCAGCGGGCGGAGGCGCGGTTCGCGGCGATCCGCGCGGCGAAGCCCGGCACGCCGCGCGCCTTCATCGCGGCGAACGCGTCGAGGAACGCGATGTCGAAGTCGGCCGGGAGGTCGTCGACCGTGCGCCAGACCTCCTCCGCGTCCGCGCGGAAGCGCACGTCGTCCTCGACGACGAGCAGGCGCTCCGCGCCGAGCGCGAGCGCCACGCGGACCATCCGCAGGTGGTAGAGCGTGAGGACGGCGAGCGTCGTCCGCTTCTTCAGGAACTCGGTGCGCGGGAAGAACTCGACGCCCTTCCGCGCGTAGACGTCCTCCGCCGTCCAGAACTCCGTCGCGCGGCCGGCGAGGCCGACGCGCGCGAGCTCCGCGTCGAGCGGGGCGAGGCGCGACGCGTAGGGCGCGTAGCGCAGCACGCCGACGAAGTCGAAGCGGTTCCAGGCGGAGGCGTCCATTCTACCAGTTCCCCACGGCGAACGCGCCGGCGGAGAGCGCCGCCTCGCAGAGCTCGCGGGCCGGGCCGCGCGAAAGCTCGAAGAAGTTCACCGGCTTGCCGCACTTCTTCGCGGCGACCGTGTCGGCCTTGATCTGCGCCGCGCTGCGCCCGGGCTCGACCTGGTAGAAGAGGATGTCGCCGAGAGAGGCGAACGTCGTCTTGCCGCCCGTGTGGTGCGTGCCGACCTTGCCGGAGTAGCACGCGCGGATCGCGGCGACGACCGCGCGGGCGTGCGTCGCGTTCCAGTACTCGTCCATCTCGAGCCCGGCAACGACGGTCGACGCGGACGCGAGCAGCCCGGCCTCGGCGACGCGGGCGACGCAGCGGTCCGCGTTCGACGCGAGCGCGCGGGCCCAGTCGGCGGAGTCGTCCGCCTGAAGCCAGATCACGACGGCGAGCCCCTGCTCGCGGCAGTAGGCGATCCGTTCGAGCATCCGCTTCACGGTGTCCGCGTCGGTCGCGCCTGCGCCCGGGCCCTTGCCGACGCCCCAGGGCGAGTAGCCGGCGTACTCGCCGTCGCCCTTGTTCACGAGGAAGAGGTGGATCGTGTTCGCGCCGCGGCCCTTCGTCCACGCGACGCGCTCGCGGAAGACGGCCTCCGGCATCCTCGGCGAGAGCGCGTTCATCACGCGGACGGAGGCGTTCGAGCCGCCCCAGCACGAGGCGCGCGTGCAGGCGTCCCACGCGGGCGCGGGGCCGACCGAGGAGGAGGAGGAGCCGCCCGAGGCGGACGCCGTGCCGACGCCGAGGAGGGCGAGGATCTTCGCGCGCGCCCTGTCGCGCCATTTCGTCCAGACGCTCACGGCTAGTCCTCCAGAAGGTTCGAGCGGTACTTCCCGTCCGCGCTCACCACGCAGAACGCGCGCTTCTTCGCCGCCTTCCACGCGGCGGCGTTCCAGCCGCCGTAGCCGCCGTGGACGTTCTCGAGCGAGCGGCTGGACCGACGCTCGTCGATCCAGTCGAACTTCCCGCCGACCCACTTGTCGCCTTCGCGGTAGAACACGGCGGCGACGATCATCGGCCCCTTCTCGAGCGTCTCGCGCTTCCAGTCGCTCGGGATGCCGGTCTCCCACTTGAACGAGAGAGAGTCCGAGCCGATCTTGAGGCCGGAGAGCCGGCAGCGCGCGTCCTCGGCGGCCTTGCCGCCCTTGAAGCCTCCGTAGCGGAAGTCGAGGGCGCCGGCGGCCGCCGGGGGCGCGGAAGAGGGCGCCGCTTCCGTCGAGCCCAAAGATTCGCCGGCGCCGGATTCGGCGTCGGCGGCTCCCTCGGCGGTTGCGGCGCGGGATTCGAGGTATTCACGGATCGCGTTCGTGGCGAAGTCCACGGCGGCGGCCGGGACGCGGATCGTGACCTCGCCCGTGGCGGGGTCCGTCGCGCAGCCCTGCCAGAGGCACGAGACGACGACGACAAAGGCGTAGCAGAGCGCGGCGCCGAAGGCGATGCGCGCGCGGTTCGCGGGGCGGGGCCGGGCGCAGGGCTCCGGCCAGTCGGGATCGTAGTCCATCTTATTTCTCCTTTGAGACGGCGTCTTCCAGTTCCTCGACCCGAACGCGGAGCATGTCCATCTCCTGTTCGAGCCTTGCGACCGCCATCAGAACCCTTTCGTCGAAGCCGGCGGCCGGCACGGCCGCGCGGCAGTCAAGCAGCTCCTCGAGCTCCGCGTCTTTGGCGCGGAGCCTCGCCGCCAGCACGGCGGCGCAGCAGGCGAGAAGCAGCATCAGCACAGCGTGTCTCATTGTTCGTCCTCCTGTTCGCTTCGCGATACGGTCGGGATGGCCGGCATCCGTTCGAGCGGGACAAGCCCGCCGACGGAGCGAGCGCCGGGAAGACGCGGGGAGCTGACGAGCGAGACCTCCTCGACGCGCCACGGGAGCGCGTAGGCGTCGGCCGGGAAGCCGTTCGTCGTCGCCGAGGTGGACGCGCGCAGCAGGAGCAGGCGCGGAGGGATCGAGCCGCGCGTCCGCGCCGCCGTCTCGCCGGA
>CACWKU010000180.1 GCA_902761575.1 uncultured bacterium
CGGAAGGGGGCGCGCAGTGAGCGCCCCCGAGGGGCGTCCCTGGCCGTCGAGCCAGTGGACGGACGCGGCGGTCGACGAGGCCGCCGCCGCCGCGCTCGGCTCCGCGCTGCGCCTGTCGCCCGCCGCGGCGCGCATCCTCGTCGCGCGAGGCCACGCCGACCCGGAGGACGCCGCCGCGTTCCTGCGGCCGCTGCTCAAGAACTGCATGCTCCCCGACCGCCTGCCCGGCATCGCCGAGGCGGCGGACATCGTCGCGCGCCACGTCGGGCTCGGCGAGCCGATCGTCGTGTTCGGCGACTTCGACGCGGACGGCATGACGGCGGCGACGATCCTCCACGCCGCGATCCTCGGCGTCGGCGGGCACGCCTCGGTCTTCATCCCCGACCGCATCCACGAGGGCTACGGCTTCACCGAGGCCGCGCTCGACCGCTGCCTCTCCGAGCATCCGGGCGCCAGGCTCATCGTCACGGTCGACTGCGGCATCTCGCACGCGCCGGCGTGCGACAAGGCCGTCGCGCAGGGCGTCGAGGTCGTCGTCACCGACCACCACGAGGTCGGGCTCGACGTGCCGCGCAGCGCCTCGGCGCTCGTGAACCCCTGCCTGCCCGGGACGCCGGAGCCGCTGCGCCACCTCTGCGGCGCGGGCGTCGCGTTCAAGCTCGCGCACGAGCTCGTGCGCCGCCTGCTCCCGCCGGACGCCGGCCCGCGCTTCATGCAGCCGCTCGTCGCGATCGCGGCGGTCGGCACGATCGGCGACCTCGTCCCGCTCGTCGGCGAGAACCGCATCATCGCCTCGCGCGGCCTCGACATCCTCAACCGCGCGCGCCCCGGCGAGCTCGTCGGCCTGCGCGCGCTGCAGTCCGCCGCGCGCCTCTCGGGCGACGTCGACTCCGGCGCGATGGCGTTCGTCCTCGTGCCGCGCATCAACGCCGCGGGGCGCGTCGGCAACCCGCGCGTGGCGATCGACCTGCTGGCCGCGCACGACCTCGCGACCGCGCTGCCGCTCGCGCACAAGCTCGGCGACTTCAACGCGCTGCGGCGCGAGGAGGAGGCCGCCGCGCTGCGCAGCGCCGAGGAGGAGGTGCGCGGCGTCCCCCGCGAGGGCCGCGCGTGCATGATCCTGCACAACCGCGACTGGCACCCCGGCGTCATCGGACTCGTCGCCTCGCGCCTCTCCAACCGCCACCACCTGCCGTCCATCGTCTTCACGGCGGACGACGAGCCGGGCTTCGCGCGCGGCTCCGCGCGCTGCCCGGAGATCCCGGGCCTCGACCTCATGCAGCTGCTGGAGCGCTGCCGCGACCTGCTCACGACCTTCGGCGGCCACCGCGCCGCCGCGGGCCTCACGCTGCCGGAGGAGCGGCTCGGGGAGTTCCGCGAGCGCTTCGCGGCGGTGTGCGCCGAGGCCGAGCGCGGGCTCGACATGCGGCCGGAGAGCCGCGTCGAGGCGTGGATCCGGCCGGACGAGGCCGACGCCGCGCTCGAGGCGGACCTGGCGCGCATCGGGCCGTTCGGGACGCTCAACCCGCAGCCGCTCCTGGGGATGCGCGGGCTCACGCTCGCGCGCGACCCGTCGCGTTTCGGGCGCACCACGGTGAACTGGCGGCTGGAGTTCGCGGAGACCCCCGTGCCGGGCGTGGTCTTCGGGCGGCCGGAGATGCCCTTCCGCGGCGGCGACCGCCTCGACGCGGTCTTCCACTTCGCGCGCGACAACTTCGGCGCGCCGCAGTTCTTCCTGCGCGACCTCCGCCGCGCGTAGCGCGTGGCGCTGGACTTCGGGGGAAAGCCCTGCTAGAATGGGCGCCGCAATCCCCGCCGCGGGGAACCGCCCGCCCGGGCGGCCGCGGCCGGGGCGCACACAAACCAGAAACGGAACCCCTTCCATGCAGAAGTACGTCTGCCCCACCTGCGGCTACGTCTACGACCCCGCCCTCGGCGACCCCGACTCCGGCATCGCCCCCGGCACCCCGTTCGAGGCCCTTCCCGACGACTGGGCCTGCCCGCTCTGCGGCGTCCCAAAGAGCGAGTTCGTCCCGCAGTAGCCCGTGGAAAGGTCGGACCTGGAGGAGGGCTCCGCCCTCGCGCTCGACTTCGCGAAGCTCGACCGCGTGTCGGGCGTCGTGCCGGTCGCCGTCCAGGACGCCGACAGCCGCGAGGTGGTCCTCGTGGCCTACACGGACGAATCGGCGATGCGCGAGTCCTTCGCGCGCCGCCGCCTCTTCCTCTACAGCACCTCGCGCCGCGAGCCCTGGGAGAAGGGCGCCACGTCGGGGTGCCGCTTCTCCCTCGTCGCGGCCTACGTGAACTGCGAGCAGAACTCGCTGCTCTACCTCGTGCGGCCGTTCCCCGAGGGCGCGCGCCACGGCATCTGCCACACGCGCGACGCGCGCGGCGAGCCGCGCCGCGGCTGCTTCTACCGCCGCATCGACCTCGACACGCTGGAGCTACGCAATGAAAACCCCTGAGGAGACCCCTCCCGCGGGCGGGACGCCCGCGCCCGGCGGCGCGGAGGGCGCGTCCCCCTGGGCCGAGGAGGACGCCGCGCTCAAGGCGGCGCTGCCGCGCCTGAAGCTCCCGCCGAAGCGCCAGGGCCCGATCAGGACGCCGAAGAAGCGCGAGGGGCCGATCCTCCCGGACCTCGAGGGCAAGCGCTTCCGCTGCCCCTACTGCGGCAAGGTCTCCGCGTGGCCGCCGCCGGAGCTGAAGTGCCCCGAGTGCGGCAAGACGCTGCGCCCGCCGCCCGGCTACGGCCCCAAGGACCGCGAGAAGCGCCGCATCGCCAAGGAGCAGATCGCCGACGCGCGCGACAAGGCACTGCGCGAGATGGGCCGCCGCGCCGGCGCGCGCGAGCCCGGCGCCCGCACGGGCGTGCTGCTCGTCGCGCTCTTCATGCTCGCGGTCGGCATCGCGGTGATCTCCGCCTCCACGCGCAGCGCCGAGCGCGCCCGCGGCGGGCTCGACAAGCGCGCGTGGACCACGAACGCCATGGACACGCTGTGCATGGCGGTCGAGCACTTCAAGGCGGACGTCGGCCGCTACCCGACGCACCAGGAGGGCGGCCTGCTCGCCCTCGTGAACGACGTCGGCGCGCCGGACTGGTGCGGGCCCTACATCCGAAAGCTCATGACCGACGGCTGGAGCCGCCCGTTCTTCTACGACCAGTCCAACGGCGTCCCGATGCTGCTCAGCGCCGGCGAGGACGGCACCTTCCTCACCGAGGACGACCTCTCCGTCCGTCCCGAGCAGTTCCGCATGCACCCGGACTTCGTCCCGCACGACGAGTCCCGCCTCCTCAACCCGCACAAGTCGTCGGTCGGCATCCTGCGCCGTCCGCCCGCCGCCGCGCCGGCCGCGCCCGCGCCGGAGCCGGCCGCCCCGTAAATCCCCGCGGACCTCGTTTCCGCTTTCCTTTTGGGACGAAGTGCGCTAGAATGGACGCCACTTTGCGCGGGCGCCCCCCGGGGCGGCCGCACGGGGGCGACAGGTTTCGACGGAACGGTTGAGGCCGCGGTCGCGTGCGGGGGAGCCGCGTGTACCCCTCAATTCTCACGGAAAACTCAAACGCCAACAACGACGTTCGTCTCGCGGCCTAGTTAGGCCCCGACGCTGAACCTCCGACGCCTGCTGAGAGGGGACGCGTCATCTTGCAGGCTGGACCAAGTCCGGGTGGCCGGGACCGAGTCGACACCTACGTGGCCGCTGGCGCATGAAGTGGCCCGCCTCCGGGCAGCTTCCTGGGCGAGACCCAAACGGAGGATACGCACGTAGACGCCTCGGTGGCTCCGCTTCGGACGTGGGTTCGATTCCCACCGCCTCCACCATCGCCGGCCCCTCCGCGAAGTCCGTCCCGAACGGACGCTTCGCGGAGGGGCTTTGTTTCGCGGAGGGTAACGCAATTCCGACTGCTGCGCGCGAACGCCGGCCCTGGCGATGACGACGGCGCGGGGCCTGGGTGGACGGTTGCTCGAGGCGGATCATTGCGAACGTGGAACGGGGTGTGTTGGACGGCGTTTTCGGGGTTTGGTGAAAGGGCGCGGCAGTCTACGCCGCCGGACCGCAACGCGCAACCCGTCGACGGCGTCCGCCGCGAAATTCGGAGGAATCGCGCAGCGGGTCGCAGATTGCCGTTGCGTTCCCGTGCGCGTTCTGATAGTGTTGAACCCGTTCCGGCGCCGGAGCGCGCCGCCGCTCCACCATCCCGAATCCATCGCATGAAAGCAACCGCAAAGAAGCCGGCGCAGGCCCTCATGGAGCGCCGCACCGACGCACCGCCCCCCGCCGAGATGAAGAAGGTCGAGGCCTACGCCCGCGACTACCTCGCCTTCCTCGGCACCGCCAAGACCGAGCGCCTCGCCTACGCCGAGGCCGTGCGGCTCCTCGAGGCGAAGGGCTTCCGCCCGCTCGACTCGTTCAAGTCCCTCAAGCCCGGCGACAGGGTCTACCGCGGCTACCACGGCAAGACCCTCATGGCCGCCGTGATCGGCCGCAAGGGCACCAAGGCCGGCCTGCGCATCGTCGGCGGCCACACCGACGCCCCGCGCATCGACCTCAAGTCCGTCCCCATGATGGAGAAGGGCGGCCTCGCGTTCTTCGACACGCACTACTACGGCGGGATCAAGAAGTACCAGTGGGTGACGCTTCCGCTCGCGCTCTACGGCGTCGTCGTCCGCAAGGACGGCACCAAGGCCGAGGTCGCGATCGGCGACGCCCCCGGCGACCCCGTCTTCCTCGTCACCGACATCCTCCCGCACCTCGGCCAGGACCAGATGGCCAAGCCGATGCGCGAGGCGATCCCCGGCGAGAGCCTCGACCTCCTGGTCGGCTCCCTCCCCGAGCCCGGCGCGAAGAAGGGCGCCAAGGACGCCGTGAAGAAGAACGTCCTGCGCATCCTCCTCGAGCGCTACGGCGTCACCGAGCAGGACCTCGCCAGCGCCGAGCTCGAGATCGTCCCCGCCGGCGCCCCGCGCGAGCTCGGGCTCGACCGCGCGCTGCTCGCCGGCTACGGGCACGACGACCGCGTCTGCGCCTACGCCGCGCTCCGCGCCCTCCTCGACCGCCCCGCCGCCGCGCCCGAGCGCACGGCGATGGTGCTGCTGTGCGACAAGGAGGAGATCGGCTCCGTCGGCGCGACCGGCATGGAGTCCACCTTCTTCGAGAACTCCGTCGCCGAGCTCCTGGAGCGCGAGGAGCGGGAGCCGCGCGACATCGTCCTGCGCCGCGCGCTCGAGGCGTCGAAGATGCTCTCGGCCGACGTCACCGCCGCCTCCGACCCGCACTTCGCCGACCTCGACTCGCCCGGCAACGCGGCGCTGCTGCACGCCGGCCCGTGCTTCAACAAGTACACCGGCTCGCGCGGCAAGTCCGGCGCCAACGACGCCCGCGCGGAGTTCCTCGCGGAGCTGCGCGCGACCCTCGACAGGGCCGGCGTGCGCTGGCAGATCGGCGAGCTGGGCGCGGTCGACAAGGGCGGCGGCGGCACGATCGCGATGTTCCTCTCCCGCTACGGGATGGACGTCGTCGACCTCGGGACGCCGCTCCTCAACATGCACGCCCCCTGGGAGGCGGCCTCCAAGATCGACTGCTGGTACACCCACCGCGCCTACGCGGCGTTCCTCGCGTAGCGCGGGCCGTTCCGCGGCTCGCGATTTTTCGCTTGTCCCGCGGGGGCGGTTCGGGGATAATCGGGCGGCGAAGGAGCCCACAACCATGCTTACGACCGTCGTCGTTTCCCTCGTGGCCGGAATCCTGCTCGGATTCGCGGCCGGGTTCCTCGCGCACCGCTACCTCGCCGCGCGGG
>CACWKU010000181.1 GCA_902761575.1 uncultured bacterium
CGTCGACCTCGGCGCGCGCCGCCGCCGCCTTCGGCGGGCCGGGCGGGATCGCGAGGCCGTCCGCGGTCTCCTCCGCCTCGCAGCCGAACGCCCGCAGCATCCCGCGCGTCGTCGCGAGGCGGTCGCTCTCCTTGAGCCGGAGCCTCTCCGCGTGGACGATCCGCGCGCCGGCCGGCGCGAACGCCGCCGCGGCGGCGAGCGCCGGCACGAGGTCGGGGATCTGCGAGACGTCGAAAGCAGGAGCCGGCCCGCCCGCAGGCGCGGCGGCGAGGCGTTCGAGGAGGGCGGGAAAGATCGCGTCGCCCTGGAGCGCCGAGCCGCCGTTCGACACGGAAACAGGCGATCCAAGGAAGTTCGCGAGGTGCCAGAAGGCGGCCTGCGAGGCGTCGCCCTCGGCCTCGTAGGGCGCGGCGGGCGCGCGGTAGCGCTGCGCCCCCGCCACGGCGAAGCCGTCCGGCGTCTCCACGGCCTCGACGCCGAACGCTCGCATCGCGGAGAGGGTCATGTCGACGTACGGCCGCGACTGGAGCGGCGAGGAAAGGACGATCGTCGAGTCGCCGCCGAGCAGCGGCAGCGCGAGGAGGAGGCCCGAGACGAACTGCGACGACACGTCGCCCGGAAGCTCGTAGCGGCCGGGGTGCATCCGTCCCGAGACGGCGAGCGGCAGGAAGACGCCGCCGCCCTCCGGAAAGCGAAGCCGCGCGCCGGAATCCGCGAAGCAGTTCGCGTAGGGCTTCATCGGGCGCAGCGGCAGCCGCCCTCGCCCCTCGAAGACCGCCTCGCGCCCGAGCGCGGCGGCGACGGGGACGAGCAGCCGAAGCGTGGTGCCGGACTCGCCGCAGTCGACGCGCGCCGGCGGGGCGCCGGGCGTCGCCGGCGCGAGGAGCGCCGCCAGGGCGCGTCGCGTCGCGGCGACGTCCTCGGAGGGATCGTCCGGGACGCGGCACGCGCCGGGGGCTCCCGCGAGCGCCGCGCAGACCATGCCGCGGTGCAGGATGCTCTTGGAGGGCGGGACGGCGACGACTCCTTCGAGAAGCCCGGGGCCGAGGTCGAGCGTGGCCATCGTTCCGACCTCCGCTATCCGCCGAAGCGGCTGAGGAACGCGCGCGTGCGCTCGTTGCGCGGGTTGCCGATGACCTCGCGCGAGGGCCCCTCCTCCGCGACGACGCCGCCGTCGAGGAAGAGCACGCGGTCCGAGACGTCGCGCGCGAACGCCATCTCGTGCGTGACGATGACCATCGTCATCCGCTCCTCGGCGAGGCCGCGGATGACCTTGAGGATCTCGCCCGTGAGCTCCGGGTCGAGCGCGGAGGTCGGCTCGTCGAAGAAGAGCACCTCCGGGTCGAGCGCCAGCGCGCGCGCGATCGAGACGCGCTGCTGCTGGCCGCCGGAGAGCTCGCACGGATAGGCGTCCGCCTTCGCGGCGAGGCCCATCTTGTCCAGCAGGTCCATCGCGTGCGCCGTCGCCTGCTCGCGCGAGCGGCCCAGCACGACGCGCTGCGCCTCGGTGACGTTGCGCAGCACCGAGAAGTGCGGGAAGAGGTTGAACTGCTGGAAGACGAGCCCGATGCGCAGCAGGATTCGCCGCTGCACGGCCTTGGGCGCGTAGACGCCGTCCCTTACGAGGTCGTCCCCGCCGATGCGGATCGATCCGGACGTGACCGGCTCCAGGTTCACGGTGCAGCGCAGCAGCGTCGATTTGCCGCCGCCGGAGGGCCCGATCACGGAGAGCACGTCGCCACGGCGCAGCGAGAACGACACGCCGTGGAGGACTTCGTTGCTGCCGAACGACTTGCGAAGGTCCGTGACCCTGAGGATTTCTTCGTTTCCCGTCATGGCGCTCACCGGTAGTAGGAGAGTTTCTTCTCGATGCGCTCCATGCCGGAGGCGACGAGCCAGTTGAACAGGTAGTAGAAGACGCCCGCGACGACGAGCGGCGCGATCGAGGCCTGCGCGTTGCCGAGCTGCTTGGCGATCGTGAACATCTCGACGACGGAGATGACCTGCGCGAGCGACGTATCCTTCACGAGCGTGATGACCTCGTTCGTGACGGGCGGGAGAATGCGCTTGACGACCTGCGGCAGGACGATGCGCAGGAACGCATCGCGCTTCGTGAAGCCGAGCATCTGCGCGGCCTCGTGCTGGCCGACGGGGATGCTCTCGATGCCCGCGCGGTAGATCTCCGCGAAGTAGGCCGCGTAGTTGAGCGAGAAGGCGATCACCGCCGCCGCGAACGCCGGATACTTCGAGAGCGACCACCCGAAGAGGTAGTAGGGCCCGAAGTAGACGAAGAGCAGCTGGAGCATGAGCGGAGTCCCGCGCACGATCGAGATGTAGACGCGCGCGACGCCCGAGACCGACCGGCTCCGCGACATCCGCGCGAGCGCCACGCCGAGGCCGAGCGGGAGCGAGAAGAGCACCGTGAGCGCGAAGAGCGCCATCGAGAGCAGCAGTCCGCCGAGCAGCTGCAGGAGCGACGCGGGGGAGACGAACTCCGTCGCGAAGACGTGCGCGCGCCACAGCAGCCCGTCCGGCAGCGCGTGCCTCTTGCGGAACGGCTCGAACAGCTCCTCCGCGGGGCGGTCCCCCGCCGCGCAGAGGAAGAGCTTCTCCGCGATCGCGCCGCCCTCCTGCGGCACCAGCGCCGTGCGCGGCGCGCCCTCGGCGCCGCGGAGCGCGGCCGGCACCTTGTCCGCGCGCTGCGCCGCGACGACGGTCACCTCCGCGTGCGGCACGACGAGCCACGAAAGGCGCACGTCGCCCACCTCGGGCCGGTCCGGGTCCGCGGCGGCCCGCGGCGAGCCGGGCGTGTCGCGGAAGAGCGTCTCCCCGACGGGGACGGCGGGCAGGACGGCGCGCACGCGGCCCTTCGGCACGACGTGGTACGCGCCGATCCGCACCGCGTCCGCGACGAACTCCCGCGGGACGTACGGCGCGGGGAAGGACGCCGGGTTCCCGTGGCCCTCCGGCACCTGGAACTTCGACGAGTCGACGATCCCCTCGACCCACGCGCCCTCGTAGCGGACGCCGGGCGCGCCCTCGGCGGGCTTCTCGACCCACTGGAACATCTCGACGCGCCGGACGAGCGCCAGCGCGTTGGTGGGCGGAAGCGTCGCCGTGCAGAGCGGATCGGAGACCGGCTCCGGCGAGGACGTGACGCCGCGGACGAGGACGAGCCCGCGGTCGTTCGCCGGGTCGACGGCGTCGGCGGTCGCCGGCTCGGCGACGCGCGTGAGCGTCCGGAAGCGGACGACCTCCTCGACGTCCTTCGGCGCGAGGCCGGCGACGAGGAGCATCAGCGCCGACCACGCCGCAACGGCCCCCAGCGCGATGCCGAAGGCGAGGCGGACGGGCCGGCGCGGGGCGGGGGAGGGCACGGCCGGAGGCGCCCTACTTCAGCACGAAGTCGATCTGGTCGCCGCCGTGGGAGATCTCCTCCTCGGCCCAGTGGGCGACGATCTTCGCGGCGGTGCCGTCCGCGACCATCTCGAGGAGGGTCGCCTGCACCTCGTCGCGCAGCGCGGTGTTGCCGAGCTTGAAGCCGACGGCGTACTTCTCGTCCATCAGCGTCTCCTCGAGCGTGACGTACTTGCCCTCGCCCTTCTCGACGAAGCCGCCGGCGACGGCGGAGTCGAGGCCGAGCGCGTCGACCGCGCCGGACTGGAGCATCTGGAAGGCGGTCACGTAGTCGGGGACCTTCTTGAGGTCCTTGAAGGCGAACTCGGCGTCGGCCTTCTGGGCCTCCTCGAGCTTGCCCTCCATCGCCTCGGCGCCGGAGGAGCCGTCCTGGACGGCGACGGCCTTGCCCTTGAGGTCGGCGAACGTCTTGATTCCGGCATCGGCCTTCACGAGGACGAGCTGCTTGTTCTGGACGTAGGGGACGGTCCAGGTGTACTTGTCGAGGCGCTCGGGCGACATCGTGAAGCCGTTCCAGATGCAGTCGATCGTGCCGGCGTTGAGCTCCGTGTCCTTCGCGGCCCAGTCGATGGGCTTGGCGACGAACGTCCAGCCCTTGCGCTTGCAGACTTCGCGCGCGAGGTCCAGGTCGAAGCCCGCGAACGTGCCGTCGTCGGCGCGGAAGCCGTAGGGGGGGAAGTCGGCGTCGAACCCGACGGTGAACGTCCGGGCGGCGGGGGCGGGCTCGGCGGCGGGGGCGGCGGGGGTTTCGTCGGCCTTTGCGGAGGTGCAGCAGCCGGCAAGCGCGGCGGCCGCGAGAAGGGCGGGAAGAAGGGAGTTTTTCATGGGTGTCCTTGGGTTGCGCCGACGGCACGTCCGCCGACGGCAGTCGATTATGCCAGAACGCCCCCGCCCGTGCAACCGGATTGCGCGCATCCGGTCTCTTTGCTAGAATTCCGCCCCGTTCGATTGCGCCCACTCGTCGCTCGCATCTCGCAACTCGTCACTCGTCACTCGTCACTAATGACCCGCGTCGTCCCCGAACAGGCCGCCCGCCCTATCGCGCCCCCCACCGCCCCGCCCCCGGGCGGCGCGTCCGCCGCCGAGGACTACGAGATCCTCTCGAAGATCGCCGAGGGCGGAATGGGGTCGGTGTGGCTCGCGCGCGACCGCCGCCTCGGCCGCCTCGCGGCCCTGAAGCGCCTCCGCCCCGAGCGCCGCGCCGACCCCTCCATCCGCGAGCGCTTCCTGCGCGAGGCGCGCGCCGCCGCCGCGCTCTCCAGCGCCCACATCGCCCACATCTACGCGCTCGGCGAGGACGCCGAGGGGCCGTTCATCGCGATGGAGTACGTCGCGGGCCCGCTGCCGCCGCCGTCCCCCGGCGCGCCGCGCCCGCCCCAGACGCTCGAGCAGCGCGTCGCCGCGTCCGGCACCTACCGTCCGCGCGAGGCGCTCTCGCTCGTCCTCAAGATCGGACGCGCCATCGAGGCCGCCCACGCCGCCGGCGTCATCCACCGCGACCTCAAGCCCGCCAACGTCCTGCTCGACGCGAACCTCGAGCCCAAGATCGCCGACTTCGGCCTCGCGCACCTCTCCTCGCCCGCGCCCGGCTCGCCGCCGACGCTCACCGTCACCGGCGAGAAGCTCCTCACGCTCGGCTACGGCGCGCCCGAGCAGGAGACGGACGCCTCCCGCTGCGACGAGCGTACCGACGTCTACGGTCTCGGCGCCCTGCTCTTCTTCGCGCTCACCGGGCGCAACCCGCGCTTCTTCCGCGAGGGCGACCTGCCGGTCTCCGTCCGCCCGCTCCTCGAGAAGGCGCTCGCGACCGACCCCGCCCGCCGCCACCCCTCCGCCGCGGCGTTCGACGCCGAGGTCTCCGCGCTCCTGGCCGAGCCGCGCTCCGCCGTCCCCACCGTCCGCACGACCTGGCGCTGCAAGTGGTGCGAGACGGTGAACCCGCTCGAGAAGCGCTTCTGCGACGGCTGCGGCTGGGACGGCCAGGCGCACTGCCTCGAGTGCGGCGCCGAGCTGCGCTTCGGCGTCCCGTTCTGCGGCGTCTGCGGCGCCGACCAGGCCGCCTACGAGACGGCCGCGAACACCCTCCGCCGCATCGAGCGCGCCCTCGCGCGCCGCGACCCCGCCCACGCCGCCGAGCTCGCCGCCGCGCCCCTCGCCTTCGAGCCCTCCGGCCCCGAGGGGCGCCGCTTGCTCGACGACGTCCGCGCCCGCGGCGCCGCCGCCCGCGCCGCGCTCGCGCAGGGCGCGCTCGACGCGGTCGAGGTCGCGCGCCTCGAGGAGCGCGGGGAGGGCGGCGCGGTCGGCCTCGTGGGCGTCGGCCGGGTCGGCGGAGAGGGAGGAGAGCTCGTCGAGGAACGCGGCGGCGCG
>CACWKU010000182.1 GCA_902761575.1 uncultured bacterium
CCATATAGTCCTGATCCCCGGTGCACATGTAATACTGCCACACGCCGAAGGCCACGTCCGCGGTGATGTGGATCTCGATAAAGCCGCTCCACACCTTGATAAGCTGGCCGGTGAGGATGTCGGTGCCCAGATACTCGGGCGTGACCTCGCCATCGTCCAGCCAGGCGCTCTCCCACGGGTACTGCGCGCCCTCAAAGCCGTTGTGCGAGGCCTTGGCGTGCGCACCGGGGAGCGAGAGGTAGCGATATTCCTCCAGACTCCGGGCGACCTCGGGCATGCAGAAAATGAAGTAGGGGAGAAGGAAGATCTCCGTATCCCAGAAGGTGTGACCCTTGTAGCCCTCGCCGCTGAGACCCTTGGCGCCGATATTCATGCGCCGGTCGTGGGCGGGAGTCATGAGCTGCATGTGGTACTGGACAAAGCGGATCGCGAACAGATCGAAGTCCGGCCCGTCGATCTCGATGGGGGCGCGGCGCCAGACCTTTTCCTCCCAGCAGCGGGCGGAATCCTCTGCCAGCGCATCGAAGCCCAGGGACTCGTCCCCCTTGAGCGCATTCAGCGCCAGCTCCTGCAGCTCGGCGAGCGTCAGCCCTTCGGCCTCCTTGTCGCGGTCGGTGTAGACATTGGCAAACTTCTCCATCACCAGCGTCTGCCCGCCCTTGACATGCAGCGTGAAGTTGGAGAAGATGCGGCGGCGGACGATATTAATATCGCTCTTCGGTTCGACCGCTTCTCCTTCAACCGTAAAGCGGTGGGAGGCATCGAAGACAAAGTGGATGTCCGACTGGATCGTGCGCGGTACGAATTGCTGATACTGCCGGTCGTAATAGCGGGTCTGCCCCTCGGTGAAGTGCTGGGAGCCGTCGTTGGTCATGCGCCCGTCGATGCCGGAAATCAGCAGCCTGTTCATGCCCGCACCGCCTCGGGCAGCAGGGCGCGAAGCCGCTGCCGGGGTCGCCGAAGAACCAGCCCCAGCCGCCGTAGCGGTGGAGCGCCTCGCCGTCGTCGGCGTGGACGCAGCTGCCGGTGCCGAGGATGGCGGCGACGCAGCCGCCGTCCGCCTCCGCGGCCTCGATCACGCAGCGGATGTCGGGGCCGATCTCGAGGGGCAGGTCCGGGAAGAGCGCGCGGAGCCGCGCCTCGACGCGCGCGCCGATGCCGTCCGCGATCGCGCCGGCGAGGCCGAGGAACGCGCCGGAGGGGAGGGGGAGGTCCGCGGAGACCTCGCGGATCGCGCCGGCGAGGAACGCCGTCGAGCGCTCCTCGCCGAGCGAGGAGACGTTGCCGCCGCCGAGGCGCAGCCGGCGCACGGGCGCGCCGTCCGCGCCCGCGAGGAGCAGGTCGGTCTTCGTGCCGCCGCCGTCGACGCCGAGGAAGAGGGGTTGCATGGCAAGGAGTCTATCACAATGCCGCCCCCGGGGGAAGTCCGCTCGGGACAATTGACATCGAGTGTCCATGTGGTACACTAGACCGAAACCACACGTCCGGGAGGACCGCATATGCCCAGCCATCTCGAAAAGATCCTCGCCTCCGTCCGCGAGCGCACCGAAGCCATGAAGGCCATCCTCGGCCCGAACGACACCGCGCGCCTCGTCGCCGACCGCCCCGACACTCCCCGCGGCTTCACCGCCGCCCTCTCCTCCTCCTCCACGCGCACGAAGATCATCGCCGAGGTGAAGCGCGCCTCCCCCTCCAAGGGCCTCCTGCGCGAGGACCTCGACGCCGTCGAATACGCCCGCGACTGCGAGGACGCCGGCGCCGTCGCCCTCTCCGTCCTCACCGAGCGCAACTTCTTCCAGGGCTCCGTCGAGGACCTCCAGGCCGTCCGCGAGGCGGTGAAGCTGCCCGTCCTGCGCAAGGACTTCATCATCGACCCCTACCAGGTCCCCCGCTCCTACGGCACCGGGGCCGACGCGATCCTCGTCATCGTCCGCGCCGTCCCCGACGACACCGTCCTGCGCCAGATCTTCGACGCCGCGGAGAACCTCCGCCTCGACGTCCTCACCGAGGTCTGGGACGAGAAGGACGCCGAGCGCGCCCTCCGCATCGGCGCCGACTCCCCCGGCGCGCTGCGCCTCGTCGGCATCAACAGCCGCGACCTCGCCACGTTCGAGACCGACCTCAAGCGCCCCGCGAAGATCGCGAAGATGTTCCCCGAGACGACCTCCCTCGTCTGCCTCTCCGGCGTGAAGACCCGCGCCGACGTCGACGCCGTCCGCGCCTCCTCCCCGCGCCTCACCCGCTTCCTCGTCGGCGAGGCCCTCGTCACCGCCGACGACCCCTACGACGCCCTCAAGGACCTCCTCGAGGACCCGCCGGAGGAAGAGTAGCGGTTAAAGGTTAGCGGCTGGCATTCAGCATTCAGCACTCAGCATTTAGCATTGTCGATGTCGAATCCCGTCCTCGAGAACGTCAACATCAAGTCGATCCAGACGCTGGCGACGCCGGCGGAGCTGCGCGCGCAGGTCCCCGAGTCGCCCGCCGCGGTGCGGACGGTCCAGCGCGGCCGCGAGACGATCGAGCGCATCCTCGACGGCGACGACCCGCGCTTCCTCGCGATCGTCGGGCCCTGCTCGATCCACAACCTCGACGGCGCCGCCGAATACGCCCGCCGCCTCCGCGCGCTCGCCGACGAGATCGCGGACGCGGTCTTCGTCGTCATGCGCGTCTACTTCGAGAAGCCGCGCACGACGGTCGGCTGGAAGGGCCTCATCAACGACCCCTACCTCAACGACACCTTCCGCATCGAGGACGGCCTCCGGATGGCGCGCCGCTTCCTCGTCTCCGTCGCCGAGCTCGGCCTCCCCGCCGCGACGGAGGTGCTCGACACGCTCACCCCGCAGTACATCGGCGACCTCATCTGCTGGACCGCCATCGGCGCCCGCACCGCCGAGGCGCAGACGCACCGCGAGATCGCCTCCGGCCTCTCGACGCCCGTCGGCTTCAAGAACGGCACCGACGGCTCGTTCGACGCCTGCGTGAACGGCATCGCCTCCGCGCTCGGCCAGCACCACTTCCTCGGCGTCACCGAGGACGGCCTCCCCGCCGTCTTCTCCACGGCCGGCAACGCCTACGCGCACGTCGTGCTGCGCGGCGGGCACGAGCCGAACTTCGACGCCGCGCACGTGGCGGAGTGCGAGCGCCGCCTCAAGGCCGCGCGCCTGCCCTCGAACATCGTCGTGGACTGCTCGCACGCCAACTCGCACAAGCGCCCCGAGGAGCAGGGCGACGTCCTGCGCGCCGTCCTCGCCCAGATCGAGGCCGGCAACGCGTCGATCCGCGGCGTCATGCTCGAGAGCTTCCTCGAGTGGGGCGCCCAGAAGATCCCGAAGGACCTCCGCGCCCTCAAGCCCGGCCTCTCCGTCACCGACGCCTGCATCGACTGGCCGACCACCGAGACGCTCCTGCGCGAGATGCGCGAGCGCCTCGCCCCCGTCGTCGCCGCCCGCCGCCGGTAGCCCGGCCCCGTCCCGATGGGGCGCGGCGGTCCCGCCGCCTGCCTCTCCCGAAGACACGTCGCGAGCGCGCGGCGGATGCCGCGCCCGCGCGACCTGCCGCGAGCGCGCGGAATTCTACGCGATCACGGTCGCGTGGGCGAGGCGCGCCCAGGAGCGCGGACCGGCCAGCTCGGGCTTGAAGCCGATCTTCGAGAGGTCGTCCAGCTCGGGGATGGTGTCGACCTCGCCGACGGCGTACTCCTCGAAGCGCAGGACCGCCTCGTGCGCGCGCTCGAGCGCGCCGGCGAGCCGGATCTGCGTCGTCTCCATGCCCTGCGGGCGGTTGTGCATGCGCCACATCGTGCGGAACGCGGCGGCGAAGGCCTCGATCGCGCGGGCGTTGCGGCCGGCGGCCGGCAGGACGCGGTCGCGCACGGCGGCGCGGCGGCGGCCCTTCGGGCCCGACCACGCGGCGAAGATCGCGTTCGCCAGCTCGATGCGCGCGAGCAGCGCGGCGCAGAGGGCGCGCGCGTAGGGCATCGAGCCGCCGGTGCCGGCGTCGTCGGAGTGCGCCTTGGCGAGGACGCGCTGCGCCCTGCGCAGGCCGGCCTCGAGGTCGCCGTGCTTGGCGTGCGTGTCGGAGATCGCGACCTCCCAGTCGGCCTCGATGCGGCGGACGCCGGCGCGGAGGTTCATGATCGGGTCGTCCCAGAGGATCTCGGAAGCCTCGCCGTCGGTCCATTCGCCGAGGGCCGCCACGGCCTTCCACGAGGCGCCGGCGAAGAGCGCGGCATAGCGGTTCTCGAGGACTTTCTCGTCGGGCTTCTTCCCGGTGCAGGCGCGCTCGGCGGCCCAGGCGAGGCCGGCGAAGGCGCTTTCGAAGTCGCAGAACCCGCCGTCGTCGCCCCACATCGTGAAGACCACGTCCTTGAGGCCGGTCTTGCGGCAGGCGTCGACGCACGCGCCGGCGGCGGCGCGGGTGTAGCGGTGGTTGTACCAGAAGGTGCCCCACGTCCAGACGCCGGACGCCATCACCGGCTCGCCGTGCATCGAGCGGTGGATGGCGATCATCTTCTCGTAGAAGGCGGGGTCCTTGTGGTAGTAGTCCCAGTAGCAGAGGCGGACGTTGTCCGGGATCTGCGCGGCGAGCTTGGGCGGGCACTTGGCGCCGAGGTCGTAGTAGTCGCCGGTCTTCGAGGCGGCGCGGAACCACATGTCGCTCCACATCTCGGCGTCGACGCCGATCTTGCGGCACATGTCGGAGACGCGCTCGACGTGCTTGAGCATGATGTCGAAGACCTTCTTCTCGCCGAAGCGCTTCTTGAACTCGCCCTGGCCGAGGCGCCAGGCCTCGTCGAGGCCGAGGTTGATCGTCTTCGAGCGGACGTTCTCGTGCCAGAAGCGGAGCATCTTCTCGATGAGGTCGTAGCTCTTGTCCTCCCAGGCGAGGAGGATGCCGTCGATGTCGCGCAGCGGCTCGTAGGCCTTCCAGCGGAAGAGCTGCTCGAGGTGGCCGAGCGTCTCGATGCACGGCACGAGCTCGATGCCGAGCGCGGCGGCGTGGTCGTCGATCGCGCGGACGTCGGCGGCGGTGAGGCGGCCGCGCAGCATCCCGAAGTAGGGCTCGTCCGGCAGCTCGTAGACGTCCTCGGCGTAGAGCATCGCGTAGTTGTAGCCGAGGATGGCGAGGCGCTCGAGATAGGCCTTGGCGTAGTCGACCGTCATGACGGCGTTGCGCGAGATGTCGATCATGACGCCGAGCCGGTCGAACGGGCTGCGCTCGGGCGCGGCGGGGCGCTCGCCGGCGATCAGGCGGCCGAGGAGGCGGAGCGCGTCGCACGTGCGGGCGTAGCGGATGGTCAGGCCGCCGGCGGCCTCGGCGACCGACGCGGGCGCGGCGGGGTCTGCGAGCTTCGCGAACGCGAGCGGGATCGAGCCTGGGCCGCCGGCGAGGGCGGCGTAGCGCCTGGCGAGAATCTTGATCGCCGGCTTGAGCTCGGCGGGAACGGACTTGGGGGCGAAGTTCATGGGATGATGTTGGGGTTGGGATTTGAAAATGCTGAATGCTGAATGCCGAAGGCAGAACGATGGACGAGGGTCACTCGAGGTTTTGGACCTGTTCGCGGAAGGTCTCGACGAGGGCCTTGAGGTCGATGACGGCGGAGGCGATCTGCGCGTCGTTCGCCTTGGAGCCGATGGTGTTCGCCTCGCGGTGCATCTCCTGCGCGAGGAAGTCGAGCTTGCGGCCGGCGGGCTCGGGGGCGGCGAAGAGCGCGGCGGCGTGGTCGAAGTGCGCGGCGAGGCGCGTGAGCTCCTCCGCCACGTCGCAG
>CACWKU010000183.1 GCA_902761575.1 uncultured bacterium
CCGGCGCGGCCGCGGCGCGGACGCGCGCGGCGGCGTCCGCGAGCCGGGCGAGGAGCGCCGCGTCCGGCTCGCCCTTCACGCCCAGGAAGCGGGCGGCGTCGCGGCCCGTGAACTCCATCGCGCTACCCGGCGGCGAGGATTTCCGAGAGGTTGCGGAGGATCGCCTCCGCGACCTGCGGCTTGTTCATCGTGTAGACGTGGATCGCGCGGACGCCGTTGGCGATCAGGTCCACGATCTGGTCGGTCGCGTAGGCGACGCCGGCCTGCTCCATCGCGGCGGGCCTGTCGCCGAACTTGTCGACGAGCGCCGTGAAGCGCCGGGGCATGAACGAGCCCGAGAGCTTCTGGGCGCGGGCGACCTGGTTGCCGTTGGTGATGGGCATGATGCCCGCGACGACGGGGACGGAGATCCCCGCCTCGCGCACCTTCCAGAGGAAGCGGTAGAAGAGCGCGTTGTCGAAGAACATCTGGGTGGTGAGGAAGTCGCAGCCGGCGTCGACCTTCTCCTTGAGGCGGCGGATATCCTCGTCCGTGTGCGGGCTCTCCGGGTGGCACTCCGGGTAGCAGGCGCCGCCGACGCAGAAGGACGGGTCCGCCTCGCGGATGGCGCGGACGAGGTCCGAGGCGTGGGCGAAGAAGCCGGACGCGGGCGCGGCGGCGCCGTCCGGCAGGTCGCCGCGGAGGGCGAGGACGTTCTCGACGCCGAGCGAGCGCAGCAGCGCGAGGCGCGCGGGGAGCTGCGCGGGGTCGGTGCCGACGCAGGTCTGGTGGGCGAGGGCCGTGACGCCGCGCGCCTCGATGAGCGCGGCGACGTCGGCCGTGTGCGCGTCGCGCCCGCCGCCGGCGCCGAAGGTGACGCTCATGAACGACGGGCGTGCGGCGCAGAGCCGCTCGACGACCTCGCGCATCCGCGCGAAGCCCTCGTCCTTCTTCGGGGGAAAGACCTCCAGCGAGACCGACACGCGGCCGCCGGCGAGGATGTCCTTGATCTTCATGGCGCGGATTCTACCAACTCCCCTCCCCCGCCGCAACCGGGGCAAAACGCAGGTTTGCGCTCGAACGGCGGTGTGGTAGAATCCGGGGCCGATGCTGCGCTACTTCCTCAAGCGACTCGCCCTCGTGGTGCCGACGTTCCTCGGCATCACGATCGTGTGCTTCGCGCTCGTGCAGGCCGTGCCGGGCGGGCCGGTCGAGCAGAGGCTCGCCGCGCTGCGCGGGCTCGGCGGCGGCGGCGCGGGGCAGGTCCAGGGCGGAGGCGCGCGCGGAGGGCCGAGCGCGGTCACCGAGGAGATGCGCAAGCGGCTCGACGAGCACTTCGGCTTCGACAGGCCCCTCCCCGTCCGCTACTGGAACTGGCTCGTCCGCGACCGCTGCGGGCTGCGGACGCACTCCTACCACTACACCGACAAGACCGCCGGCGAGCTCATCGCCGACCGCATCCCCGTCTCGCTCTGGTTCGGCATCCCGGGCTTCTTCCTCACCTACCTCGTCTGCATCCCCCTCGGCATCGCCAAGGCGCTCCGGCGCGGCACGCGGTTCGACCTGGCGTCGTCGGTCGTCGTCTTCGTCGGCTACGCGATCCCCGCCTTCGCGCTCGGCATGGTCCTCAAGACGCTGCTGTGCGGCACGGTCGACGGCCTCTGGGACGTCCTCCCGCTCGGCGGGCTCGAGAGCGACGGCTACCCGGATCTCCCGTTCGCAGGCAAGGCGCTCGACCGCGCGCGGCACATGCTGCTGCCGGTCCTCTGCTACATGGTCGGCTCGTTCGCGATGCTGACGCTGCTCGTGAAGAACTCGCTCCTCGACCAGATGTCGGCCGACTACGTCCGCACGGTCCTCGCGAAGGGCGCGACGCTGCGCCGCGCGGTCTGGGGCCACGCGCTGCGCAACGCGCTCGTGCCGGTCGCGACGGGCTTCGGCGGCATCCTCACCGTGATGTTCGCCGGCTCCGTGATCATCGAGAGCGTGTTCGAGATCCCGGGGATGGGCCTGCTCTCGCTCGAGGCGCTCGAGTCGCGCGACTACCCGGTCTTCCTGGGTCTGCTCTCCGTGACGTCGGTCCTGGGACTTCTCGGCCAGATACTCTCCGACTTCTGCTACGTTCTCATCGACCCCCGCATCCGCTTCGACCGATGAACCTCCGCTCGCCCGCCTGGAAACGATTCCGCGCCAACCGGCGCGGCTGGTGGTCGCTGTGGATCTTCGTCGCGCTCTACGCCGCGAGCCTCTGCGCCGGGCTCTTCTGCGGCAGCCCCCACGAGGTCTTCCCCGCCTCGGTGCTCGACCCGCACCTGCGCCCCGCGGTCGTGTCCGCCGGGCACTACCCCGTGGCCGCGGTCGAGGTCGCAACCCCCTCAGGCTCGCTCCGCTCGCCAGCTCCCCCAACGCGGGCGCCAACCCCCTCCCCGAGGGGGCTCCCGCCGGAGGCGGGTGGGGGAGTCATTCAGCATTCAGCATTCAGCATTCAGCATTTCCAAATCGTCCGCGCCTGGGGGGACACGAACGACTTTGAGACCGCCCTCTCCTCCCCTCTCCCGGACGCGCTCGGCCCCGCGCTCGCCGCGCGCCTCCGCGGCGAGGCGGCGCCCGCCTTCGAGATGGCGACGAACGGAGTGTCGTATCGTCTCGCGGCGGTCACACGGTCGGACGGTCACACGGTCGAACGGTCGAACGGTCGAACGGTCCGCGTCTACCTGCGCCGCGCGGACTGGCGCACGGCGAAGCCGGAGCAGGAGCCGGCCCCCTCGCAGAGGGGGCTCCCGCCGAAGGCGGGTGGGGGAGTCGTTCGTCACTCGTCACTCGTCACTCGTCACTCCGCCGTCCCGAGCGGGACGGCCTCGGCCGTCCCGCTCGAGCCGGCGGTCTTCCCCTTCCGCCCGATCCCGGGGCATCCCTTCGGGTTCGACGCCGCGGGGCGCGACGTCTTCTCGCGCGTCGTCTACGGCGCGCGGACGGCGATCACGTTCGGACTCCTGCTCACGCTCGCCTCGCTCGCGCTCGGCGTCGCGTTCGGCGCGGTGCAGGGCTACTTCGTGCGGTGGGTCGACATCGCCGGGCAGCGCTTCACGGAGATCTGGTCGGCGATCCCGTTCCTCTACGTGATGATCTTCCTCGGCAACGCGTTCGGGCGGTCGTTCGGGCTGCTGCTCGCGTGCTACGCGATCTTCAACTGGATCGGCGTCGCGTCCTACGTCCGCGCCGAGTTCCTGCGCCTGCGCACGCGGCCGTTCGTCGACGCCGCCCGCGTCCAGGGTCTCTCCCACGCGCGGATCATGTTCCGGCACGTCCTCCCGAACGCGCTCACTCCCCTCATCACGCTCTTCCCGTTCCTCCTCGTCGGCGCGATCGGCTCGCTCGCCGCGCTCGACTACCTCGGCTTCGGCCTGCCGGACGGCGCGCCGTCCTGGGGCGAGCTGCTGCAGCAGGCGCAGGCCTTCCGTCACGCGTGGTGGCTCGTCCTCTGGCCCTCGCTCGCCCTCTTCCTCGTGATGCTCCTCGGCGTCTTCGTCGGCGAGGCCCTGCGCGACGCGTTCGACCCGAAACCCCTTAGCGCGCTCGACGCGGAGTCGCGGCGCGGCCGCGACTCCGCGCCGAGCGCGCCATCCGCCGCCGGGGGCGGCGAAACCGCGCTGCGGATCGAGGACCTGCGCGTCTCCTTCGACACCGCGCAGGGCGAATTGCGCGCGGTGGACGGCGTCTCGCTCTCGCTCGCGCCGGGCGAGACGCTCGGGCTCGTGGGCGAGTCCGGCTGCGGCAAGTCCGTGACGGCGATGTCGGTCCTGCGGCTCGTCCCCTCGCCGCCCGGGCGGCTCGTCTCGGGGCGCATCCTCTTCGACGGGCGCGACCTCGCCACGCTCCCGCTTCGCGAGCTGCGCAAGATCCGCGGCGCCGCGGTCGGGATGGTCTTCCAGGACCCGATGACGGCGCTCTCGCCGCTGCACCGCATCGGCGACCAGCTGCTCGAGGCGCTGCGGCTACACCGGCCCGTCTCGCGCAAGGAGGGCCTCGCCCTCGCCGCCGAATGGCTCGCGCGCTGCGGCATCCCCGACCCGGAGCGCTGCCTGCGCGAGTATCCCTTCCGCCTCTCCGGCGGCATGCAGCAGCGCGTGATGATCGCGTCGGTGCTGATGACGCGCCCGCGCCTCGTGATCGCCGACGAGCCCACGACGGCGCTCGACGTCACCGTGCAGGCGCAGGTGCTCGACCTCATGCGCAACGCGCGCGACAGGGAGACGGCCCTCCTCCTCATCACGCACAACATGGCGGTCGTCCGCCGGACCTGCTCGCGCGTCGCGGTGATGTACGCCGGGCGCATCGTCGAGAGCGGGCCCGTCGAGGAGGTCTTCGCGCACCCGCGCCACCCCTACACCGCCGCGCTCCTCGCCGCGATGCCCTCGCGCCACGCCCCCGGCGAACGCCTTCCCGCGATCCCCGGCACCCTCCCCTCCCCGCTCGCCCTCCCGCCCGGATGCCGCTTCGCGCCGCGCTGCAATCGGGCGAATGCGGAATGCAGAATGCTGAATGCTGAATGCACAATGTCCGGCGCCGGCGGGGAGAGCCGTCCCGGAGAGCCGCCGCGGCTCGGCGAGGACGCCTCGCCCCACCGGGAGCCGCACGTCTGGGACTGCCTGCATCCGCTTCCGAAGGCGGCCGAACCGAGCGCCACCCCTGCCGGGCGGCGAGAGCCGGTCCGCCGGGCAGAGCCCGGCGCGCCGGTTCTCGCCGCCCGCTCCCTCGTCAAGGTCTTCCCGCGCGTCACGGCCGTGGACGCCGTCTCGCTCGAGCTGCGCGCGGGCGAGACGCTCGCGCTCGTCGGCGAATCGGGCTCGGGCAAGACGACGCTCGCGCGGATGCTCGCGGGGCTGGAGATCCCGACCAAGGGCGAGATCCTGCTCGACGGCGCCCCCCTGCCCTTCCGCCGCACCTTCGCGCAGCGGCGCGCGCTGCAGGTCGTCTTCCAGGACCCGTACTCGTCCCTCAACCCGCGGCACAGCATCGCGGACCTCCTCACCGAGGGGCCGGTCGCGCACGGCCTCCTCGCGCGACGCGACCGCGCCGCCTTCGCGCGCGAATGGCTCGAGCGCGTCGGGCTCCCGCCGGAGGCGGCGGGGCGCTATCCGCACGAGTTCAGCGGCGGGCAGCTGCAGCGCGTCTCCATCGCGCGCGCCCTGGCGCTGAGGCCGCGCGTGCTGCTCTGCGACGAGCCCGTCTCGGCGCTCGACGTCTCCGTGCAGGCGCAGATCCTGAACCTGCTCGCCGACCTCAAGGCGCAGTACGGGCCGGCGGTGCTCTTCATCACGCACGACCTGGGCGTCGTGCGCTCCGTCGCCGACCGCATCCTCGTCCTGCACCGCGGCCGCGCGGTCGAGGAGGGCCCGGCGGCGCGGATCCTCTCCGACCCGCGGGACCCCTACACGCGCGAGCTCCTCGCCGCCGAACCTCGCTGCTAGCACGCACCGGCGGGGGAAATCCGCTGGCGCCGCGCCCGCGCCTGTGCTAGACTTCGCGCAGATGACGCTTCCCGCCGCCAGACCCCGCCACGCGCTCCTCGCCGCGCTCGCCCTCGCCGCCGCGCTCGCGCCCGCGGCGCCGCGCACGCTCGTCGCCCTGCGCAGCGACCAGTCCGGCCTCCCCGAATCGATCGCCCGCGAGACGCTCGCGTCCGTCGACCGCGCCTGCGACTCGCTCCGCGCCCTCGGCGCGGGCGACCCGCGCGCCGCC
>CACWKU010000184.1 GCA_902761575.1 uncultured bacterium
CAGGCGCCGAAGGCCGCGCACGCCGCGAACCACGCGGCGGCCGCGGCCGCAAAGCCCCACGGGAGGCGGCGCGGGGGCGGCTCGAGGACGCCGGTCTCCGCGGCGACGTCGAAGCGGACGAAGCGCGTCTCTCCCCACGCCGGCGTGTTCGTGGCGGGGTCCGCCCACGCGACGGCGCGGACGGTCGCCGCGTGCGCGAAGGGCGAGGAGGCGCGCAGCGCGACGTTCGTGGCGAACGCCCCGCCCGGCGCGAGCGAAGCGCGGAGGATCGGGGGATCCGCGGGCGAGAGGCCCGACGGAACGAGCAGCCGGACGCGCGCCTCGACGGGCTCCTTCGAGAGCGAACGCAGCTCGATGCGGACCTCGAACGGCCCGCGCGAGGCGACGCCGGTCTCGGGGGCGGCTGCGAGGGAGAAGGCGAGGGGAGGTGAGGCCTTCGGAGCGGGGACGGAGAAGCGCGGGCAGCGCCAGGAGCGGATCGGCCGCCCCGACGGGTCCCACCCCGCCACGCGGAGCGGGACGAACCAGTCGCCCGGTCCGGGGAGCGGCCCGAGCTCGAAGTCCGCCTCCACCGCCTCGCCGGGATCGAGCGAGACGGGGTCGGAGTAGGCCGCGGCCCCGCCGAGCCACGCCGGCTCGGCGAAGACGGACACATCCTCGGCGCGCTCGGAACCGCGGTTCTCGAGCTTCCAGTGCAGGGACGTGGCTCCGGGCGCGGGGCTGTCGTAGAGGAGGGCGACGGACGATGGCGCCTCCGCGTCCGGCGCGGGCAGCCCGGCGCGCGCCGCGCCCGCCGCGGCGAGCGCGGCGGCGAGCGCGAGGAGACGGCCGGGGAGGCGATGGGCCATGCGGGATCGACGGAGGGGATGGTGGGCGGGGCGGGACTCGGACCCGCGACCACTCGGGTGTAAGCCGAGGGCTCTAACCACTGAGCTACCCGCCCGGCGTGGTGGGCGCGATTCTACCCCATCCCGTCCCGTCGCGCAACGCGGCGGTGGAACGGCGATGACACGCTCGCCCGGTTCTGGTAGAATGCCGCCCCATGAAACTTCTGCTCCAACGCGTTTCCGAGGCTTCCGTGACGATTGATGGCGAGAGGGTGGGGGAGATCGGCCCCGGCTATCTGGCGCTCGTGGGCTGCCGCGAGGGCGACACGCCCGAGGATGCGGACCGCCTCGCCGTCCGTGCCGCGAACCTGCGCGTCTTCGAGGATTCCGAGGGACGGATGAACCGTTCCGTGCTCGACGTCGGCGGATCGATTCTCGCCGTCTCCCAGTTCACGCTCTACGCCGACACCCGCAAGGGCAACCGTCCGAGCTTCGTCCTCGCGGGAGATCCCGCGCTCGCGGAGGCGCTCTACGAGCGAGTCGTCGCCGACCTGCGGTCCCTCCTCGGCGCGGAACGCGTCGCGACCGGACGCTTCGGCGCGGACATGAAGGTCGCGCTCGTGAACGACGGCCCCTGCACGATCGAGCTCGTGAGCGAGGTGGCGTCCGCCCCGACGAATTCGCCGCGCCCCCGCCTGCCGCTTCCGGCGCTGGAGCTCCTGGAGGTCGGTGCGGACGAGGCGCTACAGGCGCGCGCGAGGGCGATCGCCGAAAAGGCGTGGCCGCCGACCTACCGCGGCATCATCCCCGACGCGCAGATCCCCTACATGATCGGGCGGATGTATTCGCCCGAAGCGATCCGCGAGGCGGCCGCGGCGGGGACGCCGTTCTTCCTCGTGCTCGCCGACGGCGCCGACGCGGGCGTCTGCTCGGTCGACCTCAGGCCCGCGGCGGACGGCTCCGCCGAGCTGCACAAGCTCTATACGCTTCCCTCCTACTGGGGCCGCGGCGTCGGCGGATGGCTCCTCGCGGAGCTCTCGCGCCGCGCGAAGGAATCGGGCGCGACGAGCGTCTGGCTTCGCGTCAACAAGAACAACGTCCGAGCGCAGAAGGCCTACAAGGCCGCCGGCTTCGCCAACGTCCGCGCGGTCTGCACGGATATCGGCGAAGGCTTCGTCATGGACGACTTCGTCTTCGCGCGCCGCGTCTAGCGGCGCCTTCTCTCCGGCGCGATGGCCTCGGAGGCCGCGGCCTCTACCGGGAGAGGCGCAGGGTCTTGATCTCGAACGGGCGGAAGGAGAGCTTCGCCGGCAGCGCCAGCGGCGCGCCGGTCTCCTCGAGCTCGTTGGCGAGGACCGGGGTCGCCTTCGCGAAGTGACGAGCGACGAGTGACGAGTGACGAGCGGAGGACAGCGTGGCCTCCGCGCGGCGGCCGCGGGTCTCCACGAGGCGCACCACCAGGTCGTCCGAGTCCTCGGCCTTCTTGAGCACCGCCAGATCGATCCCCTCGCCGGCGATTTCCACTGGGAGCGCCGAAGGCGCTTCGAGGGCGAGGCCCTCGAAGCGCTCCACGCCCTGGTTCAGCTCGGCGGCGGCGGCGACCACCTCGTCGGTGTGCGCGAGGTCGCCGGCGTGCGGGAGGATCGAGTAGGTGAAGCGGTGCGCGCCGCGGTCGGCGACCGGGTCGGGCTCGGTGGAGGCGCGCAGGAGCGAGATCGAGAGCTCGCCTCCCTTCGCGCGGTAGCCGTACTTGGAGTCGTTGAGGAGGGCGACGCCGAAGTCCGGCTCGGAGAGGTCGGCGTAGCGGTGGGCACAGCTCTCGAACTGCGCGTAGTCCCACTTGGTGTTGTCATGCGTCGGGCGCGCGACGGTGCCGTACTGGATCTCGAAGCGGGCCTCGTTCGCGACGACGTTCGTCGGGAACGCCGCGCGCAGGATCCGGTGCGACTCGCGCCAGTCGTCGGTCGAGGTCTCGAAGTCGAGGCGCTTGGAGCCGGCCGCGAGGCGGATCGTCTGCACGAAGCGCGAGGAGCCGATCGTGAAGACCGCGCGCAGGCCGCTGCAGACGGGCCCCGCGAAGGGCTCGGCCGACTCGACCTCCGGCGCGCCGACGGGCATCCCGTAGAGGTATTCGTCGATGTCCCACGCGTCGAAGGCGTGCGGGTGGTCGTCGTAGAGCGAAAGGACGTTGCCCGGATTCGCGCGCGAGATGAACTCGCGCCCGCACTCCTTGTCGAGCGCGCGGACCACGCGGAGCGTCTTCGTGTCGATCTCGTAGCGGACGCGCGCGTTCTCGAGGACGAGAAGGCCCTTCGCGCGGCGGCTCGCCGGGACGGCTCGCTCCGCCGGCGCGGCCTTCAGCAGCGTCGCGAAGGAGCGCGGCGGGATTTCCACTTGCACGAGAACCTTGCCGTCTTCTTTCTGCGAGGGCAGCGCGCCCTGCGCGCTGCCACACGCGCATTTCGCGCCGGCCCATCCGGCCGGCAGCGAAACGACGCCGGAAAAGGGCGTGGACGACGGGTTGAAGAGCGTGAGCGCGTCCTTTTTCCTCGCGAGCATCGCGGCGGCGGCCTTGGCGGCGAGGGCGCGGGCCTTCTCCGCGACGCCGCGGACGAGCGCGCCGCTCTCCTCGTAGACGCGGTGGATCGACGAGCCGGGGATGATGTCGTGGAACTGGCAGAGCAGGAGCGACTTCCAGAGGCCGAGCAGTTCGGCCTGCGGATACTTCGCCGCGCCGCGCACGGCGGCCGCCGCGCAGAGCATCTCCGCGGCGCGGAGCGCCTCCTCGCCGCGGCGGTTGGCGAGCTTCTGCGCGGCCTGCGTGGTGTAGGTGGCGCGGTGCATCTCGAAGTAGAGCTCGCCGCGCCAGACGTCGAGGTCGGACTCCTGCTCGGCGATGCGGTCCATCGCGTCCTGCGCGAAGCCGAACGTCACGGGCGGGCAGCCGTTGAGGGCGGCGCAGCGGCGGCCGCGCTCGATGTGCTCCTCCTTCGGGCCGCCGCCGCCGTCGCCCATGCCGAAGAGCGAGATGGCGACGTCGACGATCCCCGCCTCGCGGTTGTTCGTCTCGTGGTTCTTGAGCTGCTCGGGCATCAGGTCCGCGTTGTAGGTGTCCTCGGGCGGGAAGTGCGCGACGACGCGCGAGCCGTCGATGCCCTCCCACACGAACGAGTTGTGCGGGAACTTGTTGTAGCGGTTCCAGGAGAGCTTCTGCGTGAGGAAGAAGCCGATGCCGCACTGGCGCAGGATCTGCGGCAGCTGCCCCGAGTAGCCGAAGACGTCGGGGAGCCAGAGGTTGCGCGGGACGACGCCGAACTCCTCCTTGAAGAAGCGCTGCCCGACGAGGCACTGGCGCACGAGCGACTCGCCCGAGGGGATGTTGCAGTCGGCCTCGACCCACATGCCGCCCTGCACCTCCCAGCGGCCGTCGGCGACGGCCTTCTTGACCTTCTTGTAAAGCGCCGGGTAGTTCTGCTTGCAGAGCTCGTAGAGCTGCGCCTGCGACGAGCCGTATTTGAACTCGGGGTAGCGCTCCATGTTCAGGATCTGGCTCGCGAACGTGCGGCCGACCTTGCGGACGGTCTCGCGCAGCGGCCAGAGCCACTCCACGTCGATGTGCGAGTGGCCGATCGCGGTGACGTGCACCGCGGCGGGGTCGACGCCGACGCCCCACACGGTCCGGCGCAGCTCCTCGTGGACGGCGCGCGCGCCGCCGCGCCCGGGCGGCAGCAGGTCGAGCGCGCGGCTCGTCGCGCGGACGACCTGGATGCGGCGCGAGGACTTCTCCGGGAGGGCTCGAGCGAGGGAGAGGACGACGTCGAGATCCTGCTTGAGCTGCCACTTGTCGTAGTCGAAGCGGCAGACCGAGAGCTGGTCCACGGAGGCGCTCCACGTGCCGTGGACCGCCTCGGGCGCGGCGCCCTCCGCGACGGGGTCGGGGCGGCGCGAGACGCCGAACATGTCGTTCGCGCCGGCGTCGACCCAGAAGTCGACCTTCTCGCCGCCCTTCGCCTTCGCGAGCCAGTGGAAGTGGTCCTTGCGGTAGCCGGGCAGGAACGCGCAGCCGTTCGTGAGGCCGACGAGCGGGCAGCCCTTCGCGTCGAAGACGAGCGCCTCGCCGTGGAAGTCGAGGTTGAGCGTGACGCACGCGCCCTTCCACGCCTTCGGCACCTCGCCCGTCACGTGGAACCAGCCGCAGTCGAACGCGCCGCCCCAGCGCTCGCCCCGCTTGATCGGGCGGTACTTGAGCTTCAGGCGCTCGGCGTAGGGGACGGGCTCCTTCGTGACGGCGGCCTCGGCGTGCAGCGGGACGCGTTCGGCGGCGATTTCGTTAACGAGGCGGCCCGCGACCTCGCGGATGCGGTGCTCGTGGATGTCGAGGTAGAAGTGCGACATGGTCTTGTGGTCCTGTGGTCCTATGGTCTTGTGGTCGGGCGATCCGGCGGCCCGACGGTCTGAAGACGGGCGGAATTCTACCAGACGTCCTTCCGGGCGGCAAACGAAATCGCGCTGGAATCTAGCGTGTGTGGGCGAGGACGCAGAGCGTCTCGAAGTGCGCGGTGCGCGGGAACATGTCGAAGAGCCGCGCGGAGCGCAGCGCGTAGCCGCCCGGGACGCAGAGCCGGCGCAGATCGCGCGCGAGGGTGTCCGGCGCGCACGAGACGTAGAGCAGCAGCCCCGCCGGGATCGAGAGCAGCGCGTCGGCGACGCGCGGGTCGAGCCCCGCGCGCGGCGGGTCGACGAGCGCCGCGCCGCCGGGGCCGGCGTTCTCGGAGAGGAGGCGGCGAGCGGCGCGCGCGACGTCCGCGCACTCGAAGCGCGTGCGGTCGTCGAGGCCGA
>CACWKU010000185.1 GCA_902761575.1 uncultured bacterium
CCGGCCGTCGTCGCGGCCGCCGCGGCGGGGCTCCTCCTCGCCGGCGGCGCGCTCGCCGCGTGGTGCAACGACGGTCCGGGCACGGCGCCCCGGCTCGCGCTGCTCGGCGCGATCGACCTGCTGCGCCTCCTGCGCTGGGTCCTGATCGCGTGCTGCCTGCTCTCGTGGGCGCCGTTCGTCGCGCCGCGGGCGCGCGGCGCCGCGGAGGTCTCGAACCTCGTCCTGCAGGACCTGATGCGGCTCGTCCTGGGCGGGCGCGACTTTGCCGTCGGCCTCGTCTCCTTCGGCCCGCTGATCCTGTGGTGGGTCCTCGGGCTCGTCCACCCGCTCCTCGCCGGACTCGTGCGCTAGGGCGGTTGCTCCGCGCCCGCCGGGCCTGCGGTGGCTAGAGCGTGCGGGAGAGCTGGTCCTCCGCGAGGGAGCGGAGGAGGGCGAGGGCGGATATTTGCGGGCGGGACGGAGCCCGCCCGTCGGGACTTCCCGTTCGCCCGGCGGGAATCGCCGCGAGCGCATCGAGCGCGCGGAGGGCTCGCTCCGTGGCGGCGCGGGCGCGGGCGCGGGCCTCCTCCGGCGTGCAGACGCGTAGAATCGAGAGCTCGGAGGCCTTCGCCGGGTCTTCCGCGTCGAGCAGGTCGTCGACGATCTGGAAGGCGAGGCCGAGGGCGCGGCCGAACTCGCGGGCCAACGACCGGGGGGATCTCCCTCCAAACCCCTCCTCCGAGGCCGCGCCGGCGGCGATGGCGCCCATCTCGCAGGCGCAGGCGATCAGGTCGCCGGTCTTGTGCGCGTGGACGTAGGAGACGCGCGCCTCGTCGTGCGGCGGGGAGGACGTGACGTCCACCCACTGCCCGCCGACGACGCCGGCGGGGCCGGCGGCGCAGGCCAGCGCCATGCAGAGGGAATGCTGAATGCCGAATGCCGAATGCTGAACGACCCCCTCAGCCTCGCTGCGCTCGGCAGATCCCCCAGCGGGGGAGCCAGACTCTGCGTTCTCTGCGCTCTCTGCGTGAGATACAAACTCCGTTGACTCTGCGTGAGATTTCGGCGGCGTAAGCGCCAGCTGGAACGCGGCGGCCTGGAGCGCGTCGCCCACCAGCACCGCCTGTCCGTAGCCGTACTTGGCATGCACGGTGGGACGCCCCCGCCTCAGCGTGTCGTCGTCCATGCACGGCAGGTCGTCGTGGACGAGCGTGTAGTTGTGCAGAACCTCGATCGCGAGCGCGGCGGGGAGCGCCGGGGCGGGGTCGCCGCACACGGCCTGGCACGTCGCGAGGCAGAGCACGGGACGCAGGCGCTTGCCGCCGCCGAGGAGCGCGTAGCGCATCGGCTCGGCGAGGCCGGGCGGGACCTCCGCGTCCGTGAGCAGCCCCTCGGGCGTGAACAGCTTCGCGAGCTCGTCCTCGACGAGCCCGCGAAGCGGTCCGGCCTGCGCGACGAAGTCTGCCACTACGCCTTCTTGCCCTTCTTCTGGCCGATGGCCTTCAGGAGGTCGTTGAACCACTTCTGGTTCGTGTCGAAGGGCTTGCCGCCCTTGATGCGCTCGAACTCGCACGCGCGGAGTTTGTCGCCCGCGTTCTCGTCCTGGCCCACGACGCCGCCCTTGGCCTTCGGGTCGAGCGCGACCTTCACCGCGACCTTGGCGCAGGCCTTGATGAGCTTGACGTCGTCCTTGTTGGACGCCGCCGCGCGGCTGAAGTAGCCGGACTTCTGGACCATCGTCTTCTCCGCGCCCAGGAGCTCCGCGAACTGCTTCGCGAACCACGCGCCGGGGTTGATCTTGTCGAGCCGCGGGTGGCCGAAGGCGTCGCGAACGATCTCCTCGCCGCGCGCCTCCATCTCCTTGATGATCGTCGAGACGCCGGCGCCCTCGGAGACGAAGATGTTCACGTTGTCGTGTTTGTCCATCTCGGCGCGGAGGCGCTTGGCCTCGGCCTTGACGTCGAAGGCGAGCTCGGGGATGTAGACGCCGTGGACCTCGTAGTTCTCCCGGGCGAGGCCGAGCTCGGGGAGAAACTTCTTGCCGTCGAGGAGCTTGCGGTAGGCGGCGGCCGTGGCGGCGGTGAGGTAGCCGCAGTTGCGGCCCATGACCTCGTGGACGATCAGCATGCGCGGGTTGGCGCTCTGCTCGCCGACGACGTTCGCGAAGAAACGCGCGCCCTGCTCGGCCGCGGTCCAGGCGCCGAGGGACTGCTTGATCGGGTAGACGTCGTTGTCGATCGTCTTGGGCATGCCGACGACCTTGAGCGCGTAGTTGTTCTGCGCGAGGTAGGCGGCGAGGTCGGCCGCGGCGGTGTTCGTGTCGTCGCCGCCGATCGTGTGCAGGACGTCGACGCCGTCCTTGACGAGCTGCTCGGCCGCGACCTTCTGCGGGTCCTGGCCCTCCTTGACGAGCCCGCGCTTCACGCAGTCCTTGACGTTCGTGAGCTTCACGCGGGAGTTGCCGATCGGCGAGCCGCCGAAGGTGTAGAGCGCGGCGATGTTCTTCCGCACCGCGGGCGTGACCTTGACGGACCTGCCTTCGAGGAGCCCCTTGTAGCCGGAGACGTAGCAGATGATCTGGATCTTCGGATCGACCTTCGTGTACTCCTCGACGAGGGCGGCGATGGCGGTGGAGAGGCAGGGGGCGAGACCGCCGGCGGTGAGGATGGCGACCTTACGGACTTTCTTGGCTTTCATGGCGTGGTGTGGGGGTGGTGGGTTCGGATGGGCGCGGAGTATACGCGTCCGCGAAGGGTTTTTCAAGGCGCTAGGCGGGAAGGTCGCGCAGGGCGGGCCAGTCGTCCGGGATGGCGTCGAGGCGGGCGCGGGCGGCGGCGGCGGCGGGAAGGTCGTCCACCGAGAGCTCCTCGGCCGAGGCGCCGTCGGAGGCGAGCGCGCGGACGAGGTCGCCCAGGGTCCAGCTCTGCAGGTCGACGAGCGCGGCGTAGACGTCGTGCCGGCCGTCGACCGGCGCCAGGATCTTTGCCCGGACGAGCGTCGCGGCGACGTCGCGCACGAGGCGCACGGACACGCGGTGCTCCCGGTTCCACGCGACGAGGTCGAGCGGCCCGCCGCCCTCCTTCATGCCGTGCGCCAGGTCGCGCAGCAGCGCCGCAGCGAAGAGCGTCCGCGCGCGCTGCGAGGGCGCGGTCCAGCCCGACTCGAGGTGGTAGGTGTCCGCGTTCTGCAGCGCGAAGGAGACCTCCGCCGCGACGAGCAGGATCATCCACGAGACGTAGACCCAGAAGAGCAGGATCGGCACGGCGGCGAAGGTCCCGAAGAACTGGCTGTACTTCGCCACGCCGATCTGCAGCTTGAGGCAGAGCTTGAGCCACACGCTGAAGCCGACCGCCGCGAGGAAGCCGCCGGCGAGCGCCGGGCGGAACCGCACGTGCGTGTTCGGCGCGCCGCGCAGCACGAGGCAGAAGCCGAGCGAGAGGATCACGAGCACCCACAGAACGCGGAACACCGGGAAGCCCGCGAAGCGCGAGAGCCCCACGGCCGCGTCGAACGAGGCCATCTTCCTCTCCAGCACCGCGAGGACCGGAACGGACGAGGCCGCGACGGCGAGGAACGGCAGGATGATGACGACGGCGAGGTAGTCGGTCACCTTGCGGAAGAAGGGGCGCGTCTCGGAGACACCCCACACGCGGTTGAACGCCTGCTCGACGTTGCCGATGACGCTGATGACGGTCCAGACGAGCATCAGCAGGCCGATGCCGCCGAGCGTGCCGAAGTTGAGCTGCTCGACGATGTTGAAGCCCTTGTCGACGAGATCGAGGAGCGTGTCCTCGGTGATCACGCCCTCCGGCGCCGACGGCGCCGGCTCCGCCGCGCCGTCGGCGCCGGAGGAGTGACGAGCGACGAGTGACGAGTGACGAGCGGAGTCTTCCGGTTCAAGGATTGCCGTTTCCGGGTTCGGCTCGCCCGGAGAGCTCGTCCCGCCGACGGGCTCGCCTTCGGCGGCGGGCTTTTCCGTGTCTTCCGCGTGTTCCGTGGTTCCTCCATCGGCGGCAAGCCCTTCCCCGTCTTCCCCGTGTTCCTCGGTTCCGCCCTCGGCGGCTTGGCCTTCCGTGTCTTCCGCGTTTTCCGTGGTTGCATCCGCCGTCGCCGGCGCGCCGGGAATGTTCGGCATCGGGATCGCGGCGGAGGCGAAGACGAGCTCGTGGACCTGCTTCTTGACGTAGTGCCGCAGATGGTCGCCGTCGGTCGCGACCTTCGCGAGCGAGAGCGCGAGGGCGAGGACGGGGACGATGGAGAGCATCGTCACGAACGTGAGCGACGAGGCGCGCAGCGCGACCTCGTTGCGCCTGAACCCGCGCCCGACGAGGTAGACGGTGCGAACAAACCGGACGAGAAAGCGGTGCAGGCCGCGCAGGGCGGAGACCTCGACGTCCCAGACGTCGCGCGTGGCGAACGTCGCGGCGCGGCGCAGCCACCCCTTCGCGGCCGCCGCCCACTCGGCGGCCTTCGCGGCGGCCGCCTTTGCCCTGCCGGCGGCGGCGCGCGCCTTGTTCGCGGTCTCGCGCGCCTCGTCCATGGCGGCCTTCGCGCGCCCCGCGGCGGCCTTCGCCTCGGCGGAGGCGGCCTGGGCCTTGTCGGAGATCTGGCGGACCTTGTCCGCGGCGTCGGAGAGCTTGTTCATCGCAGGATGCGCAGTTCGGGTTCGAGAAGGACGCCGCTCGACGCGAAGACGCGGTCGGCAACGAGGTGGAGCAGCGCCTGGACGTCGGAGGGCGTCGCGGTGCCGTCGGCGGAGATGACGTTGCCGTGGCGCGCGGCGACGTGGGCGCCGCCGACGCGCAGGCCCTTGCAGAAGGCGCGGTCGGAGAGCTGCCCCGCGGTCGGCGACGGCGCGGGCGGGTTCTTGAAGACGCTCCCGCACGTGCGCAGGCCCGCGAAGGAGAGGCGCTTCTCGGAGAGCTCCTTCATCCGCGCGGCGATCTCCTCCTGCGGGAGCGGCGAGAGGCGCAGCGTCACGGACACCGCCACGAGGCCCGCCAGCCCGGGGCAGGCACGGTAGGACGCGCGGAGGTCGTCGGGCCCGAGCGTGCGCTCGGCGCCGTCCGGCCCGAGCGCGCGGACGCTCTCGACGCGGTCGCAGAACGACCCGAAGCGCGTGCCCGCGTTCATCGCGAGCCAGCCGCCCACCGTGCCGGGGATGTCGACGAGCGCCTCGAGCCCCGAGAGCCCGTGCGCGCGGCAGTGTGCGAGCAGGCGCGAGCCGGTCGTCGCGGCGCCGACCTCCAGAAGGAAGTGACGAGTGACGAGTGACGAGTGACGAGTGTCCGCGGACGGAGCGCCCGCGGAGGGGTTTTCCCCGCCTTCCCCGTGTTCCTCGGTTGAAGGGAGATCGCGGATGAAGTCGAAGTCGGGGCCACGGAGGCGGGCGACGGGGCCGTGCACGCCGGTCGCGGCGACGAGCGTGTTGGTGCCGGCGCCGAGGACGCGCAGAGCCGTGCCCGCCGCGCGCGCCTCGGCGAGGGCGGCGCGGAGCGCGTCGAGCGACGCGGCGATGCGGAAGCCCG
>CACWKU010000186.1 GCA_902761575.1 uncultured bacterium
GCCGCCTCCGCGATCCACGCGGCGAGGGAAGCGCCGGCGGCGTCGGCGGCGAGGTCGAGCGCGCGACGGACGGACGGCTGCAAGGGGAGTTGAAAAACGACGGTCGAGGCGTTGCGGCGTTCCATCGGCGGGGGCGGGTTGGTTTGACTGCTGGCTAACTCTTTGTCGTGGGGGAGTCTTTCGCGCGGACCTCGCCGGCGCGCGGAGCGCCGGAGAACCTATCCCCTTCGGCCCCTCCGCCGTGCAGGGCGTTGACGAGGGACCGAACGGCGGAGAGGGTCAGCCCGGCGCGTTTGCGTGCGCGGGCCAGCGCCCTCGCGACGGCGGAGCGGGAGACGCCCGCGAGCGTGGCGAGGACGGATGGCGTCGGCGGCATCGTGTCGAGGCACACGGCGTGCAGGAGCGCGAGGCCGATGCGCGGCGGGAGGGCGGCGAGGCAGCGGACGAGGGCGGAGAAGGCGGCGAGCTGCGCCGGCGTGAAGCCGTCGAGCGCTTCGGCGACCTGTTCGCTTGGGAGCGGAGAGGGGTCGACTGGTTCGGGAAAGGGCATGGACGGAACGGGGCGACGGGATGCGGATCGCGGAGCGCGAGAGGGGCCTTGCGGCGCGTGGGACGGGAGAGGCGCGAGGTTGTACGCCTACGCGCCGCGGGCGCGCCCCTGCGCCGGTGAGAGCCAGCGCAAGCGAACGCGCAGGAACGCGAGTGCCGGGGAAGTCGGGAAGGGGTAGCGCCAAAGCGGTTCGACGCGGCGGAAGGTTGCGGCGAAGTCGAGCCGAGCCACGCCGAGCAGAAACGGGAGCAGCCGGCGCAAGCGCCCTTCGTCGCGCAGGGGGAGACGGACGCCGAGCGCCACCTTCTCTTCCGGCGTCGGGGGCGGAACCTCCAAGAGCAGCCGCGCGTCCGAGAAGTCGCGCAGCGCGCGGAGCAGTTCGCCGGCGGGGTCGGCGTCGGGGAGGTCGGCGGTATGGGCAACGACGATTGCGGGCGCGTCCGGGCGCGGCGTCGCGCGAAGCGCATCGAGCAGCGCCGCGCGGATCGTCGGCGCGAAGTTCGGATTGCTGGCGTCCGCCGATTCGACGCGAGCGCCCTCCATTCCCGCCAGGTCAAAAGCGCGGAGCAGCGCGGGGCCGTCGGGATCGCCGTTGTCGAGAAACGCGAGGTCGCAAAAGAGTTCATCGGGAAGGCTCCAGTTGCCGAGGCAGAGCGCGCGCCGCCCGAAGTGTTCGCGCAGCAGCCGCGCGGGGTCGGCGGTCTTCGCCCATTCCCTCCAAGCGGGGTCGGGACGGGGGCCGGCGTGCGCCGTCTTCTTCGTGTTCGTCTTCATGTCGTTTTCCTTTCGCCACCTTCCCGCGCGTTGCGGCCGTCGGGGCGTGGCGGGTTGTCGGTGACGGGAGGGGCGCGAGGTTGTCCGCCCGCGCCGCCTCCCGCCTCCCGCGCGTGCTAGGGCTCGTCGGGCGTGTCGATCCAGAAAAAGCCCGTCCGCACGTCGGGCAGCAGCCGAACGGCCGTGACGCTGCGCGGCGCGGCGAGATTTCCGTCGGGGAAGTTGCGGACGAGGATCCAAGCGTGCGTGAAGAGCCGGACGATGAACGGAAGCGCCGGCGTGTGTTCCATCTTGGCGACGAGGAGCAAGGGCGTATCCGGGCGCTTGACGCGCTGCACCTCTTCGAGGCCGGCGGCGAGCAGGCGCGGGGCGTCGAGGAGGTTGCTGGCGTTGCAGCCCGGGTCGATATCCATGGCGCAAGTGTCGCCGTCCTTCATTCTGGCGAACGGCCAGAGCTGGAATGCGTCGAGCAGCGCCGCGTGTTCCTTCGTTCGCCCGAACGGTCCGGGGTATTCCGCGATTGCTTTCCAGAGCCACCGGTCGGGGAACACGTCCGCAACGGATTCGTCAACGAGGATGAGTCCGCGGAGGGTGTTGCTTCGTTCGATGGCGTCGATCCATTCCTGCCGGAACACGTCGCAGAATCGGAGTTCGTCGTTTCGCGTCTGGCCGTTCTGGTCCTTGTCTTGTGTGCTTGTTTGCGTTTTCATTTTTGGGGTGCCGCGAGAACCGCCGCGGCGGGCGGGTTGAATTCGAATTTTGAATTTGTCACCGAGGGTCTTACCCCATCCCACGCGCAAGCGGAAATGCATGGGGGAAAAGTATTGGTGACAAATTCAATTTTTTCTTTCTTCACCTTCATTTCATTCAATGTTTATGCGGGTTTCTCGCGTTTCGAATTTGTCACCGGAAGGGGTGACAGATTCGGTGACAGATTCGGCCTTCCCGCACGTCGAGCCGGTGACAGATTCGACGGCCGGTGACAGATTCAACCGAGCAGAACGAGGTCCTTTCTGGGGTTGGTTCTCGTCCGCACGATCCGCACCTCCGCGAGTTCTCCGTTGCGGAGCGTTTCAAGTGCGCTTTGCAGGTCGGCCGGCTTGAGGTCCTTGAACTTGCGGCAGAGTTCGCGCACCGGCACGCTCCCGCCGCGCTCGCGGAGCAGGGCGAGAACGCGGTTGACGTTCCGCTCGTGGTCCGTCCGGGCGACGAGGTGACGCACGCGCTCGAAGAGGGCGGCGGTCGAGGACGTGACGAGCCGCCACGCCCATTCATACCCCGCCACGGTCAGCGCCGGCGCCTCGGGATTCTCCGCGACGGCGTAGAGCAGCGCGAACTTCTCGGCCTTCTCGAAGGTCTTGCCGTATGCGGCGGCCGCCGCGTGGTCGCCCTGCGTCTCGAAGTCGAGGCGCATCTTGGTTTCCTTTCGTAGCAGGTCGAGCCGGTATCCGGCGGCGCTGGCGTCGGCCGGCGAAACGACGCGCGGCGCGGGGCGGTCCTCGCCCGTGAAGGTCGCGCGTCCGCCGGATTTGAGAATGCGGCGGCCCCAGTCGAGCAGCGCGTCGGTCGGCGCGTAGAGGTTCGCGCCGGATTCGTTCAAGGAGAGCGGGTCGCCTTCGAGGACGAGGCAGCGCCCCAGAAGTCCGCTCGCCAGATCGTCCGGAGAGAGGGCGTCGAAGAACGCGCCCGGCTGCGCCCATCCGCAGAAGGTCGCTTGCAGGTTCCAGCCGGACGCCGGGACCTTCGCGGCCTTCGGGTCGGGCTTCAACTGGCGACGGTGGTAGACGCCGGCGGACGCGCTCCAGGCGGCGAGCAGCTGCGCGTTCAAGGATGCGCCGGCCGGCTCGCCGTTGCCCTTCGCGTGCAAGTTCTTGAAGAGGTCGGCGCACTCGTCAGAGTTGAAGAGTTTGACGCCGGCGAGCAGAAGGAAGTCTTGCAGCGCGGGGCCGGAGCCCGGACGCCCGCCGATGCGGTCGCCGACGCCGAGCCGTGCGAGCAGATGGGCGGCGAGTTTCTGCCCGGCATCCTTTCCGGTCGAGGTCGGAGCCACGCCGACAACGTACTGGTTCGGCCATGCGTTGCGATCCGTGCGGAAGCCCTGCCCCGCGAGGGTCGCGCACGCGGCGAGCGCGGAGAGGAAAAGCAGCGGTTCGTTCGGGTGCAGGGCGTCGGCCATCCCGCACGCGACGAATTCGGAAATGAAGCCGCATCCGCCGGACGGGCGGAAGAGCGCCCGGTCGACGCGGGGGATTTCCGTCCTGCTCGCGGTCGGCGCGCACGCGGCGACGTCCTCGGGCTCGAGGTCGGCGGGACCGGCGGCGACGGACGGCCACCCGTCGCGCGGGGGCGCAGGAATGCGGTAGCATCTTCCCGCATTCGCTGTGCTACGCATTCGCGGCCGCCTTTCCCATCATCGCTTCGATGCTTTCGAGAGTCACGCCGATTGCGCGGCCGCCCTCGGCCTTCGGGCGTCCGTAGACCGGGACGAGCCGGCCTTCCCGCGCGAGTTGGTAGATACGCGCGGGCGAGAGCGAGAGCAGCCGCGCGGCCTCGGGATACTTGACGACGCGGCCCGTGATCTCCTCGGCGGGCCGCCGAACGCCGAGCGGGTTGTCGATGAAGCGCAGCCACGCGCTGCGCTCGGCCGAGGTCAAGGTCGCGTCGGCCTTGACGAGCGCGCGAATCCCCTCCTTGATGTTCGTTAGCATTGGTCGTTTCCTTTCGTTCGCCGCCGACGCGCCCCGCACGGCGCGAGACTATCGGCGGCGACGAGCAATAAAATACGGGGCGCGCCTCGCGCGCCTCGGTCGTTCAATCCTAGACCAATTGCGTTTCGGTCAATGTTTACGGGCGTTTCCGAAACGATAAAAACCGAGGATTGAACCCTTCGTTCAATCCTCGTTCAATCACTTGCCGCAACGCCGTTTGTGGTATTCGCGAATGAGTGAGGACTGCTTGAGATCGTGTCCGTCTCGGCGCAAGGGCGCGTTGCTTTTGCTTACCAGTCGGGCAGCATTCGAAACGGATAGTTTGGGGTTCCTTTTAAGTCGCTTTTCCATGAGGTCAACCGCGCGCCCCGTATCGGGATTTTTGCGAGCGCGTCCAGAAGCGCGACCGGCCTTTCTTGCGGCCGCGCTCCGTCTCGCGGCTTTTGGATCCTCGGTCTTGTCTTTCGAGCCGTCCGTCGGCGGCGCGTCGGCGGTATTCCATGCGGCAGCCTCCGCCTCGCGGAACACGCGCAGCAGTTCGTCCTCTTCGCGCTGGCGCGCGTCGATCCGGCGCTCGTACTCGGTTCCCGGTTCCGGCGTCGGCACGGCGTAGAGGCCGACGCCGGGGAGCAGCAGCGCGTCCCACGCGCCTGGACGCGGAGCAGGCGCGACGGCGCGAAGCCCCCGCGCCCTGCCGCCGAGCCGCGCGAGCGCGTCCACGGCGACGCGGCACGCCTCCGCGGGGCGCGGCGCGCGTTCCCAGAGCCACCGCGTGGAATCGTAGAGCAGCGGGAGGTTCGCGGATGCTGGATCGAATCGGCCCGTGCGTTCGAAGTGGTCGGCTTCGCGCACGTCCACGCCGAGCGCGCGGACGGCGGAGCGCGCGAACGGCAGCCACGGCAGTGCGTCGCCGGTCGACCAAGGGCGAGGCGCGACGAGAAAGCGCACGCGCCAGCGCTCCGCTGCTTCCTCCGCCTCGGCCTCGCGGAGCCAGCGCAATTCGTCGGCACGGTTGCGCCGCGCCTTGTCCGGGTCGCGCTTCGCATTCTTCGCCGTGCGCGCCTTGGTTGCATTCCGTCGTTTCATTCCGGGCTTCCAGAAAAAAACGGGGCGCGCTTCTGGGATGCGACGGCCGTGCGGGCCTCCAGAAACGCGCCCCGCGAAATGGGGGCCGCAATTGCGCGCGCGGTCGCATCCTCGCGCCGTCGGCCGCGCGGAGCGGGCGACAAGGCGGAAACTGCCATGTTCGCGGAGATGTTGTCAAGTGCCGTCGCGCAACCGTCAGCGATTGCTGCCGAGCGCGTTTCGGAAGCCCTCGCCGGCCGAGGTTGGGAGCGCCCACGATGTAGCACTCCGCGTGCCACCTTTCGGGGCGTTCTCGCCGTGAAACATAACTATGAATTATGCGACATAGAGGCAGAACGATTTTTCATTTCTTATCTTCCCGCCGTGAAACATAACTATGAATTATGCGACATAGAGGCAGAACGATTTTTCATTTCTTATCTTCCAGAGCGCCGTTTCGCGGTTTCCGCCTTGCAAGATTCGCTTTGCTTTTTGACGCGAGCCGCGGAAGTGCGCGCGCCGATGGCCACCAGAAGCCGCGAGAAGCCGGCCTTGCCCGGAATTTCGCACGGGCGCAGCCCTCGCGCCTCTTCCCACGCGCGGAAGTCTTCGAGCAGCGGCGCGAACGATCCGCGCGAGGGGACGCCGCCCTCGCGGGACGCCGCCCAGGTGCGGACCCGTTCGAGCGCGGCCGCCTCCCATTCCGGCGCGGGAGGGCGCGGCGCTCCGCATCGGCGGAGGGTGTCTAGCAGTCGTTCGTTCATCGGGCGGGATTATCCCACGGCGGGAGGGTCGAGGTCAAGCGCCGGCCTTGCGCGCCTTCGTCAGCGCGGCGGCGGCCCTGCGCCATTGGGCCGCCGAGAGGCCCGCGCCGGCGAGGCGGTCGCACGCCTCGCAGAACGCATCGAGCGCGGCGGCGGCGGCGTCCTTCGGAGCGGGGAGCGAGGCGGCCGGCGCCGCGGCGTCCATGCGGTCAAGGATGCGCTTCGTGTCGGGGTTGAAGTAGACCTTCAGCATCTGGTCCGAAGTCCAACCGAGCATCCGTTGCACCTCGGCCGGCTTCACGCCGAGTTGAAGGCAGCGGGTCGCGAAGTAGTGCCGCCACGAATGCCACCCGCGAACGACGTGCAGCTTGCCGTCCTTCCCTTCCTCGCGCGTGACGATGCCGCACTTCTCGAAGAGGGGATCGAGCCGCTTGTGGAAGAAGGTCGGGGCGTCCTTCTCGTACTCGGCGCGGAGTCCGGGCAGCACGTCGCCGCTCCCCAGCGCGAAGCCGGGCAGGGTCCGCAAGTGCGCGGCCAGTTCGGGCATCAGCGGAATGTCCACTTCCTTTCCGGACGTGTGGCGGGTCTTGTTCGGCGTGAAGGTGATTTGCCGCGCGTCGAAGTCCACCATATCCCACCGGAAGCGCACGCAGTCGCCAAGGCGCGCGCCGGTGAAGGCGGCGAGATAGGCGAGCGTCTTGACTTCGCCTTCCGCAAGGTCGAGCAGCCGGCGCACTTGGTCGAGGGTGAAGGGCTTTTTGCTCACGGTGTCGCTCTTCGCCTTGTCGATGGAACCGCCGCGCTTCTCGCCGTCCCACGGGTTGCGCGCGTCGGGCTTCGTCGGGTCGGGGTGATACCAGACGGCAGGGCCGAGCAGGTTCCAAACGGACCGCATCAGAACGATGCGCTTATTAAGGGAGTTGGCGGAGAGATCGGAAAGGGAGTCGAGCCATTCCTGCGCGACGTCGGGAGAGACGGCGCGCATGGTTCCTTTCTCGGGGTGATGCTGCCCCATCCAGCCGGAGAACGCGGCGAACTGCGCCGCGTAGCGGTCCACGGTCGCGCCGTCAACCGTCTTGCGCTTGCGCTTGTGGACCTCGGCCAGCCGCTTTCGGTAAGTCTCGAAGGCGTCGGCGATCAGCAGCGCGTTGCGCTCCTCCTCGGCGCGGCGGTCGGCTTCCATCTTCTCGCGCAGCGCGTCCTCGGCGGTCTTGGTCGCCGCTTCGATTGCGCGACGGCGCTTCACTTCGTCCTTTTCGGAAACGTGGCGTGCGGCTTCCTCTTCCTCCCGCATCCGATCGAGCGCGGCCTCGGCCTTCGCGCGGTCCGTCTCGCCCGTGTTCCGGGTGACGCGCACGCCGTCGACGACAAAGCGCGCGTAGTAGACGGCGACGCGCTGCCCGTCCTTTCCACGGGCTGCGCGGGTGTAGAGTGTGCCGGTTCCGCGCTTGTGCAGGTTCTTCTCGCCCTTCGCGTGTCCGGGCTTCCGCTTTGTCTTGAATCGGGCCATGTTTCCTCCGTTCGGGTTGTTTTCGGTTGACGGCGTTTGATTCTCTATAATTGCCCGTCAAAAGTCAAGATAAATCTACCGAAAATCTACCAAGCAAACGAAACTCGGCATTTTAAGCGGAATTGCAAGGTTCTGTTAATCCCTTGGTCGCTGGTTCGAATCCAGCCACCGGAGCCATTCTGGCCCCCCGGATCCCGATCGGTTCCGGGGGGCCTTTCCCTTGCGGGACCGTTCCGCATGTGGCATAATCCGCCGCCATGAAAGTTCGCGCCAAGAAGACAACAGCGTCCGTCGCCGCCGTCCCGCCGGACGGTCCGGTGATCTACGACTCCACGCTGCGCGACGGCGCGCAGGCGCTCGGCATCACCTTCTCCCAGGCGGGCAAGATCCGCTTCGCACACCTCCTGGACGAGTTCGGCGTCCCCTACCTCGAGGGCGGCTTCGCCGGCTCCAACGAGCGCGACATGCAGTTCTTCCGCGACGCCGCGAGGGAGCGCTTCTCCCAGATCCGCCTCGTCGCCTTCGGCGCCACGCGCCGCGTCGGCGGCCGCTGCAAGGACGACCCGCTCGTCCAGGCCCTCCTCCGGGCCGGCACGCCCGCCGCCGCCATCTACGGCAAGTGCTGGAAGCTCCACGTGCGCGACGTCCTCCGCACGTCCGAGGCCGAGAACCTCGACATGGTCTCCGAGACGGTCGAGTACCTCCGCGACCGCGGCCTCGAGGTCGTCTTCGACGCCGAGCACTTCTTCGACGGCTACAAGGACGACCCCGCCTACGCGCTCGCCGTCCTCCGCCGCGCCCGCGACGCCGGCGCCTCCGCCCTCGCCCTCTGCGACACCAACGGCGGCACGCTGCCCGAGGACGTTTTCGCGATCGTTTCGAAGGTCCGCGAGGACCTTGCGGGCGCGATGCTCGGCATCCACGCCCACAACGACTGCGGGCTCGCGGTCGCGAACTCCCTCGCCGCGTTCCGCGCCGGCGCGCGGATGGTGCAGGGCTGCATGAACGGCTACGGCGAGCGCGCCGGCAACGCGAATCTCACGACGATCGTACCCGCGCTCCAGCTCAAGCTTCGGGCGCCCGTGACGACGCCCGAGCGGCTCGCCGGCCTGCGCTCGCTCTCGCTCGCCGTGGACGACCTCGTGAACCAGCGCCCCGACCCGCGCGCGCCGTTCGTCGGCGAGGCCGCCTTCAGCCACAAGGCCGGCGCCCACGTCTCGGGCGTGCGCCGCAACCCCGCCTCCTTCGAGCACGTCCCGCCCGAGAGCGTCGGCAACGAGCGCCACGTCGTGCTCTCCGAGCTCTCCGGCGCGTCCAACGTCCTCTACCGCCTCAAGCAGGCCGGCGCCGGCGCGGCCGACCTCTCCCGCGACGAGGTGAAGCGCATCGTGGGCGAGCTCAAGGCGCGCGAGGCCGAGGGCTACTCGTTCGAGTCGGCGGACGCCTCGTTCCGCATCCTCGTGCAGAAGGCGCTCCGCGCGCACCGGCCGTTCTTCGAGCTGGAGGGCTTCCGCGTCATCGTCGAAAAGCGCGGCGGCTCCGAGCCGTGCCTCTCCGAGGCGACCGTGAAGATCCGCGTCGGCGACCACGCCGAGATCACCGCGGGCGAGAGCGTGAACGGCCCCGTCGACGCGCTCGACAAGGCGCTGCGCAAGGCGCTTTCGCAGTTCTACCCCGAGATCGCGAAGATCGTCCTCACCGACTTCCGCGTCCGCATCCTCGACCCGAAGGAGGCGACCGGCGCCACGACGCGCGTCCTGATCGAGTCCACGGACGGCGAGCGCCGCTGGGGCACGGTCGGCGTCTCCCCCAACCTCATCGAGGCGGCCTGGCAGGCGCTCCTCGACTCCGTCGAATACAAGCTGCTCGGCTCCGCCCGCGCCCCGGAGCGGCCCTCCCGCCGCCGCGCGCGATGACCTTCCTCTACAAGGGCTACACCGCGGAGGGCGCGGCCCGCGCGGGCCGCGTCGAGGCCGCCGACGAGGCCGCCGCCGCCAAGGCCCTGCTCGCGCAGGGCGTCTACGCGCGCTCCCTCCGCCCGCTCGCCGATGGGGCCCGCTCGCTCGC
>CACWKU010000187.1 GCA_902761575.1 uncultured bacterium
CGGCCGTCGACGTCGAGGTCCGCCAGGCCGCGGCCGCCCGACTCGAAGAACGCGGCCGCGGACCCGAAGCGCGCGATGCCGGCGCGGGCCGTCGCGGCGCCCATCGAGGGCACCAGGTTGAGGGCGAGGTAGGCGTCGTGCTCGGTCATGGGGCGGAGAAGCGGAGCCAGGGCGGGAGGTAGTCGCGGTCCGCGGAGCGGAGCGCGCGCGAGTGGGATTCGGAGAGCGGGTCGAGCTGGCGGAGGCGCGCGTGGAAGGCGGGCGAGTGGTCCATGTGCTCGACGTGCACGAGCTCGTGCAGCAGCACGTGGCGGAAGAGCGCCTCCGGGACGAAGAGCAGGTGGACGCTGCAGGCGACCGTGCCGGACGACGACCGCGACGCCCAGCGCGAGCGCGTGAGGCCGATCCGGACGTGCGGCGGGCGCGGGATGCCGGCCTCGTCCGCGAGCGCGGCGAGGACGGGCGGGATGCGCCGCGCGGCCTCGCGCCGGAGGAACGCGACGAACGCCTCGCGCACCTCCTCGTCCGACGGCTCCGGCGCCGCGCGCAGCTGCACCGTGAGGCGCGGCGCGGCGGGGCGGTGGTCGAGCACGCGCACCGCGGGCGGCGGCAGGCGCTCGACCGGGGACCACTCGACTTCGAGCGTCTCGCCGACAGCGCGGAGGGTGAGCGAGGGGAAGCGGTTCATGCGAACGCGGACGCGGCGCGGGCGAGCGCGTCGCGGATCGCGATGCGCTGCGGGCAGGCGCGCTCGCAGGCGCCGCAGCGGAGGCATTCGGAGGCGCGCTTCCTCCCGGCCTTGACGACCTGCCACTGCTCGTAGTTGCGGGCGCGGGTCTCGTTGCGGTAGAGCGTGAGCTGGTTGAGGGCCGCGATGGAGCCGCGGATGCCGATGCCGGCGGGGCAGACCTTCTCGCAGTAGCCGCACGAGGTGCATGGGACGGTCGGCACCGCGGCGAGCGCGGCGCGCGCCTCGGCGAGGACGGCGAGGTCCGCCTCTCCGAACGGCCGGTAGTTCCCCGGCGCGAGGTGCGCGAGGTTGTCGTCCATCTGCTCGAGCGAGCTCATCCCCGAGAGGACGACGAGCACGCCCTCGAGCCCCGCGGCGAAGCGCAGCGCCCACGAGGGCATCGAGGCGTCCGGCGCGGCGCGGCGGAGGATCCGCCCGACCGAGTCCGGCGGGCTCGCGAGCAGGCCGCCCTTCACGGGCTCCATCACGATCGCGGGCTTGCCGTGGCGGCGCGCGACCTCGAGGTTCTCGCGCGCGCGGACGACGGGGTCGTCCCAGTCGGCGTAGTTGATCTGCAGCTGCACGAACTCGACCTCGGGGTGCGCGACGAGGAGCCGGTCGAGCTCGTCGGGCGTCGAGTGGAACGAGAAGCCGAAGTGGCGGATGCGCCCCTCGGCGCGGCGCTCGAGCGCCCAGTCCCAGAGTCCGAAGCGGTCGAAGGCCTCGGTGCGGCCGGGGCCGAGGTTGTGGAAGAGGTAGAAGTCGAAGTGCCCCGCGCCGGTGCGCTCGAGCGAGGTCTCGAACTGCCGGATCGCGTCCTCGCGGGACTGGCAGCCGGCCCATGCGGCGAGCTTGGAGGCGAGCAGGAACGAGTCGCGCGGGTGGCGCCGGACGAGCGCCTCGCGCGCGGCCTCCTCGCTGCCGTCGTAGACGTAGGCGGTGTCGAGGTAGGTGCAGCCGGCGGCGAGGAAGCGGTCGACCATCTCGCAGGTCTGCGGCAGGTCGATCGCGCCGTCCTTGCGCGGGAGGCGCATCAGGCCGAAGCCGAGGCGCGCGGGGATGGAGGGAAGCGGCTCCATGGGAAGGGCGGTCCTCCGTTTCGGGGTTCAGAGCGCGGCGGCGGCGCGGAGGCGGCGCACGACGCGATCGCGGCCGAGCAGCGCCAGCATCTCGAAGAGCCCCGGACCCTCCGTGCGGCCGGACACCGCCACGCGGATCGGGTGCACGAGCGCGCCCATCCCGACGGGCTTGCCGTCCTCGCCGACCTTGTCCGCCTCGGCGCGGACGAGCGCCTCGGTCGACTCGACGGTGAACTCCGGCGCGGCCGCGAAGGCGTCCGCGAACGCGAGGAGGCGCTCCTTCGCGCCGGGCCTGCGGATGCGCTTCTCGACGGCCGCCGGGTCGTAGTCGACCTCCTCCCTGAAGAAGTATTCGCAATTGCCCGGAAGGTCGGAGAGCGTCTTCGTGCGGATCTGCACGGGCGGGACGAGCTCGTCGAGCGTGCACCCCAGCGGCTCGGCCGGGAGGCCCGCCGCCGCGAGGCGCGAGGAGAGCTCGGCCTTGAAGACGTCCGCCGGCTGGTGCGCGATGTATTCGCCGTTCATCCACAGGAGCTTCTTCAGGTCGAAGCGCGCGGGCGAGGACTTCACGCGGTCGAGCGAGAACGCCTCGACGAGCTCCGCGCGCGACATCACCTCGCGGTCGTCGCCCGGCGCCCAACCGAGCAGCACGAGGAAGTTGAAGAGCGCCTCGGGAAGGTAGCCCTGCTCCTTGAACTCGCCCACGAACGCGGCGCCGTCGCGCTTGGAGTAGGGCTTGCCCTGCGCGTTGACGATCATCGGCAGGTGCGCGTACTCGGGGACGGGCGCGCCGAGGGCCTTGAAGATCTGGATGTGCTTGAAGGTGTTCTCGACGTGGTCGTCGCCGCGGATGATGTGGGTGACGCCCTGCTTGATGTCGTCGACGACGTTCGCGATGTGGAAGACCGGCGAGCCGTCGGAGCGGACGATCACGAAGTCCTGCGTGTCCTCGGCCTTCTTCTTCATGCGGCCCTTCACGAGGTCCGTGTACTCGATGACGCCCTCCTTCGGCATGCGGAAGAGGACGACCTCGCCGGACTTCTTTTCTCCCGTGGCGGGGTCGACCGACTCCTTGACGGCCTTGTAGGCGGCGCCGGAGGAGAGCAGCCGCTCCACCGCGGCGAGGTGGTCGGCGGCGTTGTGCGTCTGGTAGACGACGGGCTCGTCGTAGTCGAGCCCGAGCCAGGCCATCGCGTCGAGGACCTTGTCGATCGCCTCCTTGGTGGAGCGCACGAGGTCCGTGTCCTCGATCCGCAGGAGGAACTTGCCGCCGACGTGGCGGGCGAAGAGCCAGTTGAAGACGGCGGCGCGGATGTTGCCGATGTGGACGGATCCCGTCGGGGACGGGGCGAAGCGGACGCGGACGTTGCTCATGGCGCGGGATGATACCACACGCCCGGCGGAAAGCAAACGCCCCGGGGCTCGCGCCCGCGCGCGCGGGCGAACTTGCGGAAAAGCGGCGGATGTGGCAGAATGCACACCGCACGCCGCGACTCGGTTCCCCGGGCGGCGCCTCCACGAACAAGCAGGTCGATTCCCATGCCTACGCTCCGCACGCTTCTTCTCGACGCCTACTCCCAGTCCCCCGACACGATCGCCGTCCGCTGGAAGGCCGACCGGGTCTGGCACGAATGGTCCTTCGTCGACCTGCACGCCCGCGCCCGCGCCGTCTCCGAGTCGCTCGGAAAGCTCGGCGTGAAGCCCGGCGACCGCGTCGCGCTCATGATGGAGAACCGCCCCGAGTGGATGTCCACCTACCTCGGCATCGTCTCCTGCGGCGTCACCGCGGTGCCCGTCGACGCCCGCCTCCACCCCCACGAGGTCTCGCACATCCTGCGCGACTCCGAGGCCGTCGCGTTCTTCGGCAGCGGCAAGACCGGCCCGCTCGTCCGCGAGGTCATGGGGACCCTGAAGTACATGCGCGCGGTCGTCCTGGCGGACGGCGCCGTCTCCGAGGACCGCCGCGAGAGCGGCGTCCGCCTGTGGGACTACGAACGCCTCCTCGAGTCCGTCTCGGGGCCCTCCGCCGCGCCCGACTCGTTCTTCGACCGCAACGTCGCGCGCGAGGAGGACGTCGCCTCGATCATCTACACCTCCGGCACCATGGGCCGCTCCAAGGGCGCGATGCTCACGCACGCCAACTTCTGCGCGCAACTTTCGGCGCTGCAGTATTACACGGTCCGCAAGGACGACAACTTCCTGCTCGTACTCCCGCTCCACCACGCCTTCGCCTTCACCGCGAACTTCGTCGTCCCGCTCGCCGCGCAGTGCTCGGTCTCGATGGTCGAGAACCTCCGCACGATCCCCGAGAACATGCGCGAGACGCAGCCCACGGTCCTGCTCGCCGTCCCGCTCCTCGCCGAGAAGATGCTCGCCGCGATCATGAAGAAGCTCGAGAAGAGCGCCCCCGCCCGCGCCCTGATGGCGATCGGCCTCTCCCGCGTCGTCGGCCGCAAGATCATCGCCCAGCTCGGCGGCCGCATGCGCATCATCATCGTCGGCGGCGCGGCGAGCGACCCGGACGTGCTCCGGCAGTGGTCGAAGTTCGGCATCACGACCCTCCAGGGCTACGGCCTCACCGAGACGGCCCCGATCTCCGCCCTCGCGCCCGAGAACGCCATCGTCTTCTCCTCCGTCGGCAAGGCGCTGCCCGGCCACGAGCTGCGCATCGCGGAGCCCAACGACGAGGGCGTCGGCGAGATCGAGGTGAAGGGCCCCTCCGTGATGAAGGGCTACTTCCGCAACGAGGACGCCACGAGGGAGTGCTTCGACGGCGACTGGTTCCGCACGGGCGACCTCGGGACGATGGACGAGAACGGCTACATCACGATCACCGGGCGCAAGAAGTCGCTCATCGTGAACCGCGAGGGCAAGAACATCTACCCCGAGGAGGTCGAGCTCGTCATCAACGCCTGCCCGCACATCCTCGAGTCGATCGTCCTGGGCTACCACGTCCCGGGCGAGAAGAAGGGCGAGCACGTCGGCGCGATCGTCGTCGCCGACCTCGACAAGATCGCCGAGGAGCGCAACAAGTCCGACTCCTCCTCCGCCTCGCCGCTCTCCGACGACCAGATCCGCGACCTCTGCCTCCGGGAGATCCGCGAGGCGATGAAGCAGATCTCGACCTACAAGCACCCGCGCCGCATCCAGGTCCGGTTCGAGCCGCTCCAGAAGACCAACACGCTCAAGGTGAAGCGCTACCTCTACTCGCTCGACTCGGGCGACGAGGAGGCGTAGGCGGAGGCATCGCCATGGACCGTCTTTCCCTCTCCGGCGGAACCCTGCGTTCCGGCGACGCCACCCTCCTCGAAGGCCTCGATCCGGCCTTCTCCCTGAAGGGCTCGTTCCTCTCCGTTCCGGCGACGGGCGAGGCCGAGCGCCACGGCCACGGCCCCTGGCGCCACATCCCGCTCGGCCGCCCGGCGCGCGTCGCGGCCTACGCCGGCCAAGTCCAGCGCTCGCCGTTCTGGTTCACGCCCGCGCAGGGCGCCGACCCGGCCGCGCTGGACGCCGTCGCCCCGTGGCTGCTGCTGAGGCGCGACGACGGGCTCTACGTCCTGCTCGCGGCGCTCCCCGCCGGCAACGCCGCGACCTACCTCGCCGGCTCCGCGCCCGGCGGCGCGCTGCGCCTCTACCGCACGACCGGCAACCCCGCGGTCGCGCCGTC
>CACWKU010000188.1 GCA_902761575.1 uncultured bacterium
CGACCGGCGGCGGGCGCCGATGCGGCGCGTTTGGCGCTGCAGGCCGGCGCGGGCGCAGGGGCCGGCGCGGGCTTCTGTGCAGGCTCGGCAACCGACGGTTCGGCCAAATAATCGGGGCCGGCGTCCCCACTGTCTCCAACGTCCCCAAAGTCCCCACGGTCGCCAAAGTCCCCATGGTCCCCAACCTCCCCGGCGGAGGGCTCGGCCGCCACCGGCGCTTCGATGACCGGCGGCGCCGGCTCGGCTACGGGCGGCGACGGCCCCTCGGGACTGGTCCGCGGAACGAGGAGCGTGGCGACGAGGATGACGCCGAGCGTGCCTGCGCTCCACCGCAGGGCCTGGAGGAACGGACGCACGGCAGGGCGGTCGCCCGCGTTCCAGCGGTAGCCGCGGCCCCAGACGGTCTCGACGCGCCAGCCGGACGGACCGAGCTTGCGCCGCAGCCGCGAGACCGTCGAGTCGACCACGCGCGGCAGGACGCTCCCCGCCGCGTCGCCGTGGATCTCTCGGAGCAGCGCCGCGCGCGAGACGGTGCGGCCCGGCGCCCGCGAAAGGACCTCGAACACGGCTCGCTCGAGCGTCGTGAGGTCGACCGAACGTCCGTCGATCTCGACCTCGCCCGCGCCGCCGGCCGGCGCCGCCGCTCCCGTCCGCTCCGCGAACGCGGCCCGCGCCTCCTCCGGCGATCCCGCCACGACGACATCGCAGCCCGGCGGCAGCGCGCGCCGCACCGCGTCCGCGCACGCCGGCGGGCAGAGCACGAACGCAGGGGCCGAATCCGTTTTGCCGGTGTCGCCTTTCATGGCGCGCAGTCTAGCAGAAGCCACGCGGCGTTTCAACGCCACGCCGAATTTTACACACTTTTCGCACAAACGAGGGGACCTTGCACACGGCGGGCGCCAGCGCCCGCCGCGGCATCGGTCGTATGGTCCGGCGCGCCGCGCCGGACCGCTTCAACGAGGGGACCTCGCACGCGGCGGGCGCCAGCGCCCGCCGCGGCGTCGGTCGTATGGTCCGGCGCGCGCCGGACCGCTTCGCGGACTTCGAAAGCGCGACAAATTTTACACACTTTTCGCATATTTTTCCGTTTTCGCTGTGGTAGAATACCCGTCGAAAGGACCACACCATGCCCACACATCCCCGTTCCTACTCCCCCGTCGCCGCGGAGAAGCTCCGCCGCGCCCTTCTCGCCCTCGCCGCCGCCGCGACGGCGACCGTCGCCGGCCCCGGCTGCACCGTCTCCGGCGCCCGCGTCCAGAAGCCCGACGAAACCGTCCCGCCTCCCGCCGTGAAGGGCGGTCCGGACGATTCCATCCGTTGCGGACAGCAGCTCTACGTTCCGGAATCGGAACCCACGCCGCCGCCGCAAACGTCGGCCGTCGAACCCCGTATCGGCGGCGTGCCGCTTCCGCCGCCGCGCACGCCAGCCGTCGAACCGAGGGCTCCCGGAGGCATACCGATTCCGCCGCGCGCGGACGGTTCCGCTTCCAAGGAGTCTTCCTCGGGCGACTCCCGCTCCCTTCCCCCGAAGGACGGCTACGCGGTCTACGTCGTGAAGCCCGGTGACACGCTCTCGGCCATCGCCCAGCGGCACGAGGTCCTGCAGAAGTCGATCATCGAAGCGAACGGCCTCGCCGACCCGAACCGCATCCGCGCCGGGCAGCCGCTCTACGTCCCGACGCAGAAGGACCCCTCCTACACGCAGCGCACCGGCGGCGCGTTCTCGTTCCCGCTCCGAATCCCTGAACCCTCGACCCGCCAATGAGACGCCTCGTCCTCGTTCTTCCCCTTCTCGCTCTCGCGCCGCTCCTCGCGGCGCGGGCGACGGTGATCGAAGATCCGCGCATCAACCGGACCGAGATCCCCGTTCCCGACGCGCTTCGCGCGCTCGAGCTGGGCCGCGGGTTCTTCGGCGGCGACGCGAACCGGTTCGCGTGCCGGGACATGACATCCTGGAACCGGGCGCACGGCGGCGGCTGGCTTCTGTGGTTCCAGGACACCGTGACCGGTGCGCAGCGGTGCGTCCGCGTGACCGCGGACGAAACCGTGTCCGAACCGCCCGAACGGGGCTATTACCGCATCAAGAGATGGCCGGCCCAGGACGCCGCCGGGGCGATCGCCCGCGTCCTTGAAACGCAGCATGGCGTCCCGACGGATCTTCGGATTCCCTGTCCGCGGGACGACGAGCCGGCGCGCTGGAACGTCGTGATGCTGGACGGGGGGACCGTCACGAGCCTGCGGATCGAACCGGACGGCCGCGTCGAGCCCGCCAACCCCTGGCTGGAACTCCACGCGCCGCCCTGCCGCTACGAAATCGGTTCCGGCGACGACGGCGGGACGCTCTCCGGCGTCGCGAAGCTCTTCTACGGCAACGCGGCGCGCTACCGGGAGATCTTCGAGGCGAACCGCGACGTCCTGAAGAGCCCGGACGTCATCCGCAAGGGAATGGTGATCTTCATTCCCGCGCCGGCCGCCGATCCCACGAGCCCGCAACGCTCGGCGGCGGACGCGAGCATCCGCGCCCTCGCGCTCTACGAGGCATTCCTCGACGATCCGTCCGAACGGCGCCTGCTCGACCTTCTCGTCGAATCCTTCGCGGTGGACGAGCCGTCCGAGGAATACCGCGCCTTCCTTCTCGGGCAGTTCGCAGGCGGGAGCCCCGCCCGGTTCAAGGTCGGACTCGCGGACGCGGACGAAATCGACGCCTGGACCGTCGCCTATGCGTGCGCGGAACGCTTCCTGGCCCTTCCGTCCGGATCCTGGCCGACCCGCGTCGTCGCCATCTGCAGCCGCGCGGAAGGAACCGCACTCTGGCGCTTCCACCTTCTCCGCATCGATCCCGCGCACCTTCCCGCCATCCGCGCCTCCCTCGCCACGCGGAGCCCTGCCGCGGAAGAATCTCACGCGGAGAACGCAGAGAACGCGGAGGCGCCGTCCCCGACACCGAACCCCGCCGCGGATTCCGTCCGCGCCGCGTTCGACGCAGCGTGGCGGCGCCTCGACCTTCCCGCGTTCGACGACACGGCCTTCGCCGCGTTCCTCTACCGCGAAGTCGCGCTCGTCCGCCCTTCCGGCAATCTCGTCCTCGCCCCGATGGGCGTCGCGGAATCGCTCGGATTCCTCGCCGCAGGCGCCGACCGGGAGACCGCCGAGGCCCTCTCCAACGCCTTGTGCATGCAGGCGGTCGACGCCCGCGCCCCGTCCCACGGGCCGGGAGACGAAGCCGCGGTCCTCTTCCTGAGGGACCGTTTCCCGACGGCGGACGAAATCTCGGCCACGTTCCGACTCCACCGCGAACGGCGCGCCGCCGTCGGCGCCGGCGGAGCCGCGGCGCTCGAAACGTCCCTCTCGCTCTGGCTCCCGCCGGGACGTTCGCCCTCGCGCGCCTTCGCCGCCCGCGCGACGCGGGACTTCGGCGCCTCGGTCCGCAACGTCCCGATGGACGAAACCGGTCGGGCCGAAGTGAACGCCTTCGTCTCCGCCGCGACGCACGGCCGCGTTCCCGCCGCGCTCGCCGAGCCACCCGCCCCCGGCACGGCCGCCCTGCTCGTACACGCCGCCTGGCTCAAGGCCGCATGGGCCGACGCCTTCGACCCCTCGCTTGCCTTCGACGGCGCGTTCCACGCCCCGGACGGCGACGTCCCCGCCCGCTTTCTGCGACGCACCGGCCTCTACGCCCTCGAACATGACGACTGCCACGGCTGCTCCGCGCTCGTCCTCCCGATGCGCGGCGGCGAAATCGAGGCCGTCGCGATTCTTCCCGACGAAGGCGTCCCTCTCGCCGACATCGAGAAGGATTTCGACCCGACCTTCGTCGACGGTCCGTTCCATCCCGTAACCGCGGCGACGACCGTCGTCCTGCCGAAGTTCTCGCTCGAAACCCGCCATGGCGACCTGCTCGGTCCCGCGCTTCGCGCGCGGCAGACCGATCCGGTCGTCCTCCCGCCCTCGTCCGACTTCTCCGCCCTCGCGGGCGGCGACACGGACGAAGTCCCGCCGATCTCCCAGACCGCCGGCCTCGCGATCGACGAAGAAGGCGCCGAGGCCTGGTCCGTTACCGTCGGCCCCGTCCCCGCCTGTGCGGAACCGCCCCCGCCGCCCCGCCGTTTCGTCGCCGACCGTCCGTTCCTCTTCCTCGTCCGCGACGCCAGGCTCGGCACCGTCTTCTTCATCGCCCGCGTCGCCGCCCCCGCCACGCAGAGCCCCGCCGCGGAAGAAACTCACGCAGAGAACGCAGAGGGCGCAGAGGCGCTGTCCTCGATGCTAGACCCCGCCACGATCGTCCGCTACGAGCGCTTTTCGCGCGAGGACGGAGACGGCGAAACGCATGCCGTCGCAAAAGCAGTTGGCGACGAAATCCTCGCGTTGCTCGCGAACTGGAAAACCTTCGAAGAGCTTGGACCGAAGCCGAGGCAGCCGGGTGAACCCTGCATCTGCGGCCAGATCCGCCATCCGGACCTCGTTCTCTCCTGTTTCCGGGCCGATGGCTCGTCCAAGGCCGTCAAGTTCTTCCGCGGAATCGACGGCTCGACGAAGAAAACGCGACTCGACATCGAACTGCCGGACGTCAGATGGCCGCGCCGCGTCCCCGACGAACCCGCCCGCGCGATTCTGGCGAAACTGGACGCCTGGTCCGCCGCCGACCGCGCGGCGTTCCTCGCCGTCCCGCTCCCGCGCACCTACGTCTTCCGATCGACCTTTTGGGACGGCGGCACGCTCTCCGGCGTCGCGAAGCTCTTCTACGGCGACGGCAACAAATGGCGCGTCGTCTGGGAGGCGAACACGGCGGCCGTCCCGAACCCGGACTACGTCCTTTCCGGAACGACCCTCGTCATTCCCGCCCCGCCGAGCCCCTGACCCTGCCGGGCTCCGCGTTCTCTGCGTTCTCTGCGTTCTCTGCGTGAGGCTCGGGCTCGGATGGGAGGCTCGGCGTGTCGAGGAGGGCGGAGGGATGGAGGGAGGCGGCGGGGGCGAGGGAGAGGCCGGCGAGGCGTTCGCAGCCGGCGAAGGCGAGGGCGTCGACGGCGGTCGCGCCGGGGGCGGAAATGCGCTCCAGCGAGGCGCAGCCGAGGAAGCATCCGGCGGGGATCTCCTTCACGCCTTCGGGGAGGTCGATCTCCTTCAGGTTGCCGCAGTTGGAGAAGGCGCCGGGGCCGAGCGAGCGCAGCGTGGAGGGCAGGCGCACGCCCTCGATGCGCAGCGTGTTCTCGAAGGCGAACGCGCCGATCGTCTCGACTCCCTCCGGGATCTCGAGCGCGAACCGCGGGCCGCGCTCGCGCTCGGCGGAGGCGTCGTGGCGGCGGAACATGTAGGGCGAGACGGCGACGACGCGGCGCGCGCCGGCGGGGGGCGCGTCGGCGCGCGGGACGTCGGGCCGGCGGTCCTCCGGGCCGACGAAGGCGGGGAGGCGCAGGACGCCGTT
>CACWKU010000189.1 GCA_902761575.1 uncultured bacterium
GGCGCTCGGCGAGGCGCGCCGTCTCGTCGCGCGCGCGGCCGTCGACGCGCCAGTCGGCGAGCGCGGCGAGGTAGCGCAGGAAGGGCGTCCCGCCATCGCCCGCGACGGCCTCGCGCAGCGCGCGGACCTGCTCGCGCGCCTCGTCCTTGCGGCCCTGCGCGGCGAGGCCCATCGCGCAGCCCCAGCGCAGCGCGGGGTCGGCGGCGCCCTTCTCGAGGACGAGCCGCAAGGCGGGCTCCCACTCCCATTCGAAGCGGCGCGAGAGCGTGTCGTAGCAGCCGAGGCGGACCGAGTCCGCAAGGAAGGCTCGCGCCTCGTCCGCCCACGGCGCGGACGCCTCCGGCCCCGCCTCGAACGGTTCGAGCAGCTCCCGGCGCAGAAGGGGCGCGAGCGATTCCCGGACGAACGCGGCGCGCGTCCGCAGGGCCGCGTTCGTGCGGGCGTTCGCGAGAAGGCCGAACGGGTCGGGGGCCGCGGGCTCCGCGTCGGGCGGGCACGGAAGGGTCGGCGGCAGCGGCGGAAAGGCCGCCGCGTCTGCGGGCGGCGGAGCGTGCGGATTGCGGACGGCGAGGTTCGCGAGCGCGACGCCGCGGCCCTCGATGGAGAGCCGCCGGTCGCGCGCGTCCGGACGGGCGCCCGCGACGGCGAGCCAGCGGGACCGCGTGAACGGCGTTGGGTCGTCCCCGATCCAGACGGACAGCGTCCCGCCGCTCCAGACCGCGCGGAAGTCGACGCGCTGCGTCCGGCCGCGGACGAGATAGAGCCCCGGTCGCGAGCGGGTGCGCTCGTCCCAGTGCTGGGCGCCGGTGAAGGACACGCAGGTGCCCTCGTCGCAGGGGAAGAGGTTGACCTCGCTGTATCGGTCCTGCCGGAGGTCGGCCCGGTCGGGGTCCAGATCGAGCGAGAGGTTGTGGAAGTCCCGCGGGCGAAGCCACCAGTCGCGCTCGTCCCAGACCGCGGTCCCGCGCAGCTCGACGTCGTTCGGAAGGGAGACCGTCCACCGGAGCGCGTCCGAGTCGCCGCCCGGCTGGTCCGCCCAGCCGTCGCCGGCGGTCCAGCGGCCGGGCCCGGAGCGGCCGGACCGGTCGGCGTTCCATCCGTTGCAGAACGCGCCGTTCGCCGAGAAGCGCACCGGGATCCACGCGCCCGAGTCCCACTCGAGCGCGGCGCGAGCGTCATCCGCGCGCCACGCCGCGAGCGCGGTCTCCGCGGGCGAGAGGCCGGCGGCGGGGTCGAGGAGCCGCTCCGCCTCGCGCCGCGTCGCGGCCGCGTCGCCCGCGAGGCGAAGGCGCTCGAGGCGGATCAGGTCCGCCGAGTGCGGGCCCGAGATGCCGGAGAGAACGGTCTGGACGTCGCCGGCGAAGGCGAGCTCGTCGTCGTCGTAGAGGATGGTCGCGCGCGGCGGGCGCGCCCGCTCCTGCGCCGCCGCGTCCTCGAGGTCGCCGCGCAGCAGCGGGATGACGGACGCGAACTTTGCGGCGCGTTCCCGCGAGAAGCGGTGGAGGTCGCCGTCGTCGCGGATGGCGCTCGCCGCCGGTCCGGCGCGCTCCGCGAAGTCGGCGTCGTCGAGGAGCGTCCGCGGGTCGCGGCCCTGCAGGCGCGCGAGGCGGAACTCGGCGGCGATCCAGCAGAGCCCCGGCAGGGAGGCGTCGTGCCGCGCGTCGCGGCAGGCGTCGGCGAAGGCGCGGAGGCGCGCCGCGCCGCCCTTCTCCCGGACGCGGCAGACCGTGTCCTCGTAGGCGCCGTAGGCCGCCGCGAAGTCGATCTCCGCCTCCGTCGCGCGGGCGAGCCATTCCTCCGCCCCGTCGCCGCCAAGCAGCCCGCAGACGCCGACGAGCCGCACGGCCGTCGGCGCGCAGGGCCGCAGCGCCCAGGCCTCCTCGAGGGCGGTCCGTGCGCGCTCGAGGATCCGGCGCCGGTCCTCGTCGCCCGGACCCGGACGGACCGTGCCGAACCCCGCCATCGCGCCGTCCGCGCGAATCATCCGGACGATCCACGGGTCGATGCCGTCCGGCTTTTCGTCGATCGCCGTCGCGAGGAACGGGATGCCTCTCGGAAAGGCGTCCAGCAGAAGCACGCGGACGGCCCGCGCGCCGTCCGGATCCCCGCCGACGGACTTCAGCCACTCGACGGCCGCCGCCGCCTCGTTCTTCCATTCGTTGGCGCCGGCGGTCGGCGCGATCGAGCGGAGGGCGGCGACGAGGAAGCGGTGCAGCGTCCGGTCCGGCCGTCCCGCGTAGATCCGGTCGAGAGCGACAAGCTCCTGGTTGATCGGGGCGATGCGCCCCATCATGCCGCCGGGGAGCGCGCCGGCGCGGAGCCGCTCCTCCCGGAACGCCGCCGCGCGCAGGAAGAGCAGGAACGGGTCCTTCGTCCGCACGCGCTCGATGAACTCGACGATGTCCGACCGGTCGCGGGCCTTGCCGACGCCGGGCGTGCCGGAGCAGTCGACGAGCGAGGTGTTCCAGAGCTCGAAGATCTCGCGCTCCATCAGGCGGACGGCCTCGGGCGCCCAGGGCTCCCGGCCCTCGGGGCCAACGGGAGGAAGACCTCGTCGCGGAACTGCGCCTGCGTGCGCGGGTTCGCGTTCGTCCGCAGCCCCTCGCTCCACGCAGCGAGGCGCGCCGCCCGCGCGGCGTCCTCCGCGCGCGCGGCCTTCGCCGAGCGCGTGGCGGGGTCGGCCGCGGCGGAGGCCATCGCCGCCGCGGCGACAAGGACGAGGGACGAAAGACGGGTGACGGGCGTTTTCATTTCGTGGCGGAGTCCGATGGCGCGGCGCCCGTGGTGCTAGAAGATTCCCGGCACGCGCTCGGACGGGGCGGGGCGGAGGATGGTGACGGTATAGCCGCCGGCCTTCGGCTTCGGGACGCGGTAGCGGAGCAGCGCGGTGAAGGAGCTCGTCCCGGAGGTCCGGACCTTCGCCCCGCCGAAGCTGCCCGCGCCGGTCGACTCGAACCGGGTCTCGACGAAGCTCTCGTCGATCCGCCCGCCGGAGGAAAGGGCCTCCGCGCCGAGCCGCCATTGGGAGCCGAGCGGCTTGCGGAGGACTTCCGCGCCGTCGGCCTCGACGACGATCTCTCCGCCGGCCGCGCGCTTGGCCTGCACCTCGATCGTGAGATGGGCGCGCCCGGCGGAATCGTCGGGAGCGTTGCTTTCGGCGTCCTCGTCCCCGTCGTCCGCCCCGAGGTGCCCGAACGCGGCGAGGGCGGCGACGGCCGCGTCGTCCGGACGGACGCGGACCGTGATTCCGCCGACCTTCGCGCGGGCGCCCGGCGCGGCGTCGAGCGCGGCCGAGCGCGCGAGGTTGGAGGGCGAGACGAGCGCGACGAACGAGCCGTGGACCTCCGGCGCCTCGAAGAGCGGCTCCGGGAGGTCGAGCCGGACGCGGAAGAGCGCGGGGCCGGACAACGAGACGGCGCTGCACTCCACGGAGTCCTCGACCGCCTCGTCCGCGAGCAGGTCCCGTCCGTCGCGCGCGCGAACGGAGCCGACCTCGAACGCGTCGCCGTCGAACCCGACGATGCGCCGCCCGTCGCCGGCCTCCGCGAGGAAGACGACCTCGCAGCCGGGGGCGGCGTTGGTCCGCGACGACGACGCGAAGCCGTCGCAGGAGATCAGCGGGAAGGATTCCTGCCGCGCGCCCTCCGCGGTCCACGAGGAGAACCGCACGGGCCGGGCGGAGACGGCGGGTTCGGCCGCGGCGGCGAGCGCGGCTGCGGCGACAAGGGCGAGGGAGGAAAGGCGGAAGATGGGCGTTTTCATTTCGTGGCGGGGTCCGATGGCGGCGTATTCTACCAGAACGCCCCCCGGGAAATGTCAAGCCAATGTAAATTATTCGGCGGCCCGCCGCCGCCCCACGCGGCGCCCCGCCCACCGCAGCCCCGCCCACCGCCGACCCTCCAACCGCCGTCCCGCCTACCGCCGCCGCCCTGCTCGCGGGCGACGCAAACGAGCGAAAGCAATACGATTTCACCGTGTGCAAAATTCACGCATTTCTCCGCTCTACAAGATGAGAAAACGATGAAAATCACGCACGGTGGAATCGAACGCGAAGCGCGCTCCCGTGGCGGTCGTTCTATGGTCGTTTTGCGTTCGGGGCGGGGGGGCCGTAAGGCGCAATGCGGCCGGGGCGGAGCGAGGCGGGGCTATGACAGGCGCCGGCGCGGCGGACGCCTCGCGGGGCGGTCGCGCGCGGCGGAGAGGAGGCGGCGCAGGGCGGAGGCGGGGAGCGGCGGCGGCGGAACGGACCAGGCGAGGTTGGCGGCGCGGACATCGCGGCGGTCGCCGTTCACGAAGACGAGTTCGGCGCCGGGCGGCGGCGGCGGGAGGAAGAGCGCGGCGACGAGCCGCGCGACGCGCACCGCGCGGTGGCGCCGCGGCCCCAGGGAGAGCTGCACGAGCGGCGTGCCGTTGCGCAGGTACGTGCGCAGCAGCTGCTCGCCGTAGTGCTGCGTGCCGCCGCGCCGCCGCGGAACCGCGACGGCGGGCTTGCGGACGCGGCCGAGGTCCGAAACGTCGTAGGGCGCGCCCCAGCCCTTGAGCGCGCGCCAGGTCTCGCCGGGACGCTCGCCCGGCGCGACGCGCGCCGCGCGCGGGGGATTTCTCTCGGATGGCGTCCTCATCGCTAGAACGAGACGGTCTCGGTGCGCTGGCCGGTCCAGAACTCGGCCTTGACGCGGACGGTGTCGCCCTTCACGGCGGGAAAGCCGTAGGTGGTGCCGCGGCCGAAGTTCATCCAGCTGCGCGGCTCGACGTCCTTGCCGTCGACGACGAGCACGAGCGTGGCGAGGGCGGAGCCGTCGCCGGTGACCTCGAGGTCGAAGCCGCTCCCGCCGCCGCCGCCGAACATCCCGGCGAGGAGCGCGGCGGCCATCTCGGCGTTGCCGCCGTCGTCGTCGCCGCCGTCCTCGCCGGCGGCGCCGGCCTGCTGCGCGATCATCTCGGCGAACGCGGCGCCCGCGTTCGCGTCGTCCGCTCCGCCGTCGTCCTCGTCCTCGTTGGCCGGGACGGTCACCTGGATCGGGCCGAGCTGCGCGGTGGAGCCGGGCTTGACGGAAAGCGCGGCGGTCTTGGTTTCGCGGCCGGTCGCGCAAGTGACGTCGATCGAGCCGTGCAGGACCGGGACGCCGGACTTGACGCGACCGGCGCCGGGCTTCCCGCGCACCTCGAACGTCGCGGCGGAGCCGTCGTCGGCGACGCGCGGGAAGGGTCCGAACGACCAGGCGTCGCGGCCGCGGTCGTCCTTCGCGACGTCCGCGCCGCCCACGGTGGCGGACGCGATCCGGAGCGAGTCCCCGTCGATGCCGGAGATCCCCTTGCCGCGGACGAGGTAGGTGACGGCATAGCCGCCGGACGCGTTGTTCCCGAGCATCAGGTCGGACGGGAGGTCCTTCGGAAGAGGCGCGTCGATCTCGATGTGGACGGGCCGGGCGCGCATTCCGGCGGCGGGGGCGCCGGGCTTCGCGCCGGTCGGCTGCGCGGAAGGGGCCGCGGCGGGCGCGAGGAGGACGGCCGCCAGGGCGGCGGCGAGGAGGCGTGGGGGACGTGGGTTCATCGGAGGTTCCTTTCGTTCGGCGCGCCGCCCGGACGCGACGGCGGCCGTGGCGGGGTGCGACGGGGAAGCAGGCTACCAGAACGCCCCGCGGGAAGTGTCAAGGGAATGTAAAATCTTCAGCGCGCCGCCGGCTGCGCGCGGGGGAGCGTGAGCTCGAAGACGGCGCCGCCGCCCTCGCGCGGGCGGTAGGCGAGGTCGCCGCCCATGCCGCGGGCGAGGCGGCGGGCGATGGAGAGCCCCAGGCCGCTGCCGCGGGTTTCGGCGGTGGTGGCGTCGTCCGCGCGGTAGAAGCGGTCGAAGATCCTCTTCGCGGCGCGCAGCGGGACGCCCGGGCCGCGGTCGGCGACGGCGAGCGCGACGACGCCGTTCCCGGCGTCGCGCACGGAGACCTCCGGCGGGCCGCCCGCGGCGGCGTACTTCGCGGCGTTGTCGAGCAGGTTCAGCACGATCTGCCGGACCGCGTCGCGGTCGGCGAGGGCGACGGCCCCGCCGTCGCAATGCACGATGCGGAATGCACAATGCTCGATGCCGGTCCCTTCTCCGGCGCCGTCTGCATTGTGCATCGTGCATTGTGCATTGTGCATTTCCTCGGCGAGCTCGCCGAGGTCGACGGGCCGCAGGTCGTAGCGGCGGCGGTTCTGCTCGAGGCGGGAGAAGTCGAGGACGCTTTCGACGAGGCGCGAGAGCCGGGCGCTCTCGGCGGCGACGGTCCCGAGCGCGCGGCGGCGGCGCGCGGGGTCGGGGATGCGGTCCTCGGCGAGGAGCTCGGAGAACATCCGGATGCTCGTGAGCGGCGTGCGCAGCTCGTGCGAGACGTTCGAGACGAAGTCCGTCTTGCGCAGCGAGTCGAGCCGTTCGCGGCGCGCGGCGCGCAGCAGGACGAATCCGCCGGCGACGAAGGCGAGGAGCAGCAGGCCGAGCAGGACGCCGTTCGTCCAGAAGACGAGCCGGGAGGTCGCGTCGGGGTCGGCCGAGCGGACGCGGACGCGCCACCGCGGGAAGAGCGGGGCGAGCGAGGCCTCGCCCGCGAGGCCGTCCTCGGCGCCGGGCAGGAGGGACGGGATCAGGACGGCGCCGTCCGCGTCGACCAGCTCGGCGACGAACTCGGTCCACGCCTGCGGCTCGACGGGCGGAAGGGCGGTCCCCCGCTCGGCGATCCACGCGACGGTCTCCAGCTCGATGCCGGCGACGGAGCCGTCCGGCAGGCGCACCCAGCCGAGGAGGGCGTCGCGGCCCTCGACGGTCCACGGGCGGACGCCGCGCTCGGGCTCCCCGGCGTCCGGCGCGCCCCACGGGTCGGCGCCGGAGAGGCGGGCCTCGCAGCGCGCGAGGAAGGCGAGCTCCTCGGCGGTGGCGTCGCGCGCCGGCGCGACGAGGTGGCGTTCGCAGCCCGCGGGGAGGAAGATCTCCCCGGCGGGGACTCCGTCGCGCGACGGCAGGACGAACCCCTCGCGCGGGCGCCACAGGAAGACGTTGCGGACGAAGCCGTCCGTGTCCGCGAGGAGCCGGAGGACGAAGACGGTTTCGGCGCCGCCCTCCGCGGAGGCGATGCGGACGAGGCGCTCGTCGAGGATCCCACGGATCTCGGCGAGCGTCTCCGCGGCGGTCCGGGCGGCGTGCTCGGAGAGCCGCTCGGCGCGTTCGCGGCGGAGCAGCTCGGCGTGGCGCGCGATGAGCGCGGCGCCGAGGACCGCGAGCAGGACCGCGGGCAGCGCGATGCAGAGCAGGTAGGTGCGGAGGAAGCTCTTCACGGGGAGGGCCTCCCCGGTTCGGAGAAGGTCGCGGCGCACGGGACGACGGCGCCGCCGAAGCCGCCGGAGTCGCCGTCGGAAACGATCCAGATCGACTCGGCGCGGGCGAAGGGGACCGCCTCGCCGGGGCCGCGGGCGGGGAATTCGACGCGGATGTCGAGCGCGGCCTCGCGCCCGAGGACGACCGGCCCGAGGTCGGCGAGCACGACGCCGTCCTCGATGCGCGCGCCGCCGACGCCGGAGACGGCGACCGGGCGCGCGCCGCCGCGGAAGAGCATGGTGAGATCCGCGCCGTCCGAGCAGACGCGCAGCGCCGCGTCGATCTCCTCGGCGACGGCGGCCGCAGCGCCGTCCGGCGAACCGGGGTCGCGGAACGAGCCGCCGGAGCCCTCGCTGCCGGAGTCTGAAGCCTCGACGGCCTCTGCCTCGACGGTCGCGGCGTCGGCAGTCGCCTCCTCGGCCTTCTT
>CACWKU010000190.1 GCA_902761575.1 uncultured bacterium
CTCCGCGCGCGGCCAGCCGAGCGCCGCCAGGATCTCCTGCTCGGAAAGCGTCCGCTTCCAGCACGCGAACTGCTGGATGCTGCCCCTGAAGCACTTGTAGTGGTTGCCCGAACTGGGCGCGGGCATCGGGTACCTGCCGTTCTGGGCGGATTCCGTGCCGAAGCGCAAGACGGTTCCGCGATTCGGAACGAGGTCCACCGTGTTCGTGTACGTCTGCGACGCCCGCTTCAGAAGGCCAATGTCGGTGTTGCCGTCCGGCGTCGTCGGCCCGTCCTTGACCAGATACGCCGTCATCATCTGTCCGTCCACCGTCACAGCGAAGTCCACCCAGCCGCAGCCGTTGGAAATCACGAAGCTCTCGCCCAGATCCCAGCTGCTGTTGTACGTGTGGATCTGGAGCTTGCGCCACTCCGTGCTGGTCCCGGCCAGGCCGAACATCATGCCGCGCGAGGAACCGTAGCCGAATCCGAGCAGCCACTGGGTGTCCAGCACCGGCGCGGAGAAGTCGGGACGGAAGCGAATGATCCAGGTGTAGTGGCTGACGAAATTCGTGAGCGGCGTGCCGCACGTCACGGCGCAGGGGGTGACATAGCCGAGCGTCTGCGTCTCGTTCGTCCAGACGACGTCCTGCGGAAAGTAGAGCGTCTGCATCTGCCGCCCCACGCCGCGTCCGGGCAGGCGCACGAACTCGTTGGAGATGACGGGTTTGTGGTCCTTCGCGCCGTAGGAGCCGGTACTGAGCGCGACGGTGTGGAGGGAGTTGGTGATCTCGCCGACGTCGAGGATGTGGTTGCCGTTCTTGTCGATCGCCATGCCGCGCATCCAGATGTAGGCGTCCGCGAACACGTCCTCCTCGCTGCGCGCCGTCGTGAGGTCGAGCGGGTCGCTCGCCGCGCCGTCGGCCCCGTCGCCGCGCCCGCCGGCGATGAACGCGCCCGTGCCGCCGTTCGCGTAGAACTGGTTGTGCACCGTGTCCATCAGCCCCGCCTCGCCGGACCGCACGTACGGCGCGAAGTTCCGCACAACCTCGTTGGTGAGCGAGACGGAAGCGGAATAGACGCGCATCCTGCCGTAGCCGGCAATGCTCCCGTCCAGATTCTTGTACGCCAGCAAATAGAGCGGAATTGAGCTCGTCAGCGTCTGGTGCCCGACCACGGAGGCATCTTCGGTGAGCGTGCAGGTGTAGTCGGCAATCCCCTCCTGCCGGAGCGTGTAGAGCTGGTTGTGCGCGTCGAGCGTGATCGTCGCGCGGCGGTGGAGGGGCATGTTGCCGGACGACGCGCCGTTGCCGGAGTGGTCCTTCGCCGACCAGGCCCAATAGCCGCTGTCGTCAACGTAGGAGGCGAACACGAAGCCGTTGGCGTGGTCCCCCACGCCGAACGTGCACTGCTCGCGCGTGTCCATGTCGTCGAGCAGGAAGGTCATGCTCGCGGCGGTGTGCGGATCCGGACAGACGCCCGTGTCGATGCACTGCGTGCCGGTGGAGCGGATGTACGCGAGCGGGTACGTGCCGCCGGCCGGGAAGAGGAAGAACCGCGCCGCGCGCCCCGGCCGCGCGTCGTCCGGCAGGCGGTACGAGGCGGAGGTCGTGCCGGAGGCGATCGTGTCCAGCCGCTCGCTCTCCTTCCACTGCGAGATGTCCGCGCCCTTGTCGGCGTCGTCCCACGCCACCCACAGCTCCTGCGCGGCGTCCACGTCCGTGAATGCGAGCGCCGCCTCGCCGGGACCGTACACGGTCCCCTTGAAGCTGCTCACGGACACCGTCGCCGCCAGGAGCGTCGTGCTCGCCGCAACCGCCGCGACGCAGGCGGCAAGGACGAAGAAACTCCGTTTCATGGCGGGGGATTATATTCGACAGCGCCATGAGCGGCAATCTCAATCTGGCCGCCACACATCGTTCTTGCCGGGCGAAGCGGTGATTTGGTAGAATCGGGGGCGTTCCGGCATTTCCGAACGCACGTCCCGACCTCCGACCGACCATGAACGATCCCTCCCTCCTCTCCGACGCCGAATCCCGCGCGATCACCGCGGAGAACCCCACCGGCGAAAAGGGCCGCGGCGGCCTCGCGACCGAGGGCAACGGCGCCGCGGCCGCCCGCGAGCTCGGCCCCGGCTGGAAGGTCTCGCCCTGCCGCACCGTCCCGCCCGGCGAGACGCTCGTCCTCGCGGACGTCGACGGCCCCGGCCGCATCCGCCACATCTGGATCGCCGACGACTGCAAGGCCGACCGGCGGCTCGTGATCCGCTTCTTCTGGGACGGCGCCGAGAAGCCCTCCGTCGAGGCGCCGCTCGGCGACTTCTTCGCCTGCGCGCTGCACGCGTCCGAGCCCGGCACGCTCGTCTCGAACCCCGTCTGCGTGAACCCCCGCCGCGCCCTCAACTGCTGGTGGGAGATGCCGTTCCGCACCCACGCCCGCGTCACGCTCGAGAGCCTCCACGACGAGCCCGTGACCGTCTACTGGCAGATCGACTACGAGGCCGGCGCGCAGCCCGCCGGCGCCGCCTACTTCCACGCGCAGTTCCGCCGCACGGACGGCGTCCCCGAGCGCGGCGTCCACACGATCCTCGACGGCGTCCGCGGCCGCGGGCACTACGTCGGCACCTACGCGCTCTGGGGCGTCCACGCCGACGGCTGGTGGGGCGAGGGCGAGGTGAAGTTCTTCCTCGACGGCGACCGCGAAGGCTGCACGATCTGCGGCACCGGCACCGAGGACTACTTCCTCGGCGCGTGGGGCTTCGACGACGGCGGCTACCGCGAATACTGCACGCCGTGGTCGGGCCTCGCGCACATCCGCCGCCCCGACGGGCTCTACAAGGCCGTCCCGCGCTTCTCGCTCTACCGCTGGCACATTCCCGATCCGATCCGGTTCAGGGAGGACATCCGCGTCACCGTGCAGGACCTCGGCTGGCGATCCGGCGGCCGCTACCTCTCCCGCCGCGACGACATCTCCACCGTCGCCTACTGGTACCAGTCCGAGCCCTTCACCGACTTCCCTCCCCTCCCCTCGCGCGACGCGCTGGAGATCGTCTAGCGCCCGGCCATTCGAAAGCGGACGAACACGGCAGATTCATCCTATGGTTCTCTCAAACGACAAGCTCCGCGCCGTCTCGTTTCCCGTCGGCGGAATCGGCGCCGGCTGCATCGGGGTGGCCGGCAACGGCGACCTGGCCGAGTGGGAGGTCTTCAACCGCCCGGCCAAGGGCGCGCGCAACGGGATGTCGCACTTCGCCGTCCGCGCGGAGCGCGAGGGCGGCGAAGTGCTCGACGCCCGCATCCTCCACGGCGACTTCGCGGGCGAGCTCGCCGGCACGGGCGAGACGCTCTTCGCCGGCTTCGGCTTCGGCCCCGACGGCGACTCGCTCTGCGGCCTGCCCCACTTCCGCTCGGTGTCGCTCCGCGGCGAGTTCCCCGTCGGCGAGTGGGCCTTCCGCGACCCGCGCTTCCCCGGCGACGCCACCCTGACCGCCTGGAGCCCGTTCGTCCCCGGCCGCTCGGACGTGTCGTCGCTCCCCTGCGCCGTCTTCGAGATCGCGCTCCGCAACCGCGCCCGCGAGCCGCTCGTCTTCTCCGCCGTCGGCTGCCTCGCCTCGCCCTGGTCCGGCGCCGCGGCCTCCTCGCGCGTCCTGCGCCGCGCCGGTCGCCCCGTCCTCCTCCACCGCAACGCCGCGCCCGCCGACTCCACCGACTACGGCGAACTCGCGCTCACGCTGGACGCGGGAACGGTCTCCGCGAAGGCGTGTCCCTGCCTTCGGAACGGCTTTCGTTCGCCATCGGAGGCGCGGACGCGCGTCCGCGCCTCCGATGCGCCGGCGGGAGACCCGACGGGCGGCACGCCCGTCGAGGTCTCCCGCCAAACATCCCTCTTCCGCGGCGCGTGGTGCGACCGCCGCGAGGTCTACTGGCACGACCTGTGCACGCCCGGACCCTTCCGCGACCGGCGCTACGCCGGCCCCGGCGCGAAGGGCGACGCGGGCCTCCTCGCCGCGCGGTTCCGTCTCGCGCCCGGCGAGTCGCGCACCGTCCGCTTCGTCGTCTCGTGGTTCGTCCCGAACCGCACGAACGACTGGACCGACCCCGCCGCGCTCGCGAAGGCAATGAAGCGCGACGGCGTCGCGCGCAACCTCTGGCGCAACTACTACGCGGAGGCGCTCTGCGCCGGCGCGGCGGACGCCGCCGCGCGTCTCCTGCGCGGCCTCGCCGAGACGCGCGCCCAGGTCTTCGCGTTCCGCGACGCGATCCACCGCCGCACGACGATCCCGCCCGCCTCGCGCGAGGGCGCGGCCGAGACGCTCTCCGTCCTCGTGTCGCCGACGGTCCTCCGCCTCCCCGACGGCGCGCTCTGGGGCTGGGAGGGCGTTGCCGCGAAGGTCGGCTCCTGCGAGGGCTCCTGCCAGCACGTCTGGAACTACGAGCAGGCGACGGCGCTGCTCTTCCCCGACCTCGCGCGCTCGATGCGCGAGCAGCAGTTCCGCTTCAACTTCGACCCGGACGGCGGCCTGCTCTTCCGCCAGCCGCTCCCGCCCGGCGTCCGCGCGCGCCGCTCGCCGTGGTTCCGCCCGTGCGTCGACGGCACGATGGGCGAAGTGCTCAAGACCTTCCGCGAGTGGCGCGTCTCGGGCGACGGGGCGTGGCTGCGCTCCGTCTGGCCCTCCGCGAAGAAGGCGCTCGCCTACGCGTGGTCGCCGGCGAACCCCGACCGCTGGGATCCCGACCGGTCCGGCGTCCTCACGGGCCGCCAGCACCACACGCTCGACATGGAGATCTTCGGCCCGACCGCCTGGCTCGAAGTACTCTACCTCTATGCGCTCCGCGCCGCCGCCCTGATGGCGCATGCCGTCGGCGAGCGCGCCTTCGGAAACGAATGCGCGCTGATGTTCTTCCGCGGCCGGAAATGGACGGAAAAGCACCTCTTCAACGGTCGATACTACGCCGGCGAACCCGTCGACGGTCCTCCCTCCGGCCTCGCCGGACTGCGCCGCTTCGGGGACGAAGCGGTCGAGCGCTACTGGGACGCCGAACACCGCGAAGTCAAATACCAGATCGGCGGCGGGCTCTCCATCGACGCGCTTCTCGGGCTTCTCTGGGACAAGCTCTACGGACTCGACGTCTACGACTGGCTCTCCACCCGTCGCGTCGACGCCACGCTCCGCGCGATCTTCCGCCACAACTTCAAGCCCTCGATGCGCGAGGCGGCGAACACGTGGCGCGTCTTCGCGGCGGACGACGAAGCGGGCACCGTCATGGTCTCGTGGCCGAAGGGTCGGCGCAAGCCCGTCATCCCGATCCCCTACCACAGCGAGTGCATGACCGGCTTCGAATGGGCTTTTGCCACGCATCTGGCGTGGCGGGGTCTCGCGAAGGAGGCGGAGACCGTCGCCGCGGCGATCCGCGCGCGCTACGACGGCGCGAAGCGAAACCCGTGGAACGAGATCGAGTGCGGCTCCAACTACGTCCGCGCGATGGCGGCCTACGGGATGCTGCAGGCCTTCTCCGGCTTCCATTACGACATGACCCGCGGCGAGATCGGCTTCGCGCCGCGCCTGCCCGGCGCGTTCTCGTGCTTCTGGTCGCTCGGCCGCGCGTGGGGCGTCTACTCGCGCACCGCAGCCGGCCGCGAGCGCATCGAGGTTCTCTTCGGGTCGCTCACGCTCCGCCGCCTCGCCGTGGCGGGGTGCAGACCCCGCCACAACGGCCGCCCCGTCGCCGCGCCCCGGGAATGCTTCAATCTCGTCCGCGACCTCCCGGACGGTCGGACGGTCGTCGAGCGTTGCGAACTCGACGTTCTCGTCTTCGTCCGCCCGCTCCGCCTGAAGGCCGGCGACCGGCTGGACCTCGCCCCGGGGAGGAAGTCCCCGTGAACGGCGAAGCGCCAGCCGAGTTCGCGGCGCTGTGCCTCGCGCCGGCGTTCGACGAAACCGTCGCGCCGGGTGCCGCGCCGGGCGCGAACGAACACCCGGGCGGCAAGGGGCTCAACGTCGCGCGCTGGCTCGCCGCGCGCGGACGCGCCGCCGCGCTCGGTGGCCTGCTCGGCGCGGACGACGCCGCGGCGTTCGAGGCGGAAAT
>CACWKU010000191.1 GCA_902761575.1 uncultured bacterium
CCCGAGGGCGCGCGCGCCGGCGTTTCCAACGAGCTTGCCCGGCTCCGCGCCGCGTCCGGTTCGCCCCTCCTCGCCGAATTCGAGCCCGTGCTCCTCAACAACCACGCCTGGGCGCTGCACCTCCTCGGCCGCGACGCCGAAGCGCTGTCCGACGCACGCCGCTCGGTGGAACTCGAAGGCGATTACTACAACCGGGACACGCTCGCCTGCGTCCTCGCCGCGCTGGGGCGGACGGACGAAGCCAAGTCGCTCCTTTCCGGCGAAATCGCGCGGCTGGAATCCGAGCGCGTCGCCGGCCTTTCGGACGCCGGCCGGGCCGAACGCGCCCGTGCCTATCGCTTCCACCTCGCCAAGTGCCTCGCCCGCGCCGGCGACGCCGCCGGCGCAAAGGCGCTTCTCGATCCGCTCCGCGCCGCCGGGTTCGTCCCCGACCCGCCCGAGGACGCCGACTACGACGCACTCGCCGAAACGCTCGGCGCCGCGCCTCTGCCGGACGGCGCCCGCGAGCGCGCCGGCGCCGAGGGAATCGTCTTCGAGACCGTCGAGGCGCTCTCCATCTACGAGCTCCGCGTTCGGGCGGTCGGTCCCACGACCTGGAAGGACTACGCCCTCGGGCTCCGGCTCGCTTGCGACGACCTTTCGTTCCCCCGGGCGGCGCTCGCGCCCGAGAACGTACGAAACGCCCTGGACGGTTTCCGCAAGGCCCTGGCCGACTTCGCCGGTTTTCTGGACACGACCGACCCTTCCCCGACCACGGCCGAACAACAGGCCGAAGTCGTCCGGCGGTGGGAAGAACTCCGCGGAAAGGTTCTCCGCGCCCGCGACGAAATCGTCCGCGCGGCGACCGCCGCCGGCGCGGACGCCTCCTCCCTGCGGAAGTTCCAGCTGTTCGAATAATCGCCCCGTCCCTTCTGTCCCTTCCGTCCCTGCAAAGATGAAACGCCTTTCTCGACGCATCTTCGCTTTCCCGACAGGAACGATGAAGTTCCTTCGGGTCTTGGTCGTATGGTTTTTAGGAGTTTACATCTTGTCGTTCTTCGTGGTTTTCAACGTGTTCCGCGAGACGCCGAACCCCTGTAGGGAATTCACAGACAGCGGAAATCGGCCTGTTGTCGGTCCGGCAGTTTCCTTGGTGGGTTATGTTCTTTGCAAACCGCGGGGTCCTTCGTTCCTCTGGGCCACGGACTATACCGGACACGAATGGCTGTTTGCCCTGTACAAACCCTGCATTGCCCTTTGGGCCCGGTTGAATCCGCATTGTGAACTCATTTTGGACTGAATCCGCTTCTCCTTCTCCCCGCCACGCCGCATTCAGCATTCATCATTCAGCATTCAGCATTGACCCCGCCCCCGCCACGCTCCGCCACTTTTCCCTTTACCCTTTCAACTTTAAACTCCTTCAACCTCTTCAACCTTTTCAACCCGATGAACCGCCTCGCCCTCCTCCTCCCCCTCCTCGCATTCGCGGCCGCGCCGACGCGCGCCGAAGACCCCGCCACGAACGCGGCGGCGGCGTTGCCCGCCATCGACGACTCCGTCTCTTCGGAAGAACTCTGGCGCCGCGCCACCAGCCCCGACCCCGACTCGTACCGCGCCTCGCAGGTCGCATTCAACGAACTGCAGAAGAGAGCGTTCAAGGGCGACGACGAGGCGATGTCGCTCTATTTCTGGAAGACGGACGACGGGTGGTTCGACTTTTTCCCGGTCACGATCCGGTCCGTCGAGCCGGAGACGGGCGAAGACGCCAACGCCGCGACGAACTGGATCGTCACGCTCCTCGGCGGCATCAAGGTGCGAACGGCCGACCCGGCCGCGGCCTTCGGCGCTCCGCTCGACGCGCTTCCCGGACGGCGCCTCGGCGTCCGGTTCGGCGACAACAAGGACGGCTGGCTGCTCGACGGGGCGCCGTCCGCGATGTCGAACGCCTGCGTCTACGCGGGCCGGTTCGAAGTGCGCCCGCTTCTGCCCGCGTCGGAGCGCGACGCCGCGCGGGAAATCGTCTACCGCAATCTGGACGACCTCGGACGGCTGTCCGATGCGGGGAAGAAGGAATTGGAGGAACGGATCGGAGAATGCTGGGCGAACATGGGCTCCGGGCTATCCATTCCCGTGTGGTACTTCGAAGGCGGTGCGAGGTTGTTGTTCGCCGAGGACATGCCCCTCGACGAAGCGCGCTACAAGGCCGCGCTCGCGGACGAATCCCCGGCCGTGACGATCGACGGCGAAACCGTCGCCACGAGAAAGGACGTCGCGAAATACGCGATGTGGCAACACCGGCCGACCGACTGGGCCGCGAAGCACCTAGCGGAGGAGTTCCTCCTCGAGCGCGAGGCGAAGAAACGCGGCTTCGGTTCGGCCTACTACCTGATCCACGACGGCCTGGGCACGCCGTCGGACGACGACCTGCGTCCGCTCTGGGACCGGTTCCGGACGGAGGAACCGGAGCGACTCCTTGTCGGCGACCGGGCGACGATCGGATACATCGTGGTCTCCTGCCCACGGAACGCCTCCGCGGAGGAGGAAGCCGCCGCCCGCGCGAAGATCGACGCCGCCCGCGCCCGCCTCGTCGCGGGCGAGTCCTTCGCCGACGTGGCGCGGACGACCTCCGACGCCCCCGGCGTTTCGGGAAACGGCGGCCGGATTTCGGTCTGGCGCGAGACCTCGTTCGACGAACTGAAGGCGGCCGCGTTCGGGCAGGAGCCAGGCGCGATTGGCGAACCGTTCCGTTCGGGTCTGGGCTGGCACATCGTCCGCGTGGAATCCGTCGTGCCCGCCCACGACCGGACGTTCGAGGAGACCCGGCAGGAACTCGACTCCAAATGGACGAACGCCCGCGCCGACGAGCGCCGCGCCGAAATCCTCGCCTCGCTCTTTGAAGCCGCCACCGTCGAATACGCCCCCGCCACGAACGCCCCCGCCGCACCCACCACCCACGCGGATTCCGCTGCGGGCGCGAAGGAGCCCGCCCCGTGAACCCTCCTGCCCGCGAGCGGCGAAGCCGCGACACCCGGCCGCAACCGGCGCGACGGAACCTCGCCACGCCGAGCTACGCCGCACGCCGTGGCGGGGCGATCGGCGATCTACGACAGCGTTTCGACGCCGTAGTCCTTGTAGCGCCGGTCGGTGGTGACGACCGGAATGCCGCGAATCAGCGCCGTGGCGATGATGAATCGGTCCGCCGGATCCTTGTGGTGCGGCGGCAGTTCCGTCGAACGGACGAGAACTACGAAAAAGCGCTCTCCCAGTCGGCGGAGGAGTCGGCGAAAAGGTCGCCCTTGATCTCGATGTTGCCGAGGTGGGGGTCGGGAGACACGTCGCGCGGAACGTTGTGCATCGGAACGATGCGCGCCACGGCCTGTCCGAGACGGATCAGGAAAACCGGCTCAGCCGAACGCTCGACGCGCGTCACGATTTCGTCGAGATTCGCTTCCGCTTCCGGGATGGTGAATGCAACCATGGTATCGTTCCTCCAACGCCGCCCATTATCCCGATTCGCGCGAGGAAAGCAAGAAGATTTTCTCCGGCAAATGCCGTCGCCGGAAAATTTCCCCTATTCTGCATTTTGCCGTTTGGGGGAAATTTTCGCTCCCCGCATTTCCCACACTTTTCCCACTGTTTTCCGGTCCCGTTGTGGTAGGATGGTCTCCCGTCGGACGCCTCCCGCGCCTCCACGACCATGAAGAACGCCGAACGCCTCCTTCTCACCATCGCTCATCCGCTCCGCTCCCTGCTGGCGAGGCGGTCCTGCGGGCGCATCCCGCGGACGGACGAGGCGGAGCCGCTCCGTCTCGCCGCCACGGGCGGTCGCGAGGCGGACTTCCGGGACCGGTCGCTCCTGCCCCTCCTGCGCGCCGAGACGCTCGACCGGTTCGAGCCGCCGGCCTCGTGGCCCGCGGCGCTCGGTGACGAGGCCCGGGCGTACGTCGAAGAGGAAATCGCGCTGGCGTGGGAAGGCCCCGCGCGGATGGCGGACCGCCCGAACGAGGCGTGGGGCCGCGCCTACGACTTCACGATTCGCGAGGGTTCGCGCGACCCGTTCCTCGCGTGGATGTCCGTCGTCGGACAGCACCGGTGGCACTGGGACGGCAGGGCCCGCGCGCAGCTCTCGGAGCTCGAGTCCGGCCTCGCCGCCCTCCCGCCGGAGTCCGAGCCGTTCCGCCGGCTCCTCGCCGCGCACGCGCGGCAGCTGCTCGATCCCTCGCCGGACCACGCCCGCGCGCTCTGCGCCGCCGCCGTGCGCTGGGCCGAGTCGCACGCCGCGCGCCCCGACCGCTCCGAGGCGGTCCTGCGCGTCCTCGCGCAATTCGTCGACACGGACGACTCCGCGCTCGTCCCCGCCTTCCTCCGCTCCTCCGCCGACCCGTGGATCGGCTTCGCGCTCGGCGGGGATGCCGCGCTCGCGCGCGCCGGGGCCGCGTCCTCCCCGGAAGCCCGCGCCGCCGCCCTCGATCTGGCGGGCTCCGCGTTCCTCCGCGCGTGGGAGCTGCACCCCGGATTCCCGCAGGGCGCCGCGGGGATGCTGGCCGTCTGCGGCCTCCGCGGCGAACGGGAGGATCTCCGCCTCTGGTTCGCGCGGGGCGCGGAGGCGCGGTTCGACTACGTCCGGCTCCACGACCTGTTCGTCTGCTTCCTGCGTCCGGTCCACGGCGGCTCCGCCGGGGAGCTGCGCGCCCACGCCGAGGCCTGCCTCGCGCCCGGCCGCACCGACTCGATGCTCCCCTGGTGCGCGGCGATGGCGCGGATCGTGGAGCTGGAGACGTCCGGGGCGGACCCCGCCGCGTTCTTCGCGGAGGAGGGGCCGGACTCCCGCCTGGAGCGCGCCCTCGCGTCCTTCCTGGACCGCGGGGCCGGAACGGACGACGCGCTCTCGGAGTCCGCGGAGTTCCTCGCCTGCCTGCGGTGGACGAGGGGCGACGCCGCCGGCGCGGAAGAGGCCGCTTCGCGCTCCCGCAACGCCCGCTACCGGCGGATCCTGCAGGAGGGGTTCCCCGGGGCGTTCGAAATCCTCGAGACCCTGTTCGGCCTGACCGGCCCGGACGCGGCGTTCGTCCGTCCCCTCTGGGAGCAATTCCGCGACGGCGGCGCGGAGGGATTCCTCCGCGCCGGGGCCGCGGCGGAAGCGCAACGCCCCGCGCTCTCCCGCGCCGGGGCGTCCCTCCTCGCGCGGACCTCTCTCCGGGCGTTCCTCGCGACCGGCTTCCCCCGCGGCGAATCGCGCCGCGTCCCCATCTTCGACCGCGGCTTCTTCCTCGGCTGGTTCGACTACGGCGCCGGCTGGCAGCCCTCGGACGACGGACGCGGAGGATTCGTCTTCCCGACGGGCTCCCGCGAACCGGGCTGCCTCGAATTCGCCCAGGCGCTCCCCCTTCCCCTCGAGCTGGAGGCCTTCGCCGAACGCGATCCGCGCGCTTCCGGCGAACCGTTCCTCGCGGTCCGCGTCCTTCCGGCGGACGGGCTCCAGCACAACCTCCGCGGCCGCACCCCGCCGGTTTCGGTCCGGTGGAAGGACGGCGGAGCCGCCGCGGTCCGGCTCGGCACCTCGGAAGAGCCGTACGCCGACGCGGGCTGGACCGGCGGAGTCGTCGCCTCCTCCACGGCCGCCGTCCCGCCGTGCGCCGGCGAGGCCCGCTCCACGGACGGGCCTCCGGACGGCCTTCCGGTCCGCATCGTGCTGTCCGCCGACCGGGTCTCCGTCTTTCCCGGCGGCTCCGCCGCGCCCGCCCTCTCGGTTCCCTGCGGGGCGTTCTCGCCGGACGCGTTTCCCCGCGGCGCGAAGATCGTCTTCTTCGGCCGCGCCGTCCGGTTCCGTGGCTTCTCGTTCCGCAGGTCGGCGCCGCCGCTTCCGGGGAAAGGAGGGACTGCGCCGTGAGCCCCCGCGTCGTCCTCCTCGGCGGCTGCTCCGCCGCGTTCGCCTCCGCCCTGCGCCGCGCCCTCCCGCGGGACGACGGCTGGGAGCCCATCGCCGCCCCGGACGCCGTCGTCGCCGCCGCCGCCCTGGCGTCTCCGCCGGCGCCCGTCTTCGTGTTCCTCGACGCCGCCGCGCTCGGCCCCGCGAAC
>CACWKU010000192.1 GCA_902761575.1 uncultured bacterium
AAAGCTCCGTTTGCGTACCGTCCGAGGCGATCGCCGTAACGACCGAGTCGCCGCCGTTGGACCCCTTGATGCCGGTCGTCGAGCCGAGCACGCCGCCCGCGCCGACGGTGATGGCGTAGCGGCCGGCCGCGAGATGCACGTCGTTCGTGTCGATCACGCCGCCGCCGCCGCCGCCCGCGGCGCAGTCGCCGCCGCCGCCGCCGCCGCCGCCCACGAGGAGAATGCGGACCGTCGCGTCGGCGAAGAGCGTGAACGTGCCGTCCGACGTGAACTTGTGGACGGCCTCCGTGTCGCCGTTGAGCAGCGTCTCCGTTCCGCCGGAGGCGAGCAGGGAGGCTTGGGCGATCGCGGGGAGAAAGAGGAGGGGAAGGATCCTTTTCATGGCGGAAATCATACACCCTCGCGCGCGCCGGGGTCAAGCGCGGGATTGCGCGCGAGGCGCGCGCGATCGTAGCGGGGCGAGACGCGAGACATGAGACGGGCGCGTCACTCGTCACTCGTCACTCCGGCCCGCGCGCCGCGCGGGCCGGACGGGTCAGATCGAATAGATCTCGATGCGGCTCGTTCCGCCGATGCGGCGACCGCCGGCGGACTTCACGGCGGCGATCTTTTCGGCGTCCTGCGGGAAGGCGTGGAAGAGAAGCTCCATGTCGCGGTCGCGGTGGAAGGACTCCGCCGTCGCGCGGATCAGCTCCGGGACGTCCGGGAGGCTCGCCGCGTGGGCGGTGAAGTCGAGCAGCCCCGCGCCGCCGGAGGCCAGCGCGAAGCAGTGGCCGGTCACCGTCCCGGCGGCGTTGCAGGCGACGTTCACGACGCCGCCCCCGATCTCCGCCTCGATGCGTGCGACGCGGAACTCCGGCACGGCGGCGGCGGGGCCGCGCCGCGCCCCGAGGCCGCGGAGGACCGGCTCCGTGTGCGCGATGAACTTGTCCGCGACGAACTGGTCGGCGGGCGCGCCGGGGCGGATCGAGGCGAGGCGCGCGTCGGCGAAGACCTCGCGCTCGATGGAGAAGAAGTCCTCGCCGGGCCGCCGCGTCCGCTCCAGGAACCCCGTCTCGCCGCCGTAGGTCAGGCGGAAGCCGCTCTTGAGGTAGGTCCGCACGGCGAACCGGTTGCCGCTCCCGCAGCAGAGGATGCGGGCGTCGCGCGCCGCGTCGAAGTCGGCCATGCAGGGCGCCATCAGCTCGCTCAGCAGCCCGAGGCGACGGTAGGCCGTCTCGGTGTAGACGTTGCCGAAGTTGCCGAAGCCGCCCTCCCGCGCGTAGGCGAACCACGCCCGCGCCGCCAGGACGCCGTCGACCTCGGCGAGGTACAGGTGGCTCTCGACGCCGTCGAGCTTGCCCTCGAAGGATTCGCGATACCAGCTCCGCCAGTAGGCCTGCGTCTGGATGTATTCGTTGTAGGAGTCGAAGCCGAGCGACGCGATCACGTAGCGGACGACGCACTCGGGGACCTCGTCCCCGGGCGAGACGTAGCGCAGGACGCGCAGCGTCCGGCCGTCGGGCATCTTCTTTTCGGACAGGACGGTATCTTCTTTCATGGCGTGACAAGCATCCAGCTGCGGGCGGGGACGGTGCCGGAGGCGGCGAGGTCCGGCGTCGAGAGCGCGAAGGGCTGCGGCTCGCGCGTCCAGTTGCAGAGCGTCGCCGCGAGGCGCCCGTCCGGCGCGCGCCACACGGAGTGGAGGACGGCGGGCGCGCCCGGGCGGTGCACGACGCGGCCCTCGCCGGGCTTGGTGTAGATGCCGCGGACGAAGAGGTCCACCGCGAGACGGGCGCAGTCGAGCGTCCCGGGCGCGCACATCGTGCCGTCGAAGAGGAAGTCGCGGTTCGCGAAGTAGAACTTCGCGGTGTCGACGGCGAAGGCGAGGTTCGCGGCGAAGCGGGGGTCGTCGAAGTGGCGCATCCGCAACTGGTGCACCATCGGCTGGATGCCCATCGCGACGCCGCGCGCGAATTCGAAGGCGAACTGGTCGGGGTAGAGCGCCTCCCACGGCTTCTCCTCCGTCCAGCGGTCGTCGTCGGGCCAGGCGGGGTCCCAGGGCGGGATGCCGTCAATCGAGGCATAGCTGCCGTAGGACGCGATCGCGCCGTGGTAGACGGCCTGGAAGGCGGGGACGGTCTCGGCCTCCGGCACGGGGACCGTCGCCGCGCGCTCCTCGTTCTGGTGGAGGTTGATGAACGAATCGACGACGTCGAGATACGACTCGGGCGCAGACTCGGTGGAGAGGAGCAGGCCGGGGTTGTCGGCCCGGATGTCGCGGAGCATTTCGCGGTAGCCGTCCACGATCGCCGTGCCGCCGCCGGGCGGGTGGCGGTGGGCCGGGTCCCAGCAGGTGCGGACGGTGCAGCAGCCGATCTGGTCGAGATACACGCCCGGGACGCCGCATTCGCGCAGCCGGCGCACGAGGTCGCGCATCCGGGCGTGGAAGCGGGGGGCGTCGCCGCACATCACCGCGAGGCAGCTGGGCATGTGGACATTGTACCGCCACCCCCACCGTTCGCCGCTCTTCTCCAGGATGCAGTCGGGCTCGCCCTCCGTCTTCCACGTCGGCGACTCCTTGTCCCAGCTGACGCCGTTCGTATAGGGCTGGACGAAGACGCCCTTCGCGGCGAGGCGCCGCACGGCAGCGGAAAAGGCCTCCGCGCCTTCGCGCGGCGGCCAGAAGTGCGGGTAGCCGGAGTCGTAGGGGATCCTGTGCCACCAATACCAGTCCAGGGCCACCGGGAGTCCCGTGAGCGCCGCGAAGCGCTCCACGGGTGGCTCCACGTCCGCGACGCCTCCGCGGTTCCAGAACCAGATCGCGATGTCGCGCAGGCGATTTCGCGGACGGGCGAACGCCGCCTTCGTCCACGGCTGCTCCCAGGCCCAGCGCCGGTAGATTTCGGCCGCCGCGAACCAGTCGCCCCGGAACGTGGCGATTCGGCCGCCGAACGGCAGCGCCCCCGCGACGCGGTTGGCTTCCACGACCTCCGGCAGGTGGCGGAAGACGAGCGCCACGGTCCCCGGCTGCGAGCCGTTGCGGACGACGGCCCAGTTCGGGCGCAGCCGCGCGTCGCCGCGCTGGTCGACGTACCAGGACTCGTCCGCGCCGTTCAGCGCGGCCATGAAGTGCAGGCCGGTCGACTGGATCTCGGTGACTTCGGCGCCGGGTTCCAGAGCGCTCCACTTCGGACGGCGCACCCGGCCGCACAGCCACGGATAGAAGATTTCCGTCGCGTCCGTGCGCGGGACGGCGAGGACGGGGAACTCGATGGACTCCACGGCGAGGCCCGAGGCGTTGCCGTCGTAGCGGAAGGAATAGTCCCAGCCGTCGCCCCCGGGCGCCGGGGCGAGCTCGGCCGCGACGGCGAACGCCGCGCCGCAGAGCGGATGGCCGCGCCAGACGATGCGGACGGCGCCGCCCCCGGCGTCCTCGACGGTCCGGGAGGACATCCCGCCGTCCGTCACCACGGCCTCCCGGGGCGGCCCCGAGGGGCCCGGGAGCGCGGTCAGGCGCAGGGCGAAGCCGATGCGCGGGAGGATCTCCGCGGCGTCTTTCATGGCGGAAATCCTACACCCGCGCGCGGACGGCGGTCAAGCGACGCCGACCCTTGCAAATCCGTCGGGGTTCCTGTTCCGCGCGTCGTGGCGGGGTGTGGGGCAAAAGCCGCGGCGGCCGCCGCGCCCGGCTACCAGCTCGAGCCCAGGCCCTCGAAGGTGCCGATCACGACGACGCAGTCCGCGCGGACGCTCCGCATGACGCGCGGTTTCCCATGCCGGCCGCACTGCCTTCCGCTTGCATCGGCACGCCCCTTTTGACAGAATGGGCGGCGAAATGAAAACGATCCACGAAGTTCTCGAGACGCCGGTCGCGGAGGAAGCCGACGTGCTGGTGTGCGGCGGCGGGCCCGCCGGGTTCGGCGCGGCGGTCGCCGCCGCGCGCGCCGGGGCGCGGACGCTCCTGCTGGAGGCGTCCAACTGCCTCGGCGGCATGGCGACCGCCGGGATGATGTCGCACTGGTCGGGCTGCGAATCCTCGCCGCTCGGCCTCGAGATCACGGAGCGCATGCGCAGGAGCGCGGCCCTGCCGCCGGGCTGGACGGAGGACCGCCGCTGGAACATTTCGCACGAGGCGCTCAAGCAGGCGCTCTTCGAGATGGCCGCCGAGGCGGGCGTCCGCGTGCAGCTGCACACGCACGTCGCCGGCGCGGTCGTCGAAGGCGGCGCCGTCAAGGGCGTGGTCGCGGAGAGCAAGTCCGGGCGGGAGGCGTTCCTCGCGGCCGTGACGGTCGACGCGACGGGCGACGGCGACGTCGCCGCGCGCGCCGGCGCGGCGTTCGACCTCGGACGCCCCGGCGACCGCGCCTGCCAGCCGGCGACGCTGATGTTCCTCCTCGGCGGCGTCGACACGGCGCGCGCGATCTTCCCGCCGTCGTTCGAAAGCCTCGTCGACGTCCCGAGGGGCGAGATCCAGAACCTCGGCAGGGCTCACCTCCCCTCCCCCGCCGGCCACGTGCTGCTCTACCCGACGCGGCTGCCGGGGTGCGTGTGCGTCAACATGACGAACGCGACCGGCGTGGACGCGACGGACGCGCGGTCCGTCACGCGCGCCGAGATCGAGTGCCGCGCGCAGATCGAGCCGATCGTCGCGTTCCTGCGCGAGTTCGCGCCGGGCTACGAGACGTGCTACGCGCTCTCGTCCGCGCAGAACGTCGGCATCCGCGAGTCGCGCCACTTCCGCGGCGTCTACGCGCTCACGGAGGAGGACATCGTCGAGGGGCGCTCGTTCGACGACTGGATCGCCGTGCGCAACTTCTTCAACTTCGACATCCACAACGTCGGCGGCGCCGGGCTCGACCCGAACGGCGCGCAGAAGCGCTTCCAGGCGAAGGGGACCTACCAGATCCCCTACCGCTGCTGCGTGCCGGAGACGCTCGACGGACTGCTCCTCGCCGGCCGCAACATCTCCGACACGCACAAGGCGCACTCGAACTTCCGCGTGATGACGATCTGCGCGGACGTGGGCTACGGCGCCGGGACGGCCGCCGCGCTCGCGGCGAAGGCGGGCGTCCGCCCGCGCGACGTCGACGTCGCGGCCGTCCAGCGCGTCCTCCGCGCCGCCGGCTTCGAACCGTAGGCGGGAGTCCCGCCCCTGTCGAAGCCCCGCGGATTCTTCCGGGCGCCGAAGGGGACTACTTCACCAGCATGAGAAGCCCGTTGCCGCCGGTGCGCATGCGGACGACGACGACGCCCGAGCCGCCGGCGCCG
>CACWKU010000193.1 GCA_902761575.1 uncultured bacterium
CCGGCCGCGCCGAAGGCGCCCGTCGCCCCGCCGCCTCCCGCGCCGCCCCGCCGCCCCTGGTGGCGCGAGGCGCTGCACGGCTGCATGATCGCGTCGTTCGCGTTCGTCGTCGTGGCGATCCTGGCGCTCTTCGCCGCGATGCGCGGCTGCGTCGCGATCGCGAAGGCCGCCGGGAAGTCCGGCGAGGCCGTGAAGGGCGCGATGGCGGAGTTCGGCGGCCCCTACGCGAAGAGCGACGTCGAGGACCTCAACCTGCAGCGCCCCGGCGCGGTGCTGCCGAAGGAGGCGCCGAAGGTCCTCGTGGTGAAGCTGCGCGGCGTCATCGCGTTCGGCGACGACGACGCGCCGTGGAAGGCCGACGCCGCCGGCGCCGACGCGGCGCTGCGCGCGATCCGCAAGGCGACGCTCGACCCGGAGGTCGACGGCATCCTGCTCGACGTCGACAGCGGCGGCGGCGAGGTGACGGCGAGCGACGTGCTCTGGAAGGCGCTCAAGGACTTCCGCGCCTCGCGCCAGGACAGCAAGACGCGCCGGTTCGTCGTGACGATCATGGGCGCGACGGCCGCCTCCGGCGCCTACTACGCCGCCGCGGCGAGCGACTGGATCGTCGCGCACCCCTCGACCATCACCGGCTCGATCGGCGTCAAGATCGAGAGCTTCAACGTGAAGCAGTTCCTCGAGCAGCGCGGCGTGCGCCGCGTCTCGGTGACGAGCGGCGCCAACAAGAACATGCTCAGTCCGTTCCAGGACCTCACCGAGCCGCAGCGCCAGCTCGTGCAGGCGGAGGTGGACGCCCTCCACGCGAGGTTCGTCGATGTCGTCGCGAAGGGCCGCAAGCTCGCCGACGACCGCGTGAAGGCGCTCGCGGACGGCCGCGTGTTCCTCGCCGAGGAGGCGAAGAAGGAGGGGCTCGTCGACGAGGTCGGCTACCTCGAGGACGCGAAGGCGAAGATCTCGTCCCTGCTCGGAGGCAAGGCGGCGCGCTACTTCGTCTACGGCGCCGACCAGGGCTTCCTCAAGGCCCTCTTCTCGCCGTCCTTCCTCGGCGCCGTCGTCCACGAGGCGCTGCCGGACGCCGGTCTCTCGGAAGGCTCCGGCGTCCGCGCGGAATAGCGCGCCGCGGTCGTCCGGCGAAAGCGTCTCGCCCCGCCGCCAATGGTCGGCACGGGCGGGACGATCCCTCCGGGCGGTCCGCCGAACCTACGCCTGCGGGGCGGCGGGCGCGGGAGCCGGCGCGGCGGCGTTCGGCGCGACGTTCTGCGCGCGCACCTTGATGTGGAGCTCGCGAAGCTGCTTCTCCGAGACCGGGTGCGGGCTGTTCATCATCGGCTCCTGCGCCTTCTGGTTCATCGGGAACGCGATCACCTCGCGGATGTTCTCCGAGCCCGTGAGCAGCATCACCATGCGGTCCACGCCCGGCGCCACGCCCGCGTGCGGCGGCGCGCCGTACTTGAACGCGTTCGCCAGCGCCGGGAACCGGTCGTAGACCTCCTGCGCCGGGTAGCCGCACAGCTCGAACGCCTTGAGCATCACGTCCGTGCGGTGGTTGCGCACCGCGCCGGAGCTGAGCTCGATGCCGTTGCACACGATGTCGTACTGGTAGGCGACGATGTCGAGCGGGTTCTTGGTCGTGAGCGCCTCCATGCCGCCCTGCGGCATCGAGAACGGGTTGTGCGAGAAGATGAGCGCGCCCGTCTCCTCGTCCGTCTCGAAGAACGGGAAGTCGACGATCCAGCAGAAGCGGAAGGCGTCCTTCTCGATGAGGTCCATCGTCTGCGCGATGTCCGTGCGGACGAGCCCCGAGAGGCGGTGGCACTCGGCGACGGGTGCGGCCATGAAGAAGAGCGCGTCGCCCTTCTCCATCTTCGCGAGCGCCTTCATCTCCTCGAGCTGCTCGGGCGTGAGGAACTTCGCGATCGGGCCCTTGAGCTCTCCCTCGCTGGTCCAGGTGATGTAGCCGAGGCCCTTGCCGCCGTTCTCCTTCACGTTGTGCTCGCGCTTGTCGAACCACGTGCGGGACTGCTTCACGGCGCCCTTCACGAGCAGGCCCTTCACGAGGCCGCCCTTCTCGACGGTGGAGGCGAACGCCTTGAAGCCGGCCTTGGCGAAGAAGGCGGACATGTCGATCCACTCGAGCGGGTTGCGAAGGTCCGGCTTGTCCGTGCCGAAGCGCATCATCGCCTCGCGGTAGGGGATGCGGACGAACGGCGCGCCGTCGACCTTCGTCCCGGCCGGGGCGAACTCGCGGAACGTCGCGGGGATGACGTCCTCCATCACGGCGAAGACGTCGTCCTGCGTCGCGTAGCTCATCTCCATGTCGAGCTGGTAGAACTCGCCGGGCGAGCGGTCGGCGCGCGCGTCCTCGTCGCGGAAGCACGGCGCGATCTGGAAGTAGCGGTCGAAGCCGGCGACCATCAGCAGCTGCTTGTAGATCTGCGGCGCCTGCGGCAGCGCGTAGAACTCGCCCGGGTGGATGCGGCTCGGGACGAGGAAGTCGCGCGCGCCCTCGGGGGAGGAGGACGTGAGGATCGGCGTCTGGTACTCGCGGAAGCCGAGGTCCTCCATGCGGCGGCGGAGGAAGGAGATCACCTTCGAGCGGAGCACGATGTTTTTGTGCAGCGACTCGCGGCGCAGGTCGAGGTAGCGGTACTTGAGGCGCAGGTCCTCGCCGCCGACGTCCGAGCCGTCGCCCGCGAGGTAGATCGGGGTCTGGTCCGCGGCGCTCTCGACGACGAACTCGTCCGCGACGAGCTCGACCTTGCCGGTGTCGATGTCGGGGTTGATCTCGCTCTCGCCGCGCGCGACGACCTGGCCGGTCACCGTGACGACGCTCTCGAGCCGGAGGTCCGTCGCCTCCTGGAAGAACGGGCGGCTCGGGTGGACGACGACCTGGGTGCGGCCGTAGTGGTCGCGCAGGTCGAGGAAGAGGATGCCGCCGTGGTCGCGCTTGTGGAAGACCCAGCCGGAGAGGCGGGCGGTCTTGCCCGCGTCCTCGACGCGGAGCTCGTTGCAGGTGTGGGTGCGGTAGGGGTGCATGGCGGACGGACGGGTTCGGAGGTTCGCAGGTTCGAACGTTCGCAGGTTCGAAAGCTCGAAGGTTCCCGCGGGTGCGTTGCGTGGCGGGGTAGAATACCCCTTTCGCGCGCGGAATGCAACGCGATTTTCGCTTGATTCGGCGCGGGCGGTTCCGTATACTACGCGGCCAGTTCCGCCTCCCGAAAGGGATCGGAGAATATGGGGATCGCCCATCTTCAACACGAAACAAGACTACCGCTCATGTCACTCTTCGGCAAAGACAAGCCCGCCCAGGACGTCTGGAGCCCGGCCGCCGGCAATCGCGCCGGCTTTTCCGTCCCCCCTTCCGTGAACCCCTCGGCCGAGTCGTCCGCGCGCCTCACGTCGCTCCGCTCCGCGTTCCGCGCCCCGCGCGGCCCCGCCCCGGGCGGCTTTTCCCCCGCTCCGGCCCGCGAGCCCGCTCCGCCGCGCGAGCCCACGGTGCTGCCCCCCGGAACGCTCATCGTGATCCGGAACTGCTCCACCAAGCGCGTGCTCTCGCAGCTCCTCAACGAGCTCGGAGGCAAGGAGGAGGACATCGCCGGCCGCTATTTCGTCCCGACGACGCAGGACCTCCCGAAGATCCACCAGTACGCCTCGGCCAACGGCTTCTTCGTGAAGGAGTCGCTCGTCCGCAACGTGATGGTGCTCGACCTCATGGTCGACCGCGACCGCCGCATGCCGTATCCGCGCCGCGGGTCCTACGGCGGCGACATGGAGGACACGCTCTAGATCCTACGCACCGCCCCGCGCGCCCCCGATCCCCGCGCGCGGCCCGAATGCGCGAAGCGGCGCCGCCCGGTCGGGCGGCGCCGCCTCGTTTTCCGGGGCGCGAACCTACGACCCGACTCCCAGACGTCCGGCGATGGCGCGGCGGAGGGTGAGCGGGTCGGAGTAGCGCACGCCGCTGTCGGCCGGAAGGCCGAAGGCCAGGCGCGTCACGCGCACCTCCGGAAAGGACTTCGAGACCATCTCGCCGAGGTAGGACGCCATCGCGTCGCCCTCCACGTCGGTCGGCAGCGCGAGGATCGCCTCGCGCACCTCGCCCGACCGCAGGCGCGCGCGGAGCGCGTCGAGCGAAAGGTCGGAGGGGCCCGTCCCGCGCTGCGGCGAGAGCAGCCCGCGCAGGACGTGGTAGCGTCCGCGATAGGCGCCGGAGCGCTCGACGGCGAGGACGTCGCCCGGCTCCTCGACGACGAGCAGCTGCGCGCCGTCGCGAGCCGGGTCGGTGCAGAGCCGGCACGGGTCCGCGCCGCGCGGCGTCACCGCCCCGCAGCGCGTGCAGGACGAGACACCGTCGCGCGCCGCGACGAGCGCCTCCGCGAGCGGCGTGATCGCCCCCGCGCCGCGCGCGACGAGCGCCAGCGCCATCCGCTCGGCCGAGCGCCGCCCGAGCCCGGGCAGGCGGCCGAGCTCCTGGACGAGGCGCTCGAAGGGATCCTGCATGTGGTCACACGGTCACACGGTCACACGGTCGCACGGTCGCACGGTCGCACGTTCGACCGTGTGACGGTGTGACCGTCGGACCGCGCGACGAGACTAGCCGCCCATCATGCCGCCGAGGCCGAGCTCCTTGGAGAGGGCCTGCATGCGCTCCTTGGCGGCGTCCTTCGCCAGTCGCATCGCCTTGTTGACGTTGTCGGTGAAGGTGCGGACGAGCTTCTCCTCCTTCGCCGGATCGAGCAGCGACTTGTCGGAGATCTCGAGCGCCGTGATCTCCATGTCGCCGGAGACGACGACCTTCACGCCGGCGTTGGCGTATTCCTTGCGCATCTCCTCGATTTCGCGCTGCACCTTCTTGACCTGGTTGCGCATCTGCATGGCCTGCTTGGCCTGTTCGAAGAATCCGGGCATTTTGCTCTTCCTTTGTGTGGGGGTGAATGGGGTGGTGTGTTGATGAAGAAGTTACGTGGCGCTTCGCGCCCAAGCGGCCGCTCCGCGGCCTGAGCGGGCCCTCGTCAGCGGATGTCCGAGACGCGGGCGCCGGGAAAGACGTCGGTCGCGGCCGTCACCTCCGCGGATTCCATCACGGCGCGCGCGTCGACGACGCGCTCCTCGGGCGCCGGCGGCGCGGCGAGCGGGGACGACGCCGGCTGCGGCGGGGGCTCCGGCGCGGCGGGAGCGGGCGTAGGCGCCACCGGCTTTCCCCATGGCTTCACCGTCTCGGCGGACCTGGGCGCCGGCGCGGG
>CACWKU010000194.1 GCA_902761575.1 uncultured bacterium
GACGAACTTCGCCGAGACCGCCGTCCAGAACATGAACCTGGCGCTCGTCAACTCGAACCTGGATGGCTATTTCCGCTTCCGTCTCGTCGGGGTCGGGTTCGTCAACGCCCGGGAGTCTGCCGTCCTCCGTGCCTACAACCTTTACGGGACGGGGGAATGGGCGGCCTTGTCGCGCGCCGCCGCGGCGTGCGGCGCGGACGTCGCCTCGGTTCTCATCGACACGGGCAGCGACTCCGGCGAGACCGGCCGCGGCAACCCGCTGACGTCCACGAATCAAACGTCCTACTCCTACGCGGTCAACGCCTGCGCGATCCGCGCGGTCGCCCGGGGCGAGACGATGACGCACGAGGTCGGCCACAACCTCGGCTGCGGCCACGCGAACACGCCGGGCGCGCCCTCCCCGGGGCCGCAGAGCTTCCCGTATTCGAGCGGCTACCACTTCAACGGAAACGACGGAGAGATGTACCACACGATCATGGCCTACAACTGGCTTGACGGCGTGTCCGGGACCTTCAAGCTCGCGAACGTCTTCTCGTCGCCCGACCTGACGATCGCCGGCGTCCCCGCCGGCACGGCGGACGCCAACGACAACCGCCGCGTCCTCACCCAGACCGGCGCCTGGGCGTCGGAGTGGCGCGATGCGGTCATGCCCCTCTCCTATGACGTCATCTTCAGGCCGGGAACGGAAACGACGATCACGAACGGAACGCTTTCCGTGACGCTCGAGCCGGGCCGCTCCGGCCTTCCGATCCGCTACACGACCGATGGCTCCGCCCCCACTCTCTCCAGCCTCCTCTACTCGGGCGCCATCACGCTCACGCGCACGACCACGATTCGCGCCGCGACCGTCCTCAATGGCGTCCTCGGTCCCGTCTGCACCGGCCGCTACTTCGTGCCGGACCTCGCCGAGGCGCTCGACACGCCCGGCATCGTCTGGCAGAACGAAAGCTCCTCCAACCCCTGGACGTTCCTGACGACGGAGACGTGGGACGGAAACGACGCCCTCCGAAGCGCGACGAATTCGTATCCTTACTCGTCGATCAAGGCGACGATTTCCGGACCCGCCCGGATGAGCTTCCGGTACCGCGCCTCCTTTCGGACGTCTCCGGACTACGAGTACCCCGTCACGGTGCGGGAGCGGATCGCCGTGACCATCGACAACTCCGAGGCCTGGTCCTCCTCCCCGGACGGGGATCCCTCGCCGTGGATGCAGGGCGAAGTGGATATCCCCTCCGGTTCGCACACCGTCCGGTTCCGCTATGCGCAAAACGCCGGAACCATTTCGTCGCACCGCGACCGGACCTATGCCGTCTGGCTCGACAACGTCCGCTTCGACGCGCTCTCGCGCCCGCCCGTGCTCTCGCCCGCCACGACCGATTCGGAGGACACCGCCACGGCCTTCACGGGCGGTTCGCAGACCGTCTCGATCTCGTCCCCCGGCGGCGACGGGACGATGATCTTCTACACGACCGACGGCTCCGACCCCGAGAAGAACGGCATCCTCTACGAGGGTCCGTTCTCGATTTCCGCCTCGACGCGCGTCCGCGCCGTCGCGGTCTCGCCCGGCCTCGACACGAGCGTCGAGACCGCCGGGATCTACCTCGACCGCCACCGTCCGGTGCGTCCCGGCGAATGGACCGCCGACTCCGCGGGACTCACCGCCGATGCCGCCGCCGACTCCTCCGCCCGCCTGATCCTCGGCCTCTTCTCCACCGCCGGCATGAACGCGAACTGCGAGAAGCTCCGCCTCGTCGTCGAGGATCCGGCGTTCACCGCCTGGTGCGCCGCCAACGGCGTCTATCTGCTCGTCTCCGACACGACCGTCCGCCCCGACGGAGCCGCCGTGAGGCCGTTGATCCTCGAATGGGCGAACCGGCTCCAGTCCGGCATCCCGATCTCGGGGCCGACGCTCGTCGCCGTCACGAAGGACGGCGCCACGACGAAGGCGGCCGACCTCACGTTCGGCTCCGGACGGACGTTCGGGACCAAGAGGTACCAGGGGACCGTCGACTCGCTCATCGCCTGCCTCGCCGACATCATCGGCAAGACGACGCCCTCCGCACCGACCGCGACGCCGGACGGCGAACTCGTCACGGGCTTTCCCGTCTCCGTCCGGCTCGCCAACCCGAACGCCTCCGGCACGATCCGCTACACGCTCGACGGCTCGGCGCCGACGCGGTCCTCGACGGCGTGGAACGGCACGCCGATCCAGATCCAGTCCGGTCAGACCCTCTCCGCCGCCGTGTTCCCCTCGAGCGCCTCGGACCTCTCCTCCACGGTCCTGCGCAGGAACTACCGTACCATCCCCCGCATCTTTGGAATTCCCGAGGATGCATTCGACTGGACGCTGGACGCGGGCGCCGTCCGCTGGCGCATCGATCCGACGCAGTCAAGGCCGACGCTTCGCTCCGGCAATCTCGGCGACGACGCGTCCGTTCCCTACGCTTCTTCCATTCGCGCCGTCGCGCGCACCGCCGGAAAGCTCACGTTCTCGTTCGGGGACGTCCATGTCTACGACGGCGCCGTTTCGGCCTTCACCGCGCCGGACGGCTCGCGGACGACCGTCAGCGGCTCCAATTCGCTCACCATCGAGTGGAAGGACGTCTCCGTCTCCGTGAAGCCGGGCGACATCCTGCTTTGGTCGCGCGAAGTGGCGAACGCGACGTGGGAAATCGACGAAGTCTCGTCCGGATGGAGTTCCGTGCCGCCTTCCTATCCCGGCGCCTATCTCTCGAGGATCGTCTGGACGCCCGACGTCGGCGGCCCGCCGGAGCTCGGGGCGGTCTCCGTCGCCGCGACGACGACGGGCGCGACGGTGTCCGTCCCGGTCTCCGCGCTCGGCGAGGGCAGCTCGTCCGTGACGGTGACGGTCTCCGTGAACGGCGTCGAGCGGACGCAGACGCTCGACGCGCCCGGCACGGCGACGTTCGTCTTCTCGGGCCTCGAGCCCGGCACGTCCTACACGGCCGCCGTCACCGCCACGGGCTCCAACGGAATTTCCTCGACGGCTGCGAAGACGTTTTCGACCGAAGAGATTCCGTCCGTCGGCTGGTTCGACGTAAAATGGGCGTCGGACGGCTACGGGATCGGAACGGCGTGGTGGAACGCGGCGGCCGAGCGGACGTCCGGCGGCAGATGGACCGTCCCCGCGGGCGACGCCTCCGCGTGCAACGGCTCCGCCCTCGCGCTCGCCCTGCCGCCCAGCTGCGTGCTGCGCTTCACGGCCGTTTCGCCGACCGCCGCCGGCGGACTCGTCACGGTCGACGGCACGCTCACGCCCCTCGCTTCCTCGACGCCGCCCGACGTCCCCTCCGGCGCCTTCGCGGCTCTCTGCTTCGCGCGCGGCGGCTACAAGGCGTGGAACGGGACGCAGTGGGTCTCCCTCGCGGGCGCGACGCCGGCGACGTCCGCCACTCAGTGGAGAGCGACGTTCGACTTCTCCTCCTCGCCGCACAAGGTCCGCTACGCCGTCGGCGGCGCGACTCTCACCGCGTCCGGCTCCGAGTGGATCCCGCTCTCGGCCTCCGGGAGCTACGTCTCCGGCGTGGGCTACGCCGGGGCGGGCTCGGTCGGCGACTTCAAGGCGAGCTACGCGGGCGGCGGCTTCGTGCCGCCCGTGCTCTGCACCGCCGCGGACGGCCACGCCCCGCTCTCCTTCGGCAAGGACGGCTCGAACAACCCGACCTTCGAGGTCACGATCCGGAACGCGGCCAAGGACGCCTGGTACACCATCTACGCCGCCGACGCGGTGGGCGGCCCCTACAAGGCCGTCACCTCCGCGAAGGCGACCGCCGACGGACTCAAGACCCTCTCCATCCCGGCTCCCTCCACCAAGCCCGCGCGCTTCGTCCGCATCGGCGTCTCCGACGCCCAGGTCCCGGCGAACACCGAGCTTTAGCCGCATTCAGCATTCAGCATTCATCCTCCCGACACATGAAAATCTTCCTCCTCCTCGCATCCCTCCCGCTTGCCGCCGCCGCCGCGACCCTCGACACGTCGCCGTTCGGCAAGTCGGTCGAGATGACCGTCTCCGGCTACGCCGGTTCGTCGACGCTCGCGGACTTCCCGGTCCTCGTCCGCCTCGCCGCCGGTTCGCCGACCGGGTTCGACTACGCCGACTGCGCGTCGGACGGCTCGGACATCCGCTTCGCGGACGCCGCCGGCAACCTGATCCCGCACGAGATCGACACGTGGGACGCGGCGGGCGAGTCGCTGGTCTGGGTCCGCCTCCCGGCCGTGGCCAGCGGCGCGACGTTCACGATGTACTTCGGGGCGGACGATCCCGGCGCCGCCGCCGCGGAAAGCGTCTGGTCGCGCTACGCCGTCGTCATCCACGGCGGCTCGTCCGCCGCGAACGCCGTCGCGGGCGGCCCGGCCGTCACGATCGGCAACACGACCTACGTCAAGCCGCAGGCGGACGCCGGCCGGATCGGCGGCGGCTTCCGGAAGTCGACGGGCAACGCTGCCGCCGTCAACGTCGCCATGGGGACCACCGCCGCCTCCACAACGCTCGAGGACACCGGCAAGTTCTCCGTCTCCGGCTGGTTCAAGCGCAACGGGAACGGCGGCAACAACAACAACGGCACGCACGTCCTCGCCGCGAGCCGCACGGGCTGGAACAGCGGCGTCGGCTTCCTTTGGCTGCAGGAGGTGGGCAAATTCATCGACGTCGCCGCCGCCAACAGCCACCAGTGGGACGAGAAAACCACCGTTTCCTACACGTTGCCAGACGGCGAATGGGCCTACGACGCCTTCGTCTACGAGAGCGGCGTGTCGCTCACGACCTATTTCAACGGCGTGCAGGATCTCACGAGGACGTCCCCCGGCAACCTCGTGAGCTCGGGCGGCACCTGGACGTTCGGCTCCTACGCGAACACCGGGAGCAACGACTCCTTCATCGGCGACATGGACGAGCTGCGCATCTTCGACGGCGTGGCGTCCGGCGACTGGATCAAGGCCGAGCACGACTCCGTCGCGAACGCGTCCTTCCTGGCCTACGGCGACGTGCAGGACGTCGGATCCTCCACCCCCGCGATCACCGTCTTCTTCTTCTAACCCCGCGCCGCCCGGGCGGGAATCCGTTCCCGCGGCCACCGTCCGACCATGAACCATCCCGCCTGCTCCGTTCTTCCCGTCCTTCGCGCCGCGCGCCTTCTTCCGGCCGCGGCGCTGCTCATGGCCCTGGCCGCGCCGCGGGCGACGGCGGCCCCCGTCGACGCCGCGGCGGCGCG
>CACWKU010000195.1 GCA_902761575.1 uncultured bacterium
CGGCCCTGCGTGCGGCGGCGTACGCGGCGACGAGCCTCCGCGTGACGTCGGGCGGCGGCGGGACGCCGGCGGCGGCGTCCTCGGCGGCGAGGGCGTCGAAGAAGGCGTCGCTGGCGCGCGCGGGATGCGCGGGGGCGGGTGGCGGCGGGAGCGCAGCGCGGAGGAGTTCGCCGAGACGGCGCTCGACGTCGGATTCGTTTGCGTTCATCGTTCGTTTCGTTCCTTGCGGAGGGGTTCGAGCGCCACGCGGAGGAGTTCGCGGGCGCGGGAGAGGATGCTCTAGCACGTTCCCTCGGCGATGCCGAGCGCGACGGCGATCTCCGCCTGGGAGAGGCCCTCCCAGTAGCGCATCAGCACCGCGTCGCGGTAGCGCTCCGGCAGGCGCTGGAGCGCGGCGCGCACCGTCTCGGCGTCGGAGCGGGCGATCGCCTCCTCGAGGGGCGACGGCGCCTCGTCCGCGAGCGACTCGTGGAGGGCGCCCGCGGGGACGGCCTGCCCGCGGCGGCGCAAATCGGAGCGGTGGAGATTGAGGCAGATGGCGCGGAGCCAGGCGCCGAACCCCGGGCCGCGCTGCTCCGCGATTCGGACGACGGCCTTCTCGAGCGTGCGGACGTAGAGGTCGTCCGCGTCCTCGCGGGAACCGCAGAGCCGCAGGGCGAATGCGCGAAGCCCGGGGCCGAGCTCGGCCGCGAGCCGCCGGACCCCCGCGTCGGGATTGGTTTGAATTTGCCTGGCGATGTCCATTCGTTCGGACGGAGAATCCCCGTCACGCCCCTATAGACGCAATTCGCGACCCAATCGTTGCACCTTTTGCAAAAAAAATTTCACCGCCCATCCTTCCACCCTCCTTCCACCATCCTCCCACCCCTCCTCCCGTCTCTCCTTCCGCCTCACCTCCTCGCCCCTCCGTTCCGCGCCATTCCCCCTCTTCCTCCTTCGATTCCACCGTGCGTGATTTTCATCGTATCATCCTCTTGCCAAGCCTCGTTTCTTCATCTTTTCCCACCGTCTACGCGAGCCTTCTTCCGCTCCACCGCGCCCGTTCTCGCTCTTCCCGTTCGGCCCGCAATCGTCGGAGGAACCCCGTCACGGTCGCGCTCTCCGGCGCGGCGAGCAATCGTCCCACGCTTTCCCGCGCCGGCTCGATTTTCGCCCGTCGCAAAGGCGGCACCTTCGCCTCCACCTTGGGCTCCGGCCCGAGCAGCACCGATGCCGGAATCGGGTCGAAGAGATCCTCCACCTCGCGCGTCTCCCACGCGAGCCGACGATAGCCCGTGAGCGCGGCGTAGTGCGGAATCAGATCCGGGCAGTTGTCGATGATCCATCCGCGCAGGCCCGCGTTGCGTCCGACGATTTCGCCGTCCTCGTCGCGGATGAGAGAGCTGTCCGTAGTCGCCTCCGCGTCAAGGAGCATCGAGCCGAGCTTGATCTTCTCCTCCACGCGGCCCCGTCCGCGCGCCTTCTCGTATTGCTCCCGGACCGCGTCCCCGGTCGGCGCCTCCTTGAGCGAGAAGGCGCACAGCCGACGGCTCGGCGCGCCCTTGCGGCGCGGTCGATCCGCGAACTGCGGCATCCCGGGGTCTCGTGGCGGGGTGCCGCACCCCGCCACGGCGCGCTCCAGCGTTCCGAACCACTCCTGCCACGCCAGGTCGCGCTTCGCGCGGGCCTTGGCGCGGCGCTTCGCGGCGGCGGGCTGGTCGGAGAGCGCGAGTGCCTCGCGTTCGCGCTCCGCCTCGCGGCGTTCGCGCTCCGCAGCGAGCGAGCGGAGAACGCGGAGGTATTCGCGGGGCGAGGACTCCCGTGCCTCGCGGAGACGCGCGGCGCACTCGCGGGCGAAAGCGCGGTCGACGCCCGCGCGGGAGCGGTAGGCCTGGACGCGGAGCGCGCGGAAGCCCGAGGCGGCGAGCTTTGCGGACAAAGCCACCGCGACGACCGGGATCGCGGCGACGAGAAGGTAGAGCGCGATACCGCCCCAGAACAGGTCGTTGTAACCCGGCGAAGCGACCTTGAAGGGATAGCGCTCGTAGGATCGCCGGACGGCCTCGTGGTAGCGCAGGGCGGCGTTGATGCGCGCCTCCTCGGCGCGCTCGGCGGCAGACATCCGGCGGGGGTGTTCACTCCATTTGCGTCCGGAGGACGGGCGGAGGCGGCGCTTGGAGGTCGCGAGGTTTTCGGCGGGCGAGGTCGCGACGCGGTGCTTCGGCGTGCGGTGGCGGATGGGACGGGACATGGCAGGGGAAATGGGGTGAAAACAATGCAGATTCTACTCTTCCAGAGCGGCGAGAGCAAGAAAAATCACGCACGGTGAAATCGAAATGGAAAAGGCCGATGTGGCGGGGCAGAAAGCAGAGGTTTGCGGTCGGAGGGGAAAGAAGTTTGCGGTCGGAGGGGAAAACGGCTATCATCCGCGCCCCGTGAGCGGACACGAAGAAGATGCGCGCCTGCGCGAGCTCGGCGGCGGGAGGATCCTCCCGCTGCTGTGGAAGTTCGCGTGGCCGGCGCTCGTCACGATGACGCTCAACACGCTCTACAACGTCATCGACCGCGTCTACATCGGCCACGGCTGCGGCAGCGATGCCATCGCCGGCCTCACGCTCACCTTCCCCGTGATGATGGTCATGGGCGCCTTCGGCCCCCTCATCGGCGTCGGCTCCGGCACGATCATCTCCATCTCGCTCGGCGAGAGGAACCTCCTCCGCGCCGAGCGCGCGCTCGGCCAGTGCGTCGCCCTCAAGCTCCTGCTCGGCGCCACCGTCGCCCCCGCGCTCTTCCTCTGCCTCGACCCGATCCTGCACGCCATGGCCGGCGGCGGCGTCACAGAGGGCGCCATCGCCGCCGCGCGCCTCTACCTGCGCATCAACGTCCTCTTCCACTTCCTCGCGCACCTGGCCTTCGGCCTCTCGGCCTGCATGCGCTCGGAGGGCTCGCCCGTCGCCGCGATGCGCTGCATGGTCGTGGGCGCCGTCGCGAACCTCGTCCTCGACCCGCTCTTCATCTTCGAGCGCGTGGACCTGCGCGTCGTCTCGCTGCCCGGCCTCGGGCTCGGCGTCGCCGGCGCCGCGTGGGCGACCAACATCGCGATGGGGCTCGCGTGCGCCGCGGCGCTGCTGCACTACACCGGCGGGCGCTCGGTCGTGGCGCTGCGGCTGCGCCACGTCCGCGTCTACCGCGACCTCGTGCCGCGCGTCCTCGCGATCGGCCTCTCGCCGTTCCTCATGCAGTTCGCGGGCTCGACGATCAACTTCTCCCTCAACCGCGCCTTCGCGCACTGGAGCGCGTCGCAGGCGGAGGGGACGGTCCAGGTCGCCGCGTTCGGCATCTTCATGTCCGTCTCGTTCCTCTTCTTCGTGCCATCGATGGGCATCCAGCAGGGCTTCGCGCCGATCATCGGCTATAACTGGGGCGCGCGGAACCTCGCCCGCGTGCGCCGCTCGCTCGACCTGGCGGTCGCGCTCACGACGTGCTGCGTCGCGACCGCGTGCCTCTGCCAGCTGCTGCTCGCGACGCCGCTCGCGAGCTGCTTCTCGGACGTGGCGGAGGTGACGCGCGCCGGCGCCTTCGCGCTGCGGATCGGCAACTGCATGATCTGGTGCATCGGCCTCAACGTCGCCGCGACGACCTACTTCCAGGCGGTCGGCCGCCCGCGGACGGCGATCGTGCTCTCGCTCCTGCGGCAGGTGATCGTGCTGCTGCCGTGCGTGTGGATCCTGCCGCGCGTCCTGCCGATCCGCCCGCTCCTCGCCGTGTGGATCGCCCTCCCGCTCTCCGACGTCATCGCCTTCCTCGCGACCATCCCGCCCATCCTCCGCGAGCGCCGCACCCTCGTCCGCGCCACGGCTGCGGCCTAGCCGCCGGACGGCGGACGCGGGACGACGTTTGTGGTATCATCGGCCCCATGAAGAACAACGCACGATCCCGGAAGGCCTCGGGCGACGCGATCCGCGTCCGCGGGGCGAGGCAGAACAACCTGCGGGGCGTCGACCTGGACATTCCCGCGGGGAAGATCACGGTCGTGACGGGGGTGTCGGGGTCCGGGAAGTCGTCGCTCGTGTTCGACACGGTCTACGCCGAGGGGCAGCGGCGGTACGTCGAGACGTTCTCGCCCTACGCGCGGCAGTTCCTCGACCGCCTCCCGCCGCCGCTCGTCGACTCGGTCGACGGCATCCCGCCCGCCATCGCCATCCGCCAGGGCAACCCCGTCCGCAACTCGCGCTCCACGGTCGGAACGATGACCGAGCTGCACGACCACGTCAAGCAGCTCTTCGCCTCCTGCGCCCGCCTCTTCTGCCCGCGCTGCGGCCGCGAGATCGTCCCCGCCACGCCGGACTCCGTCTTCGAGGACCTCCTCCGCCGCGGCCTCGGCGGAGGCCGCGCGATCGTCGCGTTCGAGGTCGAGATCCCGGCGTCCGTCCCGCGGGAGGACGCGCTCGCGCTCCTCTCGTCGCAGGGCTTCACGCGGGTGCGCGAATGCGGCGGCGGCCGGTTCCGCGTGGACGTCGACGCGGTCCGCGTCGAGGAGGCGCGCCGCGCGCGCCTCTGCGAGGCGGTCGAGACGGCCTTCTCGCGCGGACGCGGCGCGGCGCTCGTCGTGCCGCTCGCGGAGGACCGCTCCGAGGGCGAGGCGCTCCGATACTCCACGCGGCTCGAGTGCCCCGACTGCGGCGAGGCGTTCGAGGAGCCGTCGCCGAACCTCTTCTCGTTCAACTCGCCCGTCGGCGCGTGCCCGCACTGCCGCGGCTTCGGGCGCGTGATCGGCGTCTCCGAGGCCCTCGTTGTCCCGGAGCCGCGCAAGTCGATCGCGCAGGGCTGCGTGAAGCCCTTCCAGACCAAGTCCTTCATCGACGGCCAGCGTCTGCTCGTCCGCCGCGCGAAGGCGATCGGCTGCCCGGTCGACACGCCGTGGGAGAAGCTCCCGGCGAAGTGGCGGAGGTGGGTCTGGGACGGCGAGACGGACGACTGGGAGAGCGGCCTGTGGCCCGGCGTGGCGGAGTTCTTCCGCTGGCTCGAGAGCCGCGCCTACAAGCTGCACGTCCGCGTGATGCTCTCGCGCTACCGCGAATACACGCCGTGCCCCGAATGCGGCGGCGCGCGCCTGCGCCCCGCCGCGCTCGCGTGGCGGCTCGTCGCCGGCGGCGCATCCCACACCGTCCCCTCGCTCAACGCGCTCACGGTGTCGGAGGCCCGCGCGTTCCTCGAGGCCGTCCGCGCCGAGGCCGCGCCCGGCACG
>CACWKU010000196.1 GCA_902761575.1 uncultured bacterium
CTGCCGGCCGTCTACGGCGGCGGCGGCGGCGCGTCGAGCTACGACCAAGCCGGCGGCCCCGGCGGAGTCGGCGGAGGCGGCACGGGCGTCTCCAGCAAGGGCGGCAGGCTGCGCAGCACGGCCGCGAACGGCGCCGACGGCCTCGGCGGCGGCGGCGGCGGCGGCTCCGGCTACGCCAACACCCCCTACAGCACCGCGGGCGGCCGCGGCGGCGACGGAACGGTGGTCCTGCGGGTCCTCGTCCCGGAGGGCGGCGACCCCGAGCCGGTCGTCGCGGTCGCGGCCGATCCCGTCGGCTACACCAACGCCACGCTGACGGCCAACCTGATCGCGCTCGGCGACGGCGCCTCCTCGGCGAAGGTTTCGCTCGTGGTGAGCGCGAGCGCGGACCTCTCCGATCCGATCTTCTCGGGCACGCTTGCGGAAAACGCCACCTCCGCCGGCTCCTTCTCCGTCCCGGTCGCGCCGCTCCTCACCAACACGCTCTACTACGCGCGGGCGACCGCCGTCAACAACCGGGACGAGACGGGGACCTCCGCGCTCGTCTCCTTCCGGACGCCCGTTCCGGAGCCGGCGGCCGTCGGCCTGGTCCCCGCCGGCGCCGGATTCGGCTCGGTCTCCGCCACGGCGAACCTCGCCTCGTTCGGCGCGGGTTCGACGGACGCGACGGTCTACCTCGACTGCTCCCTCCTCGGCGACTTCTCCGACGCGGTTTCCTCGGCCGGCGTCGCCGCCTCTTCGTTGCCGTTCACGCAGGTCCTGAAGACGGCCGGGCTGATTCCGGGGTCCAACTACTTCTACCGCGTCCGCGCCGTGAACACCTGGGGCGTCGAGGGCGTCTCCGCGACGTTCGAGGCCGTCACCGAGGCCGCGCCCGTGCGGCTCTCGAAAATCGGCTCGACGCCCGCCGCGGACGGCTCGCAGCGGCTCGCCGTCTCGACGCTCGCCGTCGAGCCGGGCACGTCCTACTCGCTCACGATCTCCGTCGACGGCGCCACCGTCGCGACCTTCGTCGGCCAGACCTCGACCCGGACGTTCGAGGTCTCGTACTCCGGGAAGCCGAATTCGACGCACGTCGCCGTCGCCACGGCCTCGGCCCTGTACCTCGGCCGGACCTACGCGACGACCGAACGGCTCGCCTTCTCGCTTGGCGGCAACAACGTCATCGTGTCCGATTGGGCCGACCACTGCTCCGCCGCCACGGCGATCCGCATTCACGCGGGAGACACGATCGTCCTGCCGTCGCTCCCATCGGGCTGGCGGTACCGCGTTCTGAACGAGCGCTTCCTCTCGATGGACGGCCTTACGGTCACCGCGCTCGAGCCCGCCGTCGCGGGCATCGAGGTCTGGAACGGCGACAACCTCATGGACACGATGGCGATCCTCGTCCTGCCCGAGGCGATCGAGGGCGGCGACGTCTACGTCTACAGGGAGACCGTGAACACCGGCGACCGCGTCTGGACCGTCGCGGATGCGTGGGAAAAGATCGGCTCCGCCACCGACTCGCAGTGGCCCTGCAACCGGAACGACATCGCCGTCATCCCGTTCTACGCCACCGAGGGCGAAACGTACCTGCGCCACATGACGGACCTCTCGGTCGGCGGCATCCTCTTCGGACAGTTCCGCGACGCCGCCGCCACGTGCATCCTCGAGCGCCACAGGAACGCCGGTTCGACGAAGACCGTCACGTTCGAGCGCACCGACGGCGAGCCCGCGTTCGTGAAGGTCACGCCGAACACCTACTCCGAGCGCAAGAACACGCTCCGCTTCGGCGGCTACGAAATCCTGGTCGACTGCGCGTCGTCCGTCGAGACCGACGCGTGCAGCAGCACGACGAACGACACTCTCCACCAAGGGTTCGTTACATACTCCGCCTGCACGATCCACATCCCGGAGGGCCTCTACTGGGCGGTCGACGGGCTCCCCGGCTACTACAAAAACATGGCGGGAACGATTGGACCGCCGCAGCTGGCCGGAGAGGGGCTCTTCTGGAAGAAGGGTATGGGCGGCATTACCTTCGAGACGCAGAACTCTTTCCATGGCACGCTCGTAGACACGAGTCACGGCCATCTGGGCGGATTCTTTCGAGCCGCGCCCACGTTCTGGAACGGCGGCGGAGGGACGAATGTTTCCATCGCGGTGGCGGGATGGAGCCACCCGCAGCTCGGCACGCCGACGATCAAGGCCGATCCGATGCCGGGCTACGGCATGTTCCGTACCGGCTGGGAGCACTTCTTCGGAGCGGAAGCGGCGCATCCGGATGTTCCCTGGAACCCGAGAAAGACGATGACGCTGCGAGGCGGCCAGTATCACGCCTGTGCGACGCAGAACGGCCCCTCCTGGGGAGGCCAGGGGTCGAAGAGCCTGCGTCTCTACGAACGGCTCGTTGCGGGTCCCGGCATGTCCTATGCCCAGATCAACGGCGGCACGAGCAACAAGGAGGGACACCCGACGAACTGGATCGAGTGGGACGACCTCGACCACGAGGACAAAGGCACGCTCGTCATCTACGAGCCGTCCCGCCGGTCCGTCGCGGCGACGCAGGACTCGACGAACTCCGTGGCGATCGTCAAAGGGCACGACGCCTTCCTCGTCGGCCATGGCCGGGACGGCGACTGCCTCTCGTCGGACGTCTACCCGATCATTCCGTGGATCGTCGCGCCGACCTCCACCGACGACGGCTCGTGGCGCGACACGCTCTTCGCCTCGTTCGACGCGGACGGCCGCCTCACGCGCCCCGTCTGGAACAATACCGCGCTCGACGCGGCGGCGAGCCCGTTCTCGAACGCCTACCTCTGGGACAAGACGATCGAAATCGGGAGCGACGTCACCGTGAACTCGCTGTTCATGAACAACAGCGGGAAGGACAAGTGGCTCGGCGAGCGCAGGACGCTCACGATCACGTCGGGCGGCCTCGTGCTGCACGGGAGCAACACCGCGATCGGCCAGCCCGGCCGCACGGACAACGGCTCGCTCGTCCTCGGCGACGCGACGCACCCCGGCTACGTCTTCGCCAAGTCGTCGAGCCGCGACAATCCGAACCAGATCTGGGCGGACGTGTCCGCGCCCGGCGGCTTCGTCTCGTCCTACAGCGGCGCGCTCGTCCTCGGCGGCAGCCAGACGAACATCCTCGACGAGCTCGTCGTGAACGCCGGCGTCCTCTCGCTCGGCACGGCGGACCACGGCTGCGCGCTCGCGAAGAACCTCCCGGTCCGCGTCTGCGCGGGCGCGACGCTCGTCGCGCCGCGACCCGACGCCGTGAAGAAGAGCACCCTGTGGTTCGACGGCGCGGACGGCGCGTTCGGCCGGGTCGAGCTTCCGGACGGCGTCGCAGCGCAGTGCAAGAAGGCCTGGTGGCGCGACTACCCGAAGACGCCCGAATGGAAGAGCCTCCCGCGCGGGACGTACGGCTCGTCCGAATCCGGCGTCTCCGGCGAGTTCGTCCGCGACGATCTCTTCGGGGGCACCGGCACGCTGCGCGTCGTTTCCGACGACCGCATCCCGCCCACGCTCATGATCCTCCGCTAGCGGGAGCGCGCCCAGATCGCGAGAGCGCGAGCGCGCGCGGGCGCGTTGACGCGCGCGCGGACTTCGCGTATACTGGCCCCGTTCCCCGTCCTCTTCCGGACGGCGGGGCGGGGTCCGGAAAACCGGACTCCGCATGACTCCGTTCCACAAGGAGACGTCCCATGACGCGCAAGTCCCTGCTTCCCCTCCTCCTCGCCTTCTCGCTGCCGGCTTCGGCCGACACGGTCTTCGATCCGACCTTGTTCGACCGCTTCGCCCCGTTCGCCGTGACGGGCTACGCCGGCACGACGGAGCTGGAGGACTTCCCCGTCCTCGTGCGCCTCGCCGCCGGCTCGCCCGCCGGGTTCGACTATGCCGACTGCGCCCCGGACGGTTCCGACATCCGCTTCGCGGACTCGGACGACAACCTGATTCCGCACGAGATCGACACGTGGAACCCGGAGGGCGAGTCGCTGATCTGGGTTCGTGTTCCGGTCGTGGCGGACGGCACGGCGTTCACCATGTATTTCGGTTCTTCGGACGCCATGACGCTCTCCGACGAGGACGTCTGGTCGCGCTACGCCGCCGTCGTCCACGGCGGCACCGCGCTCACGAACGCGGTTGCGGGCGGCCCGGCCGTCACGGCCGGCTCGAACGCCGTCACGGCGGAAGCGGACGCCGGTCGCATCGGCGGCGGCATCCGCAAGTCCGCCTACAAGTCGATCGGCGTCAACGTCGCGAAACCCTCGGACGCGCTCGCCGCGAGCGGCCGGTTCTCCGTCTCCGGCTGGTTCAAGCGCGACGGCGACGGCGGATCCAACGGCAACGGAACGTTCATCCTCGGCGCGAGCCGTCCGGGCTGGAAGAACGGAACCGGCTTCCTGTGGCTTCAGGAACAGGGCAGCTACATCTCGGTCGCCGCCAACGACAGCCACCAGTTCTCCTCCGGCAACCATACGCTTCCGAAAGGCGAGTGGGGCTACGCCGCGTTCGCCTACGAAAGCGGCGTTTCGCTTACGACCTGGTTCAACGGCGCGCAGGACAACCGGAAGACGGCCGGCGTGGGCAACCTCGCGAGCACGGCCGCCACCTGGACGTTCGGCTCCTACCAGGACACGGCGTCCGACGACTCCTTCGCGGGCGACATGGACGAGCTGCGCATCTTCGACGGCGTGGCGTCGGGCGACTGGATCAAGGCCGAATACGACACCGTGGCGAACGCGTCGTTCCTCGCGGCCGGCGCGGTGAAGACCATCGATCCCGACGCGCCGCGGATCACCGGCGGGTCCGTCGTCGAGGACGTCCGCCGTCTCGACGTCTCGTTCGCCTGCTCGATGTCCGGCGCGACGGTCTCCTACCGCTTCGCGAAGGCGGGCGACGACATCGGCGAAGCGACCCCCGTCGTCCTCACGTCCGATTCCGTGGCGGACGAAACGGTTTCCTTCTCCCTGACGGGCCTCGAGGGCGACGCGGTCTACACGGTCGTCGTCGACGCCGCGAAGGACGGCCACGCGGCCTTCCCCTGGGAGGCGACGGCCTCGCCTTTCGGCGCGGACGTGCGGCTCGTGCCGTCCGCGGCGGCCAGCCACGTCCGCACCCGCGCGGGCGCCGACGAAGTCCACGTCCTGGGCGCGAGCGGCACGTTCACGCTGTCCGCGCGGCGGCGCGTCCGCCTGCTCG
>CACWKU010000197.1 GCA_902761575.1 uncultured bacterium
CCGCCGCGGCCGCCGCCGGCGCCGCCGCCGCGCGCGGCGGGAAGACCTTCCTCGACCTCCTCCGCCGCTCCGACTGGCGCCCCTCCCCCGTCATCGCGGCCTGCGCCGCCGCCGCGCTGGCCGTCTGGATCGCCGCCTCGACCGCCGTCTCCGGCCGCATCGAGATGTCGCGCCGCTACGGCGAGACCGTCCGCCGCGGGCTCGACGCCCTCGCCGCCGTCCCGCCCGGCCAGCGCGCCGACCCCTCCGGCGCGATCGAGTGGATCGACGGCCTCTGCTCCGCGACGGACTTCGCCGAGCACCACCCCGACCTGGCGGAGCGCGCGAACAAGGCCCGCACCGACCTCGCCGCCGCCGCCACGCTCCACGAGGCCCTCGTGCTCTACGCGCTCGAGGCCGACGCCGCCCCGTTCGCCGCGGCGGGCGACGCGGCATCCGCCGCTCGCGGCGTCCGCCGCTACAACGGCCCCTTCGCCGCCACGACCCGGGACCGCCGCGAAACCCTCGCCGGGCGGTTCGACGACGCGTCCCGGCCTGGCGGGCGCTGACCGCCCCGAGCGCTTGCTTTCGGGAAGCGGGGCCGTTAGAATAGGCCGCCATGAAACGAATTCCCGCCGTCCGCGCGCTCGGCGCGCTGCTCCTCGCGGCCGCCGTCGCGCTCCATGTCTTCAACGTCCGCTCCGCCCGCGCTCGCGCCCAGGGCGCCGGCGTCCTCCGCACCCTCGCCGCGATGCCCGCCCTCCAGCTCGGCGTCCATGCTCCGGGCGCCGCGGCCGCGCAGGACTTCCAGCTCTGCCCGCCGGACGCCGTTCCGCTCTTCCTCGCTCGCCTCGCGGAGGCCGAGCCCGGCACACCCCCGAAGGACGCCTCGCTCGAATACGGGTTCTCCCTCGTCCTCACGAACCATGTCCGCGCCCTCCTCCATGGCGTCCGCGCGCCGGCCTCCGACGACCTCTGGCTCTCGCTCCGCGAGGCCGCGCCGGAAGACGGGGAGGGATCCTTCCGCGACTGGCCGCCCGCGCTCGTGACCGGCCTCGGCGCGCTGCTCGACCGGGCCGACGCGGGCCGCCTCAGCACGCCCGTCCTCGTCCGGCGCGCCGGCGAACACGGATTCGACGCCGCCTCCCTCGCGGACACCGCTGCCTCGCTCCGCCATCTCGCGACGCTCCCCGCGGAGCGCGCGCAGTTCGTTCCCGCGGGGGGAGCCCCCCGCGATCTCCCGCCCGGATCGCTCGCCGGAATCGCCGCCGCCCTCGCCGCGGCGGAGCCCTCGGATCTTCCGGAGGGCGGATCGCTCGAAGGGAGCGACGGCACGCTCCTGCTCTTCCTCGACGACGGCTTCCTCGCGATGCTTCGCGCCGCGATTCCGGACGCCGCACCGGCCGACGCCCTCGTCGGCTTCCGCGAGCTCGAGGTTCCGGCGTCCGGCGGCGCCCCGCGATTCGGCGTTTCCGCGCCCGCCCGGGTCCCGGGGCTCGGGACGATCCTCGCCGCCCCGGCTCCGTGACCGCACCGGCCCGCCGTTCCTTCCCGCTCTTCGTCCTCGCCTCGATCCTTTCCTTCGGCGTGGACGTCGGGCTCTTCTGCCTGCTCCGCGCCGCGCTCGAAGGCCTCCCGGCGCGCCTCCTCGTCTCCATCACCGGCGCGCGCGCCGTCTCGTGCGTCTTCAACTATCTCTGCAACCGGCACCTCGTCTTCCGAGCCGCCCGTGGCGGCGGCGCGTTCGAGAGCCGCTCGTTCCGGCGCTACCTCGAACTCGTCCTCGCCGTGTGGACGCTCGCCTACCTCGGAACGAAGCTCGGCGTCGCGCTCCTCCCCGAAGGGCTCGACACGGACCGGAACGTCACGCTCGTCAAGGTCTCCGTGGACCTGATCCTCTTCCTTCTCTCCTACGGCGTGCAGAAGCTGGTCATCTTCCGCGCGCCGTCCCCCGGGGGGATCGGCGCGCCTCCGCAAGCCGCGCGAAGCCCCGCCCAGGAGATCAGCAGGCCGGGTCGCCGGGATTGACCGGGGCGAGGGTCGTGAGGACCGCGAGGCCCGTGGCGGGGTCGCCCGCCGTGAGGACCATGCCCTCCGAGACGCCCACGCCCTTCATCTCGCGCGGGGCGAGGTTCGCGACGAAGACGACCTGCTTGCCGTCGAGGACCGAGGGATCCGGATACGCCGAGCGGATGCCCGAGAAGATCGTGCGGCGCCCGAGCGGGCCGCAGTCCAGCTCGAAGCGCACGAGCTTCTTGCTCTTCGGCACCGCGGTGCAGCTCAGGACCGTGCCCACGCGCAGGTCGCACGCGTCGAAGGCGCCGATCTGGATCGGCGCCTTCGGCGGGCGATCCGGCGGGCAAATATGCCCGCCCACAGCACGATCAACGGTTGGTTGTTGGGCGGGGGCAGCTTGCCCCGGAAGGGCTTTGGCGGATGGTCCGTGCTGTGGCCCGGCATACTTGCCGGGCTCCGCCGCCGGCGGAGCCGGCGGCTTGCTCGCCTCGACCATCGCCTCGACCGCCTTGGGGTCGACGCGCGTGGCGAGATACTCGTACGCTCCGATCGGCGCGTCCTCGAGCGTCCTGCCGAGGCTTTCCCACGTAAAGCCGTCCTCGCCGAAGAGCGCGGCGGCCTTCTTCGCGTAGACCGGGAGGATCGGCGCGAGGTAGATCGCGAGGACGCGGAAGAGGTTGAGCACCGTGGTGAGCACGGGGCGCACGGCCTCGGGGTCCTCCTTGATCGCCTTCCACGGCGCGTGGCGGTCGAAGTACTCGTTGGCGGCGTCGGCGAGCTTGCAGACCTCGACCGGCACCTGCGAGAACTTGCGCGCCTCGTAGAGCGCGGCGATCGAGTCGGCGCGGGCGCGCGAGGCCTCGAGCAGCGCGCGGCCCTCCTCGTCGAGCGCGCCGAGGCGGCCGTCGAGCTTCTTGCCGAGCATCTGCGCGCCGCGCGAGGCGAGGTTGGTGATCTTGCCGACGAGGTCGGCGTTCACGCGCTGCGCGAAGTCGTCGAGGTTGAGGTCGATGTCGTCGGTGGTGTTGTTGATCTTGCAGGCGTAGTAGTAGCGCAGGAAGGCGGGGTCGAGGTGGTCGAGGTAGGTGCGCGCGGAGACGAACGTCCCGCGGCTCTTGCTCATCTTCTCGCCGTTGACGGTGAGGAAGCCGTGGACGAACACCTTGCTCGGCCCCTGGTAGCCGGCGGCGTGGAGCATCGCGGGCCAGAAGAGGCAGTGGAAGCGGACGATGTCCTTGCCGATGAAGTGGTAGCGCTCCGTGGCGGGGTCGCCCCACGTCGCCTCGAAGGTCGTGCCGTTGCGGCCGCACCAGTTCTTGAGGGAGGCGAGGTAGCCGACGGGGGCGTCGAGCCACACGTAGAAGTACTTGCCCGGGTAGCCGGGGATCTCGAAGCCGAAGTAGGGCGCGTCGCGGGAGATGTCCCACGGCAGGAGCGTCTGGTCCTCGCCGAACCACTCCTGGAGCTTGTTGGCGACGTCGGCCTGCGTGTGGTCCGGGAGCCACGCGCGCAGGTACTCCTTGAACTTCGCCAGGTCGAAGAGGATGTGCTCCGTCTCGCGCGTCTCGAGCGCGCGGCAGCCGCAGGTGGCGCAGTGGGCGTCCTTGAGGTCGGCGGGCGAGTAGGTCGCGGAGCAGTGCTCGCACGAGTCGCCGTACTGCTCCTCCTTGCCGCAGTGGGGGCAGGTGCCCTTCACGAAGCGGTCGGGGAGGAACATCCCGCACTGCGGGCACCAGAGCTGGGCGACCTTCTCGCGCAGGAGCGCGCCGCCCTTGTCGAGCTTGGCGTAGATGTCCTCGCAGAACGCGCGGTTCTCGGGGGAGTTCGTCGTGTAGTAGTTGTCGAACGCGATCTGGAAGTCGGCGAAGTCGCGCGAGTGGCGGTCGTGCATCTCCGCGATGAGGTCCTCGGGCGCGCGGCCCTCCTTGCGGGCGCGGATCATGATGGGCGTGCCGTGCGTGTCGTCGGCGCAGACGTAGGTGCAGTCGTGGCCCCGCATCTTCTGGAAGCGGACCCAGAAGTCCGTCTGGAGATACTCGACGAGGTGCCCGATGTGGATGTCACCGTTGGCGTAGGGCAGGGCCGACGTGACGACGATCTTGCGTTTGTCCATGGCATGCCTCCTTTCAAGAAGCGAATGGCGCGCGAGTCTAGCAGAATCGCGCGGGGGAGTCAAAACGGACGGGCTCCGCGCCTATTCCTCGAAGTCGATGACCTGCTTGAACGTGCGCCCGTCGCGCTCGATCTCGAGGACGAACATCGTGCCGCGGCCCTCGATGAACGCGGCGATCATCCGCTCCGCGCGGTCGCGGCGCGTCATCGCCAGGTCGTTCACGCTCTTCACGACGTCGCCGTCCTTCAGGCCCGCCGCCGCGAAGAGCTCCGCCTCGCCCTCGACGCCCACGCGGTAGCCCTCGATGCGGCGCTCGCCGTCGCCGTAACTGTTGCGACGCTCGCCGTAACTGCGGCCTTCACCATAGTCCTTGCGCGGGCCGCCGTTGCTCTTGCGCTCTCCGTAAGGGCGGCTCTCACCGTACTCCTTGCGGGGCCCGTTGTAACTCCGGCGTTCGCCATAGGCGCTGCGGTGCTCGCCGTCACCGAAACTCCGGCGCTCGCCGTAGGGACGATGCTCACCGTCACCATAGTTCTTGCGCTCGCCGTAGCCGCGGCTGCCGCCTTCGTAATTGCGATGTTCTCCATAGTTGCGGGAAGCCTGGTTACTGCTTCCCACTTTTTTTCGAGGCCGGAGCACCCTTCCTTCCGAAGAGTATCTCCGCTCACCGTCCTGGCCATAATCCCTACGACCTTCGACGTCTTTTTTGTAGTCTTCCATAAAAATGATTTAAACCAACAAGGGTTGTTTGTGTGATAAGATGTTATTTAAGTTTGAACACGTATGTGATCGTGCCCTGCTGCATGGCAGGGGCATCCATTTTCTGTTTGAAACGCGTGCCCATCGCGGCATTGCGTGCGGCGACCCAGAGGTTCTTGTCCGTGACGGTGGTCCCGTCGGCGCCGGCCTGCGCCTTGACGACCTTTCCGTAATTGTCCACCCAGATCGTGACGACGACCGTGCCGCTCTCCTGGACATTGTAGCTGGGGCGGGGGAGGGAACCCTCGGTTCCCCGGCCCTCCAGGTGGGCGTTGGGCATTCCTTCCGCCTTGCCGGCATCGGTGTTGCCGCCCGGTT
>CACWKU010000198.1 GCA_902761575.1 uncultured bacterium
GCAGGCGCCGCAGGCGCCGCACGGGGCCTCGTCCGGCCCGCGCTCGCCGAGCAGGAGCGAGCAGACGCGGCGCGCGAACGCGCCGCCCGCGCCGCGCGGCGCGCCCGCGACGACGTAGGCGTGCGGCAGCCGCCTGTTGCGGAAGCTCCTCCGCACGATCTCGAACGCCTCGTTCTCCTGCATGGACGCGGATTCTACCACGCCGCGCCCGCGCGCCGCAAGGGACGCTTGAACGCGACGGGCCGGGCGCGTATAATGCCGCCCATGCCGCGCGCCCCGCGCGGCGCATCCAGATGGCCGCACCGTTCAACCCCAACAACCTCGTCCGCTCCGTCGACCCGCTCCTCTCGCCGGCCGACCTGAAGCGCTTCGACCCGCTGCTGCCGCAGCAGGAGAAGCTCGTGGCGGGGTTCCGCAAGACGATCCGCGAGATCCTCGACGGCTCCGACGCGCGCCTGCTCGCGGTGGTCGGCCCGTGCTCGATCCACGACGTCGTCGGCGCGGACGACTACGCCCAGCGCCTCTCCGCCCTCGCGCACGAGCTCTCCGAGTCGCTCTTCGTCGTGATGCGCGTCTACTTCGAGAAGCCGCGCGGCGCCTCGGACTGGAGCGGCTTCCTCACCGACCCGCACCTCGACGGCAACTTCCGCGTCGAGGACGGCCTCAAGGCCTCGCGCAAGTTCCTGCACCACCTCGTCCGGATGGAGCTGCCGGCCGGCACCGAGGCGCTCGACCCGATGCTCCCCGCCTACCTCGGCGACATGTTCTCCTGGATGGTGATCGGCCAGCGCGCGAGCGAGTCCAACGCCCACCGCATGATCGCGAGCGGCCTGCCCGTCCCGGTCGGCTTCAAGAACGGCCCGCACGAGGACGGCCTCGTGCGCGCGGCCGACGCGATCCGCGCCGCGACGCGCCCGCACGACTACCTCGGCCTCGCGGACGACGGCCGCCTCTCGGTCTTCCACACCTGCGGCAACGAATACGCCCACCTCGTGCTGCGCGGCTCGGGCGACAGCCCGAACTACGGCTCCGCCTCGATCACGCGCGCCGAGGAGGCGCTCGAGCGCGCCGGGCAGCCGCAGCACATCATCGTCGACTGCTCCCACGGCAACTCGCACTACGACCCGGCCAAGCAGGGCGACGTGCTGCACGACGTCCTCGCGCAGATCGAGAACGGCAACACGTCCATCGTGGGCTTCATGCTCGAAAGCTACCTCGAGTGGGGGACGCAGCCGATCCGCCTCGACCGCAGCAAGATGGACTACGGCGTCTCCGTCACCGACCCGTGCATCGACTGGCCGACGACGGAGGCGCTCCTGCGCGAGGCCGCCGAGCGCTTCCAGAAGGTCCGCGAGGAGATGGGCCTGTAGCGGGACCGCCGGGGCGGCGGGCCCGCAGGAGCGCCCTACGGCAGCGCCCAGAAGCCGGGCAGGTCGCGGACGTCGGCGGCCGGCTCGCGCATGTCGTTCTTCGGCGAGAGGCCGGGGCCCATGAGGTAGCCGGTCGTCGCGGCGGCGGGGCCCATCGTCTCCCAGACGGTGAACTCGCTCGCGGCGACGGTCTGGTTCTCCATGTCCGCCCAGCGGCGCAGGAAGGGGCACAGCCTGATCTCGTCGGTCTTGTTCTGCCAGACGCACTCCTTCGCCTTGCCGGGCATGCCGAAGGTGTTGCGGTAGGGCGTGATGCCGGCGACGTATTCGCCGATGCCGTCGGCGAGCGAGGCGAGACTGAGGTACGAGGTCGGGTAGACCGTCCCCAGGCCCGCGGTCCAGGTGGAGCCGTTCGGGTTGCACCCGCAGTGGAAGTCGTTCGCGAGAAACGCGGCGTCGAGATACTTCGCGTCGCCCGTGAGCGCGTGCGCGGCGACGAACTTCAGCGACTGCCGCAGCGGGTGCACGTTGCCCCAGCTCATCGTGTGGACCCAGCCCTCGTCCGCGCCGAACCACGGAAGGCGGTAGGGATACGCGTTCTCGAGGCGCTTGAGGTTCGCGTCCGCCTCCCGGATCGTGCGCTCGCGCCAGTAGTCCGCGAGCTTCCTGAACGCCTCGCCCGGGACGTCGGTGAAGCCGAACTCCGCGAGCACGAGCGGGCTCAGGCCGTAGCCGGACTTGTTGATGCGCGCCTGGAAGGGGCCGACGAGGTCGTCGAGCGCCTTCGCGTAGCGCGCGTCGCCGGTGAGCGCGTAGAGGTTCACCGCGGCCTTCGCGACGGCCTCGGGGTTGGGCGGGTTCTCGTTCTCGTCGTAGAAGACGTCGACGATCTCCTTCCCGGCGACCGCCTTCATCGGGACGTGCTTCGCGGGCTCGGCGGTGGCGGCGTAGTCCCACGCGCGGATCGCGCTCTTCCTGAACTCGGCGGCCATCTTCGCCGCGGCCGGGCCGCCGGCCTTCTCCAGCGCGCGGGCGAGGAGCGCCGCGTAGCCGGCGTATTCGACGGTCGACTGCCGCGTGGCGCGCGAGAGGCAGTAGCGCACGGGGTCCTCCGACGGCATGCAGTGGTCGCCGTCGCCGGGATGGCGCGTGCCCTCGATCCAGGTGCCGACGCCGCCGTCGGCCTGTTGCGCGGCGATAAGATGGCGGAGTCCCCACGCCGCCTCGTCAAGGACGTCCGGGATGCCGTTGCCGCGTTCGGGCACGGCGAGCTGCGAGTCGGCGAAGTTCTCCGGGCGCAGCAGGTAGATCGTCGCGAGATCGCCGACGATTCTCAGGTGCATCGGGCGGCGGTCGTAGTCGGCCGCATCGTGCCAGCCGCCGGGGAGCGAGAGCGTCTCGGTGTAGGAGTCCATCATTGCGGAGTTCACGGCGAAGTGCCCGGTCTTGAACTTCTTCCCCTCCGCGTCCGTGAAGCGCTCGCCGTACTCCCACTGGCCGGGCGGGTTCACACCGCGGAACACCTGGAGGTGGCACGCCTTGTCGGGCCAGCGCGTGAGCTCCGGCGACTTCTCGATGCCGCAGCGCTGCTGGTAGAGGCCCTTCATGTGGAGCGCGAAGGCGTCGCCGATCCCCTCGCGGCCGACGTCGAAGTCCATGCTCCGCCCGACGCCCGCCACGCGCAGGAAGTAGCGCCCCGCCGGCGCGGCGGTGATGTCCATCTCGCACGTCTCCTCGCCGCAGAAGGGCGTCCCCTCGCGCACGGGGTCGTCGCGGCGGCGCACGACGGGGCCCGTGAGCGCGACGTGGCCCGTCTTCGCGTCGACGAGCTCGAACGTCGCCTTTCCGTCCGGCGGCGCGGGCCACGGGCCGAGCGGGCCGAGCCAGCCGCCGAGGTAGGCGTAGCGCTTCGCGGCGAGCGTCGAGTAGCCGACCTGGTTCACCTTGAAGAGCGGCGACGGCACGGCGGGGTCGTAGGTAAAGTCGAGCGTCTCGCCGGTCGGCGTCGTCACCGTCGCCTTCGCGCCGGGCTGCATCGGATCCTCGAGTGCGAGGAAGACCGTCCAGAGGATCTTCGCGTTGCGCGTGGACTTCTCGAAGCCCTTGTTGTCCGGGAAGCGCAGGAGGCCGTTCGGGGACTTCCAGAGCGCGTGCGAGGCGACCTTGCTCCCCGCAACCTCGAACGGACCGGCGCGCAGCGCGGCCTCGAAGTCCGCGCGCCCGGCCGTCGCGCGGTCGGCGGCGGCGTAGAAGGCGTTGTCGAACTTCCAGCCGGTCTGGGACCGGTCCTTGTCGGTCAGGGCGAACGCGGCGCGCTCGTCGTCCGTGCGGTCGCACTGCACCGCGAGGTGCAGCGGGTCGAGCGCCGTGACGCGCCATTGCGCGGCCGTGGCGGGGGCCGCGAGCAGCGCCGCGGCGAGGAGGGCGGACGGGAGGTGCGTTTTCATGGTGTCTTGTCCTCTAGCGTGGGGGTGGAAGCGTGAGCAGGGAAAGGAGCGCGACGACGGCGGTGTCGGTGCGGAGAACGCGCGGGCCGAGCGAGACGCGGCGGAAGCCCGCCGCCTCGAACATCCGCAGCTCATAGTCCGACCAGCCGCCCTCCGGGCCGACCGCGACGATGCCCGCGCCGTAGGCCGGCGGCTTGTCCGGCGCGGCGTTCCGCGCGCCGGCGCGCGGCGGATGCGCGACGAGCCGGCGCCCCTCGGCGTAGCGGCGCGGGAGCACGTCCTCGACGAGCGGCTTGAGGCGGCGGTGGACCTCCACTTCCGGAAGGATCGTGTCGCCCGACTGCGCGAGGCCGTCGACGAGCAGCGACCGGTAGACCTCGGGCCGCAGGAACGTCGAGCCCCAGTAGTCCTTCTCGACCTTCTCCGCGGCGGTGAGGTAGACGCGCTCCGGCCCCAGCGCCGCGATCTGCGGCCAGAGCCGGCGCAGGCACTTCGGGCGCGGCAGGGCGAGCAGCAGGTCCCACGCGGCGCGCAGCAGCGGGGGCGACGCCTCGCCGAGCCGCAGGATGCACTCCGAGGGCGTCGAAACGACGACCCGCGCCCCGTCGTAGCGGTCGCCGCCGACTTCGCCCGCGCGGATCGCGTCGCCCGGCTGCGCCTGTAGCACGGCCCAGACGTGGTGCGCGCGCGGCCCGGCGAGGCGGACCTCGCCGCCGCGGTTCTCCGACGGCTCGAAGAGGATGCGGTTCACCGGAAGTCCTCCGGGTCGAGGACGCCGCGGCAGACGTAGCGCGCCGGGCCGGTGAAGAGGACGGAGGAGCAGCGGCCGTCCGCGCCGCGCGGACAGTCGACCTCGAGCGTGTCGCCGAACGCGACGTGCACCGCGACCGGCGGCTCGCAGCGGCCGCTCTCGACCGCGGCGACCGCCGCCGCGATCGAGCCCGTGCCGCAGGCCGCGGTCTCGTCCTCGACGCCGCGCTCGTAGGTGCGGATCGCGAGCTCGCGCGGCCCCGTGACCGCCGCGAAGTCGACGTTCGTCCCGGCCGGCGCGAACTCCGGCGCGTGGCGGACAAGCGCGCCCTCCGCGCGGACGTCGACCGCCGCGAGCGCGCCCATCCCGCCGACGAACGCGACCGCGTGCGGGACGCCCGTGTCGAGCGCGTCGTATTCGAACGCCGCGCCCGCGGGGCGCACCCCGGCGCGGCGGCCGCGCGGCTCGGACGTGCGGACGCGGA
>CACWKU010000199.1 GCA_902761575.1 uncultured bacterium
CGCAGGCGCGCGCGGTGCGGCGCCGCCACGCGCCGGCGGCGGCGGCGCTGGCTGCCGCCGCCGTGGCGATCGCCGCAGTCATGGTCGCGGGCCGGGCGACGTACGGAGTACTCCCCCCGGCGCTTCGCGCCACCCCCCTCTCGGAGGGGGGCAAGGCCATGTCTCCGTCGTCCCCAGGGTCGCCCGAGTCCCCAACCGCCGCCGCTGACGCCGCGCGGACGCTCGCGGAGCGGCTCGAGGCGGAGGCGGAGCCGGCATGGCGCGAGGTGGCGGAGTATTCGGTCTACGACGGGCGTCCGCTCGTTCGGGTGCGGCTCGAAGGGCGGCACGTCGCGCTCGCGCGCCCGCTGGACCTCGCGGAGCCGCAGACCGTGGAGATCGTCGGGCCGGGACGTCTCGACGCAGCGATCACGGGCACACCGGAGACGCTCGTCACGGTGCGCGACGCCGCGGTGATCGACGCGACGGAGGATTCCGACCCGGCGCGCAGTCCGCGCTTCCGGCTCGGGCCGGGGGCGTTCGTATCGCTGCCGAAAGTGCTCGCCGTCTTTCCGGAGGACTTCGCCGAGCCCTACGACGAGCCGGACCCGGAGAACCCGAAGGCAGGCGACCGCGCGCTGCGCTTCTCGACCGCCGAGACGTCGCTCGGCGGGCAGATGGCGCTGGAGCGCGAATGCCTCGCGGAGGCGGCCGCGCGCGATGCAGAGGAGCGCGAAATCCCCGCGCCGGAAATCGGCGAGGCGCTGGGATGGACGAACGCCGTCTGGACCACGGGCGCGGCGAATCCCGTCCGGACCGATCCGTCGGGCGACGGCTCGGTCGTCTTCCGAGTCGAAGGAGGCATCGGCGAAGCGCACGTCACGGGAGATTTCGAGTCGCTCGGGAATTTCCGGTGGTGTCTGGAAAAGGACTTCGCGGGCCGCGCGGACCGCGGCGGACGCGGAGGATCTTTCGAACTGTTCAACGAGCACACGAAAACGACCATCGACTTTGTCGGCCATGGCGGCCGCCCGTCCGAAGGATGGACCGAATCCCGGCTCGGAAAGCCCCGGCCGGGCAGGTACATCCTCACCTTCCGCTTCCGCTCCGACCTCTGGGCCCCGCCCGGCCACGCGGTCGGCGTCCGCCTCCGCCTCGTCCCGGAATAACCCTCCCCCGCGCGATTTCGACTTGATTTCCGGCACGGGGCGCGGTAGACTGTGAACCGTTTTGAACCACGGAGAACGACATGCCCGACATCACCCTCCACGATCTGGACGAAGCGACCTGGGCCGCGATCCGCCGCGCGGCCGAGGACGAAGACCTGAGCCTCAACCAGGTCATCAAGCGCGCGCTGCGCAACGCCGCGCGCGAAGACGGACTGGGGGGCGCGGCTTCCGTCCGGGAACCCGCCGCCGGCTACGACGCGTTCGCGGGCGAAGCGCCCAATCTCTCCCTCGTCGTCGACTCCGGCGTCCTCGAACGGGCACGGGCCGCCGCCCGCGCCCGCGGGACGTCCGTCGTCCGCCTGGTCCGCGACTTCCTCGCGGGCCTGTCGGCGGAGGGCGCGAAGCCGATGCCGCGCGAACTGGGCGACTGGAAGGGGCTCGTCCGCATCGCGCCGGACTTCGAAGACTGGCCCGACGATCTCGCGGAGGCGTTCGGAATGCGCGGAGGGACCGCCTCGTGAAACTGCTCCTCGACACGCACGTCTACCTCTGGTGCCGGACGGAACCGTCGCGCCTGTCCGCGAAGGAGCGCGCCGCGCTCCGCGACCCCGGCAACGAGCTGTTCCTCAGCGTCGCCTCCGCCTGGGAAATCGAGATCAAGCGCGGCATCGGGAAGCTCGACGCGCCCGACGACTGGATGGAACGCACGGAGGAGTTCGGCGTGAAGTGGCTGCCCGTCCGCGCGGAGCACGTCCGGGCGCTGCGGCTCCTGCCGCCGATCCACCGCGATCCGTTCGACCGGATCCTGGTGGCCCAGTCCCGGATCGAAAACCTCCTTCTGGTCACGCACGATCCGTTCGTCCGGCGGTATCTGCCCCGTTCCGCGATCTGAGGCGCCCGATGCCCGTTCCTCCCACCACCTCCACGACGCTCCTGAAGGAACTCGGCGCGGATGCGCAGTCGCCGCGCTGGAGCGAGCTCGTCGCGCGCTACCGCCCGGCGCTCGAAGGCTTCCTCGCGGCGCGCTTCCCCTCGCTCGCCTCCGAGTCGGAGGATCTCCTGCAGGAGACGTTCCTCACGCTCGCCAGACGCCTGCCGGGCTACGTCCACGCGCCGGACGAGAAGGGGCACTTCCGCAACTACCTCGCGGGCATCCTGCGGATCCACGCGGCCGGCGCGATCCGGCGGCGCCAGCGCGAGGCGAACGCCCTCGCGGACGCGGCGGCGCTCGCGCCGGAGGCGGCGGAAATGACGGAGGACGAGCTCCGCGAATGGCGCCACGCGGCCTGCGAGGTCGCGCTCTCGCAGTTCCTCGCGGACCCCGCCACGGAGGAACGGACCAAGCAGGTCTTCCTCCGCGTCGCGCTCGGCGGCGAGAAGCCGGCGACCGTCGCCGCGGACTACGGACTGACGCGCAACGCCGTCGACCAGATCCGCCACCGCGTCGCGACGCGCCTCCGCGCCCTCGCGGAGACGCTCGCCTCCGCAGGGGACTAGAGCTCGCCCGCGGTTGCGCCCGCGGGCCCGTTCCGATATCATCCGACGTCCATGGACGAGATGCAGACCATCGCGAAGGAAGAGCTCTCCGCCTGCCGGCTGTGCCCGCGCGCGTGCGGCGTCGACCGCCTCGCGGGCGGGCGCGGCGTCTGCCGCGCGGGCGCGGCGCCGAAGGTGTTCCGCTGGGGCGCGCACTTCGGCGAGGAGCCGCCCGTCTCCGGGACGCGCGGCTCGGGCGCGGTCTTCTTCTCGCACTGTCCGCTCGGCTGCCTCTACTGCCAGAACCACCCGTGGACCGCAGGCGGCGCCGGGGACGAGATCTCCGTGGAGCGCCTCGCGGGGATCCTCCGAGAGCTGGCCGCGCAGGGCTGCCACAACTGGAACCTCGTGACGCCCGAGCCGTGGCTGCCGTTCATCCGCGAGGCGGGACGGCTCGCGCGCGAGGCGGGCGCCGGCCTGCCGTTCGTCTACAACACGAGCGGCTACGTCCCCGTGGCGGTCGCCGCGCGCTACCGCGACCTCATGGACGTCGCGCTCGCCGACCTGCGCTACGCCTCGCCCGCCTGCGCCCGCGAGGGCTCCCGCGCGCCGGACTACCCGGAGGCCGCGCGCGCCTACGTGAAGTGGTGCTGGGAGAACCTCGGGCCGCTCGAGCTCGACGGCGAAGGCGTCGCGCGCCGCGGGACGATCGTGCGCCTGCTCGTCCTCCCGGGCCATGCGGACGAGGCCGTGGAGAACCTGCGCTGGCTCCACCGCAGCTGCGGCACCGGCATCGCGATCTCGATGATGTCGCAGTACACCCCGGCGCACGCCGCGCTGCGGACGCCCGGCTGGGACCGGACGATCGCCGAGGAGGAGTTCCTGCGCGTCACGGACGAGGCCGCGCGCCTCGGCATGGACGAGGGCTGGACGCAGCCCTGGGGCACCGCCGTCGGCGACGACGAGCTCATGGGCGAGAACATGCCGCCCGGCGCGGGCGCCGTCGGCGCCGGAAACCGCGGCCGCGGAGACGGCACGGGGCGTTCCCGACCGTCCGGCGCGGAAGAATTCGTTTGACCTCCCCCCGTTCTTGGAACATAATCGGGCGGCCATGACGACGAGACCCCGCACATCAGGCCGGCCGCGGCTCCGGAACGTCCCGGAAGACCGCGTCGGGCGCGTCGCGATGGCGGGCGTGACGCTCGTCGAGGTGCTGCTCGCCGTCTTCATCCTCGGCGTCTGCCTGCTCGGCATCATGCAGGGCATCACCGCGTGCGTCGGCGTGTTCGACGCGTCGACGTTCGTCAAGCAGGCCTCGAACGTCCTCGCGCGCGGCGACGCGGAGCATCCGCTCGTGATCAAGAACAATCCGGAGGAGGACCTCGCCGTCGCGCCCGACGGCTCGCTCCTGGACGGCTGGACCTACGAGCGCGAATGCCTGGAGGACGAGGACGAGGACGGCCTCTTCCTCGTCCGGACGCGCGTCGCGCGCGGGAGCGGCGGCGAGGGAAGCGAGAAGGTCTACGAGCGGCTCGTCTGGTTCTCCGGCGCGGGGACCGGAAGCGGCGGGGAGGGGGCGCGATGAGGCGCGGACCCCGCCACGCCGCCGCGGCGCTCCGCGGCTTCACGATGGTCGAGGCCCTCGTCGCCCTGGCGATCCTCGGCATGGTGATGGGGACGGTCGGAATCGTCCTCCGCGCGGGCGTCGGCAGCTGGCGCGACGCGGCGGAGCTCGCGGAGGAGAGCCACGACGCCGAGGCGGTGATGGAGCAGGTCGCGATGGCGCTGCGCTCGGCCTACTACCCGGCCAACGGCGACACCGACTGGGCCTACGGCTTCCAGCACGAGGACGGCGGCGACGGCGATGCGGCCAAGGACCGGATCTCGTGGGTGAAGATCGGGTCGTCGCTCGTCGGCGAGGACGTCCCGTGGGCCGGCGCGGCCCACCGCGTGAACCTCTTCGTGGACGACGGCGAGGAGGGCGAGGGCCTCTACGTCTCCGCCTGGCAGCTCGTCGGGCAGTCCGAGGACTTCGACCCCGAGGAGGACGTCGAGCCGGTGCTGATCTCCGACCAGGTGGCGGGGCTCGAATGCCGCATGCAGGACCCGACCAAGGCGGTCGAGGCGGGGGAGCCGTTCGAATGGATCGACGAATGGACGGCGAGCAACCGCATCCCCGAGCACGTCTTCGTCCAGCTCACGATGAAGCCGCGCTCGAAGGGCGCGGAACCGGACGTGCTCGTCCGCATGGTCGGCATCCCGATGTCGGCGGTCTCCTGGAACCCGAGCAAGCCCGGCGGCGGGCGCGGGGACCGCGGCCGCGGCTGGCGCGGCGGCGGGCGCGACTCCGCGGTGCGCGACGACTCCGGCGGCGGGCTCCG
>CACWKU010000200.1 GCA_902761575.1 uncultured bacterium
TCTTCCTCGAACCGATCGACGCCGCCCCGCTGCGCGCGGCCGCGGACAAGGCCGCCGCCGACCGCGCGGCGAAGGACGCCGCCGCGCTCGACCGCCGCCGCGCGAAGGCGGCGGACCTGCTCGCGAAGAGCGGGTCGCTCCTGCCCGGCGATCCCTCCGTCCGCCTCGAGCAGACCGAGCCCGGCAAGCTCCTCAACCAGTACCGCATCGCGGACATCCCCGAAGGGGCCGAGGCGCTCAAGCTCACGTGGCGCGAAAAGGTGACGGGCCTCGTGTGCGGCGAGAAGCCGTGGTTCGACGCGCGCGTCATCTGCGAGTTCCTAGGGCCCGACAACAAGAAGATGCAGGGCGTCGCGCACCCCGGTCCCGCCTACACGCAGCGCGACACGAACGGCTGGCGGGACCGCGAAATGACCTTCCTCGTCCCGTCCGGCGCCGCCGCGGTCGCCTTCATGCCCTGCCTCTTCCAGACGAAGGCGGGCGTCTACGAGCTCGCCGACATCCGGCTCGAGCCCGCCGACCCCGCCGGGCCGCGCGCCGCGGCCGCGGCGCGCGAGCGCCAGGAGGCCGCGCGCTACGTCCCGCCGGAGAAGCCCGACCCGAAGAGGTTCCCGCGCCCGCTGCACGTCGAGGGGCCGAATCTCCTCGACGACCGCGGCCGCGAGGTGTGGCTCCAGGGCGTGAGCCTCTCCGGCACGGAGAGCGTCGCGAACGACCGCCAGGCCGAGAAGTCGACGATTGTCGCCATCGAGCAGTGGAAGGCCAACTGCATCCGCCTGCCCGTGAAGGACGACTTCTGGTTCGGCACGACCGTCTACCAGAACGACGGCGGCGCGGCGTACCGCGCGCTCGTGGACCGCATCGTCGCGCTCGCCGCGAACCGCGGCGCCTACGTCGTGCTCGACCTGCACCGCTTCCGTGCGCCGAAGGCGGAGCACGCGGACTTCTGGAAGGACGCCGCCGCGCACTTCAGGAACCACCCCGCCGTGCTCTTCGAGCTCTTCAACGAGCCGCACGGCATCGACTGGAAGACGCTCGTCGAGGGCGGCTGGGTCGGCGAGGGGGAGAAGCACGACGAATCGGCCTTCCTCTCCGACGCCGAGAAGAAGGCCAACCGCGGCTTCGAGAGCATCGGCATGAAGGGGCTCCTCGCGGCCGTGCGCTCCACCGGCGCGCGCAATCCGGTCGTCGTCTCCGGGCTCTTCTGGACGAACGACCTCACCGGCTGGGACCAGGGCTGGGCGATGGACGACCCGGACGGCGACGGCATCCTCTACTCGTGGCACACCTACAACTGGCACCCCGGCTGGGCGCGCGTGCTGCCCATCGCCGCGAAGCACCCGGTCTTCGTGGGCGAATGCGGCGGCGACGCCAAGAAGATGGACTTCATCAAGTCCGAGGACCAGGAGGACCCCAACACCTTCTGCCCGGACCTGCTCGGCTTCATCCAGGAGCACCGCCTGCACTGGACCGGCTGGTGCATGCACACCGCCTCCACGCCGCGCCTGCTGCTCGACTGGGACTACACCCCCACGCCCTTCTGGGGCGCCTACGCCAAGCGCGCCCTCTCCGGCGAGCGCTTCCCCGTGAACCGCATCCGCTAGCGCACCAACCACCCAACCACCCAACCTCCTAACCACTTAACCACCCAACCACCCAACCACTTAACCAGGATGACCCGCTCCCCCCTCAACCCCATCCTCTCCGCGAAGGACGTCCCCTACGACGCCTCGCTCGTCTTCAACGCGGGCGTGTGCAAGTGGCAGGGCGAGTATGTGATGCTCTTCCGCAACGACCACGGCGTGAAGGAGACGGAGTTCCGCGAGGCCCGCGCAAAGGGCGGATGGAAGGGCTTCTCCACCGACCTCGGCATCGCGCGCAGCCGCGACGGCGTGCACTGGACGGTCGGCCCGAAGCCGGCGTGGTCCGTCCGCGACGACGAGGTCCTCCGCGTCTACGACCCGCGCCTCACGGTCGTCGAGGGGCGCGTCGTGCTCTGCTTCGCGATGGACACGAGGCACGGCCTGCGCGGCGGCGTCGCGACGACGGAGGACTTCGAGCGCTTCGAGGTACAGTCGCTCTCCGTCCCGGACGACCGCAACATGGTCGTCTTCCCGGAGAAGCTCGGCGGCAACTACGTCCGCCTCGAGCGCCCGATGCCGGTCTACTCGCGCTACGGGAAGACCGAGGCGTTCGACATCTGGCTCTCCGAGTCGCCCGACCTGCGCTTCTGGGGCGAGTCGCGGCTCGTCCTCGGCGCCGAGCGCGTGCCCTACGCCACCACCAAGATCGGCCCCGCCGCGCCACCGATCCGCACGCCGAAGGGCTGGCTCGCGACGATCCACTCCGTGCGCGTCGTCGAGCGCGAGCTCGCCTCGTGGGAGGGCGGCTGGCACAAGGAGTACTGCGCGGGCCTGATGCTCCTCGACCCCGACGACCCGTCGAAGGTGATCGGACTCTCGCGCGAGCCGATCCTCCCGCCCGTCGAGGACTACGAGACCACGGGCTACCGCGGGAACGTCATCTTCCCCGGCGGCATGATCCTCGAGGACTCCGGCGAGGTGAAGATCTACTACGGCGCCGCGGACACCGTCGAGTGCCTCGCCACCGCGTCGCTCGACGAGCTGCTCGCCCTCTGCGAGCCGCTCTGAGCCCGGTCCTCACGGAAGTCTTGCGGTCGGGAGGACCGTTCTGCTAGAATCCGGGCCATTCCGACCATTCGGACCATCCCGACCATGAAGACACCGTTCCTCCTCGCCGCGCTCGCGGCGCTCGTCCTTCCCGCCGCCGCCGCCAACCAGACGGTCACGTTCATCACGGGCACGATCGATTCGCTGGAGGCCGAGGGCTACACGGACGCCAACGGCCGCTGGAACTGGACCGAGGGCGCCTCGGCGCCCGCCGTGTCGGAATCGAACGGCGTGCGCCGCCTCGCATTCTCGCTCAAGGCGAACGAATCGCTCGAGTACCATCCTGAGGTCGAGTGCCCGACGAACGGCACGGCCGAGGTGGTCGTCTCGAACGCGCTCCTGCACGTCGCCGCGGCGCTCCCGGCCTCGGCCAACCCCGACCACCAGGCCTCGATCACCGCGGCGAAGCCCGCCGGCGAGGAGACGGGCGCCTACTACGGCTGGGCTGGCGCGATGACGAACGGCGTGCCCGTCTGGTTCCGCCTCGCGGGCGCGGAGCCGCGCGGCGACGGCACCGAGGTCACGGCGGCGCTCTCCTTCGACTACACGAAGGACCCCGCCACGGTCACGTTCCGAATCGACGACGCGACGCTCTGCAGCGCGACCAACGCGGAGCAGACCGCCTTCGCGCTCGCCACGGCCTACCGCAGGGTCCGCTACCTCGCGTTCACCGGGCAGGGCTCGATCGGGGCGATGTCCGGCACGGTCGTCGTCTTCGACACGACGCCGCCCGCGATCGAACCGGGCGAGGGCCTGGTCGAGGGCGACCCGCCCGCGGTCGAGATGACGGCGGAGGGCTTCGTCGTGCGCTTCCGCACGAAGAAGGCCGGTGTGACCTACACGCTGGTCTCGTCCGGCGTCCTGACGCGAGAGGACGCGGCGTGGAATCCGGTCTCGGGCGACAAGGCGGCGGCCGTGTCGACGGCGGCCGCCGAAACCGGCGACGGCGAGCGCATCGAGCTCTCGGCGCCGGTCCCGGACGACCAGCCGGTGCAGTTCTACCGCATCCGCGCGAGCTGGTAGCCTGTATCGGCTAGCGCCGCTCCGCTACCGCGCGCGGCGGACGAACAGGCGGCCGACGAGGATCAGCATCGTGTAGATCTCGAGGCGGCCGGCGAGCATCGCGAAGCAGTACCACCACTTGAGCGCCGCGGGCAGCGCGCCGTAGTTCGCGGACGGGCCGAGCGAGCCGAGCGCCGGGCCGATGTTGCCGACCATGCTCAGCGCCGCCGTGAACGCCTCCAGCGGCGGCAGCCCCGCCGCGGCGCCCGCGAGCGCCGTGGCGCCCACGAGCGCGAAATAGGCCAGGACGAACCCCGCCACGGCGGCGACGAGGCCGTCGTGCACCGGGCGCCCGTCGATGCGGACGGCGGAGACCTCGCGCGGGTGCAGCAGCCGGCGCGTCTCGGCGGCGGCCTGCCGCGCGAGGACGGTCCAGCGGACGACCTTCACGCCGCCCGCGGTGGAGCCCGAGCAGCCGCCGACGAGGAGCAGCGCGAGGAGGACCGCCTGCGCGGCGGGCGTCCAGAGCGCGTAGTCGGCCGAGGCGAAGCCCGTCGTCGAGAGGATCGAGGCGACCTGGAAGGACGCGAGCCGAACCGCGCGGCCGGCCGGTTCGCCGGCGCGGGCGAGGGCGAGCGCGACGAGCGCCGCGGCGGCCGCCGCGACGGCGAGGAAGACCTTGGGCTCGGTCGCGCGGCGCACGCCTTCGCCGCGGCGCGCGAGGAGGCGGTAGTAGAGCGCGAACGGCAGCGACGCGGCGAGCATGAACGCGGTGCAGACCCATTCGGCGGCGGGGCTCGCGAACGCGGCGAGGCTCGCGTTGCGCGTCGAGAAGCCGCCCGTCCCGAGCGTCGAGAAGGCGTGGCAGACGGCGTCGACCCACCCCATCCCGCAGAGCCGCAGCAGCGCGGCCTGCAGCGCCGTGAGCGCGACGTAGAGCAGCCAGAGCACCTTCGCCGTGTCGGCGATGCGCGCGGTGAGGCGGCCCTTCTCGGGCCCGGTCGACTCGGCGCTGAGGAGCCGGAACCCGCCGATGCCCAGGAGCGGGACGAGCGCGACGACGAGCGCGATGACGCCCATTCCGCCGAGCCAGTGCGTCTCGCAGCGCCAGACGTTCACCGCGCGCGGCACGGTCTCGACGTCCGCGAGGACGGTCGCGCCCGTCGTCGTGAAGCCGCTCACGCTCTCGAAGACGGCGTCCGTGACCGACTTGAACGCGCCGCTCGCCCACAGCGGCGCGGCGCCGAAGAGCGCCACGGCGACCCACGCCGCGCCGACCGCGGCGATGGCGTCGCCGGGCGCG
>CACWKU010000201.1 GCA_902761575.1 uncultured bacterium
CTACGCGATTCGCGAGCGCGCGCTGGGCGCGGACGAGGGGCGCGGCGTCGGGACGAAGCTCGGCGCGCCCACGGCGAACGTCCTGCCCGCCTCGCCCGTCCTGCCGCCGACCGGCGTCTACGCGGTCGACGTCGCCGTTCGCGCGGAGCGCGGCGCCCCGGCGCTCCGGGCGCGGCGCGCGGTCGCGAACTTCGGGTTCCGCCCGACCTTCCCGGACGCGCGCCCGGACCGGCCGCTCCTGGAGGTCTTCATCCCGGGCTTCGAGGGCGACCTGCACGGGCGCGCGCTCGACATCGCTTGGCGCCGGCGCCTGCGCGGCGAGCGCGCGTTCGAGTCGCCGGCCGCGCTCGCGGCGCAGATCCGCGCGGACGCCGAGGAGGCGCTGCGGCCGTGATCGCCGTCCCCGACGTCCTGCGCGAGAAGCTCGCGAGGCTGCCGGAGAAGCCCGGCTGCTACCTCTTCCGCGACCGCAACGGCGAGATCGTCTACGTCGGCAAGGCGGTGGACCTGAGGAAGCGCGTGACGAGCTACTTCAGCGAGTCGCGCATGCGCCGCGAGAGCCCGAAGCGCCGCGGGATGGTGCGCTGCTTCGCGGACCTGGAGTGGATGGTCGTCCGCAACGAGGCGGAGGCGCTGCTCACCGAGGGGCGCCTCATCAAGGACTACCGCCCGCGCTTCAACACCGCGCTGCGCGACGACAAGCGCTACCTCGCGCTCCGCGCGGAGACGCACCTCACGCTGCCGCGCCTCTCCGAGTGCCGCATCGTGCGCGACGACGGCGACGAGTACTTCGGCCCGTTCCCCTCGTCGACGGTCGTGCACACCGTGAAGGACTTCCTCGAGCGCCGCTGGGGCCTGCGCAAGTGCGACGCCGCCGCGCCGGACGCCGAGACGCACCGCCACTGCCACGACGACCGCATCGCGTGCTGCTCCGCGCCGTGCGTCGGGTGCGTCTCCGCGGAGGACTACCGCGCGCGCTTCGAGGCGGCGTGCGCGTTCCTCCGCAAGGGCGACCCGGCCGTCGCCGCCGACCTCGCCGGCGAGATGCGCGAGGCCGCGGAGGCGCAGGACTTCGAGAAGGCCGCGCGCCTGCGCGACACGATCGACGCCCTCCGCGAGATGGTGAGGCTCCGCGCCCGCGCCGTCCCGAACCCCGCCGCGCGGCGCGACGCCGTCCTCGCCGGCAACGCCGCGCTGGGCCGCGTCCTGCGCCTCCCCGGACCGCCGCACCTCATCGAGGGCTTCGACATCTCGCACATCGGCGGCGAGCTCGCCGTCGCGTCGATGGTCGCGAGCGTCGACGGCGCCACCGCGCCGAACCGCTACCGCCGCTTCCGGATCAGGACCGCCACGGGCGGCGACGACCCCGCGTCGATCGCGGAGGTCGTCGGCCGCCGCTACGTGCGCCTCCTCGCCGAGGGCAAACCACTGCCCGACCTCGTGATGCTCGACGGCGGCATCACGCAGCTGCGCGCCGCGCGCGAGAAGCTCGCCGAGCTGGGGCTCTCGTCGCTCCCGACCGTCGGCCTCGCCGAACGCTACGAGATCCTCGTCGTCGACTGGCCCGACGGCACCGGCGAGATCGTCCTGCCGCGCGACGACCCCGCGCTGCAGGTCCTCATCCGGCTGCGCGACGAGGCGCACCGCTTCGCGATCACCTACAACCGGACGCTGCGCCTCAGGCGCATCCGCGAGTCGGCGCTCGACGAGATCGAGGGCGTCGGCCCGGAGCGCAAGAAGGCGCTGCTGCGCCGCTTCGGCTCGGTGCGGCGCCTCGCCGCGGCCGCGGCCGAGGACGTCGCGGCGGTCTCCGGCATCGGCCCGGAGCTCGCCGCGCGCATCCTCGAGACCGCGCGCCGCAACGTCGGCAACGCCCCGCCGGACAACCGCGTGTAGCGCGCGCCGGGACGGCGGGCGCTACCGGCGGAGGCCCTGGTGGACGAAGCGCGTCTCGAGGGGGACGGCGTTGCGGAAGTGCAGGACGCGGTCCGGAGCGCCGCGGGAGGCGTCGCCGAAGACCTCCACGACGTCGATGCGGAAGGGCGTCGGCGGCATCTTCCCCATGTAGCGGGCGACGGCCCGGCAGAGCGCGTGGCGCTTGCGGCGGTCCATCGCCGCGAGGCCGCCGCCGAAGAGGTCCGACGAGCGCGTCTTCACCTCGACGAAGACGATCTCCCTTCCGCGGGCGTCGCGCTCCTCGAGCACGAGGTCGATCTCGTCGCGCCCGACCCGGACGCGGCGGCCCAGGACGCGGACCCGGCACGCGGGCGCGTCCCCGCGCTCCGGGCCGAGGAGGAACCTCTCCGCCTCGCGTTCGCCCCAGAGGCCCTGGCGCGCGGAGGCGGGCCCTCCGCGGCGCCCTTGCGCTTTGCCGCCCCCCTCCGCGTCCGGCGAGCGGCCGCGGAGCCGGGCGGCGAGGCGTGCGAGGAGCGACGGCACGGCCGTTCTACAGGTGCCTGTAGACGTCCTCGAGCGCGATGCCCTTGGCGAGGAGCATCACCTGCGCGTGGTAGAGCAGCTGCGAGATCTCCTCGGCCGTGCGCTCGTTGCCCTCGTATTCGGCGGCCATCCAGGACTCGGCGGCCTCCTCGGTGAGCTTCTTGCCGATGAAGTGCACGCCCTTCGCGAGCTCCTTCACCGTGCCCGAGCCGGGATCCCCCGCCTTCGCCTTCGCCGACAGCTCGGCGAACAGTTCGTCAAACGTTTTCATGTTTCGCAAGATCGCAAGTTCGCGGGTCCGTGGCCCGAACGCGGGGCAGTCTACCATGACGGCCCCCGGGGTTCAACCGTTTTCACGCGCCGGAGGAGCCCGGGCTCAGACGTGGTAGAGGTTCGGGATCGCGAAGGGCAGGGGAGGGAAGGAGGAGGGCTCGGGACCGAAGCAGGCGCGCACCAGCTCGGCGGAGGAGAGCTCCTTCGACGGGAGGCGCGTGCCGGGGCGGATCACGGGCGCGTAGGCCTCGAGCAGGCGGTCGCGGTCGAGGACGTTGAGCGACAGGCTGCGCGGGTTCATCCAGGCGCACGCGGCGCGGGCGCGCTCGGCGAGCGCGCGCGTCGCGTCGCAGACGGGGAGCTCGAGCTGCAGGCACGAGTCGAGCCTCTTCGTCGCCTCGGCGGCGATCTCGAGGATGCCGTCGACGGAGCCGCTCGCCTCGTCGATGCGGTGCCACTTGGGCGCGATCACGGCCCAGGCGTCGGGCTCCGACGCGCCCTCGGGCGTGGCGGTCCAGACCTCGCAGTCGCCGCGGCGCAGGCGCATGCGGTAGCGCTCGAGCGGCTCGACGACGTACGCGGCGGCGGTACGCTCGCGCAGGGCGAAGAGCGCGGGCGTGACGGCCTCCTCGGCCATCGGGCCGTGCGAGAAGCGGCGGACCGTGCGCGCGCGGGCGATCTTGCCGATCGAATGCGCGTCGAGGCCGTAGTCGAGGGTGAGCCCGCCGGTCTCGAAGCCGAAGTGCGCGTAGCGGTCGTGGCGGCCGCCGAGCCAGGCGAGCGCGACGCCGAGCGAGCGGAGGCGCTCCATCTGCGCCTTCATGAGCGCCGACATGCAGCCCCGGCCGAGCCACTCCTTCGCGGTCGAGACCTGGCCGATGCCGGCGATCGGGATGTCGCACCCCGCCACGCGGAGCGTCATCGGGTAGGCGCCGATGCACGCGACGATGTTCCCGGCGTCGTCGCGCACGACGGCGTGGTCGCCCATCGCCTCGTCGGTCGGGCGGAAGATGTCCGGGAAGAGCTCCTCGAACCGGCAGTGGTTCGGGTTCTCGCGGCGGAACACGGACGGGAGGAAGTCGAGCAGCTGCTCGCAGTCGGCGGCGGTGGCGAAGGAGACGTTCATGGGAGGGGAAGGGTTGAAGGGTAAAGTTGAGAGTTGAAACGGTTGAAACGGTTGAAGGGTTGAAAGGTTGAAGGGTTGGAAAACGGTGGAGGGTTCGGGTTACTTGTCGAGGGCGGAGAAGGCCTGGTCGACGAGGGAGGAGATGGTGCGGTTGCGGACGGACTTGGAGGCGTTGGAGTCGAGGTCGCCATTCGGGGCCGGGACGCCGGTGCCCATCGTGACGACGATCACGCGGCGGCCGTCGCGCAGGACGGACACGGCGAGCGAGTAGCCCGCGGCCTTGGTGTAGCCGGTCTTGAGGCCATCGGCGCCGGCGATGCGCGAACCCGGCTGCAGGACGGGGTTGTGCGTGCGCATCTCGAAGAGCCGGGGCGCGGGGCGGAACACGCGGAAGTCCGTCCCCGTGTACCGGAAGATGTCGGGGTGGCGGCAGAGCTCGCGCGCGAGGATCGCCATGTCGCGCGGCGTGGAGACGTCGTGCAGCCCGCCCGCGTCGGGCGGGAGGCCGTGGACGGAGCGGAAGCGCGTGTCCCTCATCCCGAGCTCGGCGGCGCGGGCGTTCATGCGCTCGACCATCGCCTCGCAGGACCCCGCCACGTGCTCGGCGATGGCGACGGCGGCGTCGTTCGCGCTCTGGATCATGAGCGCGTAGAGCATGTCCTCGAGCGTGAAGCTCTCCTTCGGGTCGAGGTAGACCTGCGAGCCGCCGGTCTGGAACGCGCGGGCCGACACGCCGACCATGTCGTTCGTGCGCGCCTCGCCGCGCTCGATCATCTCCTGGACGAGCAGCAAGTCCATCATCTTCACCATGCTCGCGGGGATGCAGGGCTCGTCCGGATGGTCGGAGAAGAGGATGCGGCCCGACGCCGCGTCGACGGCGATCGCGCCGCGGTAGGGGTTGCGCGAGATCGTCTTCCCGCCCTTCGGCGTGCGCGCGATCGCGGCGACCGCGGCGGAGATGGGCGACACGCGGCCCTCCTCGAGGAGCGCGGAGCCGGGAAGGACGGAGGGAGAATGCTGACTGCTGAATGCGGAATGCTGAATGGGTGGAGACGCGGGCGCCTCCTCGGCCGGGGGCGCGGGCGTCTCGCCCGCGGGCGCGGACG
>CACWKU010000202.1 GCA_902761575.1 uncultured bacterium
CGCGCCATCGCGTAGCCCTCCTAGAACGGCGCCGGGATCCCGGCCGAGGGCGTCGCGGCGGCCGCGGGGGCCGGAGGCGGCGGGGCCGCCACGCGCACCGGCGCGCCCGGCTTCGAGGCGAGACGCAGCGCGCCCGGCGTCTTGTCGAAGTCCGGCACGCCCTTGAGCTCGTTGCGGTCGTTGTCGTTGAGGTCCTTCGACACCGCGAGCTGGACCGCCACGGGCTTGTTGTAGAGCTGCGCCACGTCCAGGCCGCGGCTCGTGTCGACGCCGCACGCGATCGCGAGGCGCTTGAGGAGGAAGAAGCCGAGCAGCGTCTTGCCGTCCTTCTGGGGCGTGCCGTTGTCGTAGGCGTAGACGAGGTTGATCCACGTGCGCTTGCCCTTGAAGGGGCCGTCGACCGCCTCGAGCTGGAGCCCGAGCATCCGCCCGCCGCTCTTCGTCTGCCGGTCGTTGTCGCCGACGACCATCACGGTGTGCGTGCCGGCCGGGAACGCGAACGAGCCGGCGCCCGTGTCCTCGACCTCGTTGAAGTTCATTCCGATGAAGGAAGCCATTTTTCTTTTCCTTGTTCTAGTTGTTGTTCTGGTTCTGGTTCGCCGCGCCGGCGTCCGTGCCGGTCGCGGAAGCGTTGGGGGCCGCCTCGGGCTGCGGCAGCGTCGCGAAGCCCGGCAGGTACGGCGCGAGCGCCGCCCAGGAGAGCGGGAGCGTCTCCGGCATCCCGTAGCGGTTCTTCGCCGTCACCGCGGGCGAGCCCGTGCAGGTGAGCAGCCGGTCGCCGCCGGGCTCGAAGCCGAGCCCGCTCGCCTTCTTCGTGTCCTTGTCCGTCCGCATCGCGCGGGAGGCGAAGAGCACGGCGTCGGCCCACTCGGCCACGTGGCCCATCGCCTTCTCGTGCAGGCGCGGCGTGAACGCGTTGTAGTCGTCGCCCGCGGGGTTGCGGACGTTCGCGATCTTCGCGTGCGCGATGCAGACGATCGTCATCCGGTGCTTCTCGCGGACGAGGTCGAGCGCGCTCGTGAACTTCTTCCAGCGTGAGAGGGCTTTGATGTAGCCCTTCGCGTAGCCGAAGTCCTCGATGTCATCGATCGTCGGCTTCGTGCGCTTGCCCTCCTCGACCGTGTCGGCCCAGATCAGCTGCTCGAGCCAGTCGAGCGAGTCGATCGCGAGCGTGCGGTGGCCCTGCGGGTCGTTGTAGACCGCGCGGAGGCAGTCCATCACGTCGCCGAACGAGCGGCAGATGTCGAACGAGTCGGCGTCCGGCACGCTCGCGAGCCCGTCCTCCGTCGGGACGAACAGCGGATCCGGCGCGGACGCCGCGAGCGTCGTCTTGCCGATGCCCTCGGTGCCGTAGACGATGAGCCGCGCGGGATCCTTCGCGCCGCCTCGTTTCCTGATGGTGGTGTCCATCGTGTGTGTTTCTCCGTGTTTCGTGGTTGTGTGTCGCCCCGCCCCGCGCTACTCGCGCGAGCCGGGGAAGTCGAGGGTCCGAAGTCCGGCGTACTCGGGCGGCTCGGGCCAGGTGTCGGTGCCGATGCACACGGCGAGCCGCTCCATCGCCGCCTCGTTCTCCTTCTCCGCGATGTCGAGCGCCCATGGCGCGACGCGCCAGACGCCGCAGCGGAACGGCTCCGCCTTCTCGACCGCGACGATCGAGCAGGGAATGTCGCGCCCGCCGTTCCCGGCGAGCGCCACGCGCAGCACCGCGCGGTAGAACGCGAGCTGGTGGATGTAGCCGAAGTCGCGCGCGTCCCACTCGAAGCGGTCCATGTCGCGGCACGTCTTGAGGTCGCAGACGCCGAAGTCGCGCGTGATGTAGTCCGCGCGGACCTGGCACTCGAAACCGGCGTAGTGCTCGCGCGCCACGCGCTCGGCGACGCCGCCGCGCACGCGCCGGCGCGCCTCGTCGTTGCCTTCGACCGCGCGCTTCATCGCGAGCATCGCGTCGAAGTCGCGCGCCTCGACGACCTCGCGCGGCGCGACCGACGCGAGGAAGTTCTGGTACTCCTTCGTCGCGCTCCCGAACGGCTTGCCCGTCTTCGGGTTGACCGGCCGCGCCTCGTCCGTCGTGTAGCGGTCCTCGAACGCCTCGATCCCCTCGAGGACGAGCGCGTGCGCGGCGCGGCCGAACGCGAGCGCCGGCGAGTCCTCGTCGCGCGCGGTCCCGATCCGCCAGCGGTGGAACGCCGCCGGCGAGCGCCGGAAGCGCGCGAGCGCGTGGCTCGAGAGGAACTCGCCGCGGCGCGCGGCGGCGTGGTACTCGTTCTCCGGCACCTCCAGCAGGTGCGCGGCGAAGTTCTCCGGCAGCGGCGCCGGAAGGTCGAACTCTGGTTCGTTCATCGTTTCTCCGTGGTTGTGTGGTTGTGTTTCGCTAGCGGCGGCGAATGGCCGCGAGGCCCTCGTCGCCGAGAAGGTATCGCGCGAGCGCGAGGTCGGCCGGATCCATCGGGAGGCCGAGCCGGAGCGCGTCGCAGACGTGCCGCACGTCCCCGTAGAGCTCGCGCGTCTCCTTGAGGTCGGCGCGCGCGTAGTCCAGCGCAAGGAGCGCGGCGACGAGGCCGAGCGCGAGAAGCGCGCAGAGGATGCAGAGCGCTACGAGCATTTCGCCGCCCTCCTCGCCTCCGAGCGGTCGAGCTCGTCCAGGAGCGACCGCAGCTCGCGCTTCGAGTCCCGCACGGCCGCGAGCGCCGCGGCGCGCCGCTCCGTGCCTTGCAGATGCGCGACGGCGCGGTAGCATTCGTCCGCGTCGAGCGCCTTGCGCGCCGCCAGGCGGAGGCGCGTGAGATTCAGTTCGGCGAGGGCGCTTGCGAGGCTCATTGTGCCGCCCTCCACGCCGCGCAGACCGTCTCAAGCCCGAGGCCGATCTCCCAGCCGAACGCCGTGCAGCGCGAGACTCCCGCCTCCGCGCAGCACGAGCAGCACCGCGAGCGCGAGAACGCGCGAACGAGCCGCACGCCCTCGACCGGCGCCGCCGGCGGCTCCGCCGGCGCCTTCCTCGAGTCCTGATGGCGGGGCTCCGTCCCCGCCTGCTTCCGCACGCCGGCGAACTGCTCCGCGTGCCGTGCCTCCTTGCCCTCGAGCCACTCCGCAACCGTGAGACCGGAGCGGCGCGCCGCCTCCGAACGGTAGCGGTCCCGAGCCGCGCGAGCGTCGCGCTCGCGCTTCTGCGCGTCCGTCGCGTAGATCCGGACGCCGGTCCGCGCCAGGGGCGGATGCTCCACGCCGAGCGTCGCGCAGACGGCCGAGCGCACGAGCGCAGACACGCTCGTCCCGCGCTGCGCAGCCTCCGCGCGGAGCCTCCGCGCGACGGCCGGCGCGAGCGTCACGCGCACCTCCGAAAGGGTCCGCTTCACGTCCGCATCCTCCTCGGCAGGGCCGAGTCCGGCACCACCTCGAAGAGCGCGAGGATCGGCTTCGCGTGCCAGATGCGGCGCTCGCCGACCTTTCGCGCGTAGCACTCCAGGTGCTCGCGCCGAGCCCATTTGTCGAGCTGGCAGTCCGTGAGGCCGAAGAAGAAGCAGAGCTCCTCGTCCGTCCACGTCGGCAGCGCGAGCAGCAGGCGCTTCGCCTCGACGCTCTCCGGCGCCACGCTCGGCACCTCGCGCTTCACGGCGCGACCTCCGGCGGGATCGGCACCCGCTCGCACAGCTCCGGAAACTCCGCCCGGAGCGCCTCCGCCTCCGGGGACGTGTAGCGGTCGCCGTCCGTCTGGATCCGGATCGCCGCCGCGCGCACGCGCTGGTAGTCCATCCCGAGCCAGTCGGCGACCTCCTTGAGCCCCGCCGTCTTCACCTCGCAGCTCGGCGGCGGCAGGCGCCAGATCCGCGCCCTCCCCGCCGGCTTCTCCGCTTTCGTCACGATCGGCATCTACTCTGCCTCCTGTCCTTCGTCTTCCTCGTTCCTGCGGGCCGCCGCGCGCATCTCCTGCCGCCTGCGCTCCCGCGTCCGTTCCTTCGCCCTCGCGTTCGCGAGCGCCTTCGCCTCCTCCTCGCGCAGCCGGAGGTACTCCGTCCGGAAGCCGTGCGAGAACTCGACCTCGGCCGCGACGTAGTCCGCGAGCACGACCGCCGCGGCGGCCCGCGCCGCGACCGCGCGCACGTAGGCCCTCTCGGCCTCCGCGCACGCCAGGTCGTAGCCGTCGAGCGAGTCCGGGACGATCCGGCCGCGAGCGTCGCGGCCTTCGCTCACAGGAACCCCCGGTTCTGGAGCCACCCGAGGACGAGCATCTCGACCGTGCCCGCGATGCAGCACACGCCGAAGCGGCTCGTCGCGACCGGCACGAACCCCTCGCGCCAGAGGCGCAGGGCGAAGGCGCGCGCGCCGCTACGCATTCTCGGCCTCCCCTTCCTTCGCGGCTTCGGGCAGGAGCTCGGCGACGGCCGCCTTCGCGTACGCCTCCGAGGTGAAGATCCCCTCGCGTTCCGCGATCGACGCGAGCACCTCGTCCGGCGACTTGCGGACGCCGACCGAGCGGAGCAGGACGCTCGCCGTCGTCGCCGTCGCGCGCGCCTTCGCGAGGTAGTCGTTGCCGATCGAGAGGTCGCTGCGCGCGTCCTTGAGCAGCGTGTCGAGCGAGCCGCGCACCGCGGCCATCTCGTCCGCCGAAAAGGCCGGCGTCGCCTGGTTCTGGTCTTCGTTGTTCATCGTGTTTCCCTGTGGTTGTGGTTGTGGTTGTGGTTGTTCGTTCGGTCCATCGGCGGCTCCCGCCGCCAGAAGTAGTTCGCTCGTCTCTCCGAGCCGCCTCCCGCCTGCACTCCGTTCCGGGTTCCGTCCCTAGGCGAGCCGTGGTGCTAGCGCGGCCCCTCGTGCATCCGGCCGGTCGCGGGAAACGGACGCCGCGCGCCGGCCGTGGCACGCGCTACAGAGGCGTGAGAGGGCCTCCCGTCCGGTTCGTGCAGGGATACCCCCCCCCCCCCCCCCCCCCCCCGGTGGCTACGATCCGCGGGCGATCCAAGGCGAGCTTCGCTGAATCCGCGGACTGGAGGTGCTTCGCGTCGCGCCGCTTGTCCCGTTCGCCGGCCGGCGCGGCCGGTTTCGCCTGCGGCACGGCGCGCGTCCGTCGGCGCGCGCCAGTCTGCATTCGCTCGCGCCGACGCGCTCGCGCGCTCCGGCGTCCGCTCGGCGGCTACTTGCGCCGAGGACGTCTCTCCGTCCGGCCCCGCTGTTGTTTGGCTGCTCCCCGCGGTCGGGATCCGCGCCATCGCGAACGGCGCGGCTAGTGGACGGCTCTCGGCGCCCGTCCTTCGCGAGAGCGAACGCGCGGATGCCGAGACCGAAGAAGGAGCCCCCTCCAGAATGCGCCCAAGTTTGTGACTTGGAGATGCGACATCAAGAGCAGTTCCGGCTAGGGGCTGAAGAATCCATCCCGCCGCCGGCACGCGATCCGAAGACGCATCGCGGAACGCAAGCGCGACACGGCAACCGTAGCCGTCGACGGGAGGGAGGTTGAAGGAAGTTGCGTTCATCGTGTGAACGATCTAGGCGATGATGCCGAGGCAGAGAAGCTGTTTGCGAGGCGATCTGCGCGCGGCGTGATAGGCGACGCCGTGAGCGCGCCGCTCCTCGAGATGCGCGACGTTGTAGGCGGCGCTGTACGTGCGCCTCTCCTCGCGGTGCGCAGCGCGGTATGCGGCGTTGTATGCGCGCTTCTTCTCGCGGTGCGCGACGTAGTAGGCGCGCGCCTCCTCGCGATGAGTCGCGCGATAAGCAGCGCAGCGAGCGCGATTCTCTTCGCGGTGCGCGGCGCGGTATGCGGCGTCGTATGCGCGCTTCTCCTCACGGTGCGCGACGTTGTAGGCGTGCTTCTTCTCGCGGTGCGCGGCGTAGTAGGCGGCGCCGTAGGCGCGTATTCTGGCGCGGTATTCCTCGCGAGTTTCGTCTTTGCGTTTCATTACTTCATCTTCCCGATGATCTCGACCAGCTCGGCCTTCGTGAACTTCGTCGCCCGGAAGACCAGGAGAACGTTCCCTTCTACGGTGTAGTTCGGCGTGACGCGACGACGTGCGGCTGCATCCGCGTAGAACTTGCGCTGCTCGTCCACGGTACGGATTTTCCCGGACCGCGAGAACACGGCGTCATATTCGATCGGAGTCAGATTCGAGAGCGCCTTGTCCTGGACATTCCCACTTTGCGTGACGACGCGGAGCGTTTTCTTCCCGCCGAGCATCTTCTGCTGTTCCTTGAGCGGGAGGCGTTCGATGCGTGATGCGGCGACGTCGGAGATGAGCATCGCCTCCGGGACGAGGCCGCCGTTGGCGACGCGGCGCATCTTGTCCCACGTCGTCTGCGTGATCCCTGGATATGCCTTCTGGAATGCGTCGCACGCCTCGTCTCCGTATTTCGACACGGCGTCGGCGTAGACGCGCGCGGCCGCGGCGAGGGATTCGACCGCGCCCTTGAGATTCGCGCCGAACGTGCGGACGGCTTCCGCGATCTTGCGCGTGCTGGTTGTTTCGATGTTCTGGTTCGCGTTGGTTGCTTTCATGGTTTTGGTTCCTTTGCGTTCTGGTTTGTTGTTGGTGGTAGGGTCTAGACCCTTTCCGAAGAAAAAAAGAGAGACGTCGCTACTTCGTGGAGGAAGGGTCTAGACCCTTCTCGAGCAAAAAAGAAAGCGCCTTCTTGAAGGACATCTTCTTCTCGCGTGCCACGCGCTTGACGCGCATCCAGAGGTCGAGGGGGATGATCATCGTTCACGCCCCCCTCTCGCGCTTCTTGGCGCGCTTCTCTTCGTTCTTGCGGACGATCGACGCGATGCGCGCGTAATCTTCCGAGGACAGCTCCACGTTCTTCGTGGCGCGTTCGAGTGCGGCGACCGCCTCGTCGTTCCAGGTGCTGCCGTTCTTCGCGGCGAGCTTCTCGAGCTGGACCTTCGTTCGGACCTTGATCGCAAGGCCGACCTTGATCTTGTCGACGGCAACTTCGTTGCTCATGTTGTGACTCCGTTTCTCGGGGCGGGGGTGGTTTCGCATCAGCGTGCGCCCCTTGTGTCGCGCTGACGAGGCGTAGAATAGCACAGGGTCTAGACCCTCCTCAAGCAAAAAGTGATATTTATTGAAAATAATTTTTATATTGTATTGAAGCGGCGTTTCCGAAGATATTGCCCCCTTTCGCGCTATTTGGCCGCAAAAACTTTCGCTAGAATCCCCTCCCGCGATGGACGTTCACTGCGACAACTGCGACGCGATACTCGACGTGA
>CACWKU010000203.1 GCA_902761575.1 uncultured bacterium
GGCCGACCTGGCGGCAGCGGCTCGCGGCGCTGCCGCCGATCCTGGTGCTCGCGGGGCTCGCCGCGGGGATCGTCGCGCTCGCGCGGCCGCGCGCCGAGTTCGCGCTCGTGTCGGAATCGAAGGACGCGATCGCGATCGAGATGGCGATCGACGTCTCCGGCTCGATGATGGCGCTCGACTTCTCGACCGAGAAGGAGCCCGACAGGACCCGCCTCGACGTCGTGAAGGAGACGTTCCGCGACTTCGTCGCCGCGCGGCCGGACGACCTCGTCGGGCTCGTCGCGTTCGGCGGGTTCGCGACGACGCGCTGCCCGCTCACGGCGGACCACGACGCGCTGCTCGCGGTGCTCGCCGAGACGCGCGTGCCGGGCTCGGACGGCGAGCCGATCGAGGAGGGCGAGGCGGAGACGGCGATCGGCGATGGCCTCGCGATGGCGTGCGCGCGCCTGGCGGCGGCGACGAACGTCGCGACGCGGATCGCGATCCTGCTCTCCGACGGCGTGAACAACTACGGCATCGCGACGCCGGCCGAGGCGACGGCGCTCGCGAAGCGGCGGGGGATCAAGGTCTACGCCATCGGCGTCGGGACGACGGGCCCCGTGCCCTTCCCGGCGATCGACCCGCGCGGACGGCGCGTCCGCACGCGCGGCTACGGCGAGATCGACGAACGGGCGCTGCGTCGCATCGCGACCGAGACGGGCGGGCTCTACTTCAACGTCCGCACCGAGGGCGCCCTGCAGGACGCCCTCGCGAAGATCGACGAGCTGGAGAAGACGGCGGTCGAGGTCGAGCGCCGCGTCCGCCGCGAGGAGCGCTTCGCCCCGTGGCTCGCCGCCTGCATCGCGCTCGTCGGCGCGGGACTTCTCGTCGCCGGCGGCGGCCGCCGCTCCCTCGTCTGATCTCTCGGCCGCGGTCGTGGTGCTCGACCCGGGGCGGCGGGTTCGCCCGGAGGGATCGTCCCGCCATGGGCGGGCGGATCCGCGCGGCTACCGGCCCTTGAGCTTCTTGAGGGCGTCCTTGAAGGAGGCCTTGCCCATCTCGCCCTCGTTGGTGAAGTCGACGTCGGTCTCCTGGCCCTCGCGGCGCTGGATCGAGATCCACCGCGAGAGCGCGATCTCCGCGACGAGGAAGAAGAGCACCGCAATCGCGAAGAGCCGCCAGATCTCCTTGCCGAAGGCCGAGCCGCGCAGGATCGACTGCACGTCCTCGATCTTCGTCGCGAGCGAGAGCGAGACGAACCGGCGGAGCCGGTCGGCCTGCTCCTGCGAGATCGCGAGCATCGTGCTCTCCTCCGTGCCCGCGCGGACGCTGAACTTGAGCGTGCCGTCCGCCGCGATGCACGGCGCGAGCACGGCCGGGAAGCTCCCGTCCTCGGAGGGCTTGCACTCGTAGAGCCCCGGGAAGAGCGAGCGCGAGATCTTGAGCGAGGTGCCGGAGTCGTCCTGCGAGAGCTCCGCGAGGAACGTCTCGCCGCGCGGGTCCTTCACCTGGACGACCTCGAGCGAGCCGGGCCGGAGGGCGGAGGCGGGGATCTTCTCCATCTGCCGCTTCCCGGGCGGCTGCCAGCGCAGCGACGCGGTGGCGCCCTGCGCGTCCTCCTCCATCCGCACCTCGATCGGCACGGGGCGGCCGGCGCGAAGCCGGATCGGCGGCGAGCTCTGGGGCACGTTCCACTGGGAGACGACGGCGACCTGCTTGCCGTCGATCCGCAGCGAGCCGCGGTCGTCGCAGCCGAGCTGGAACGTGTAGATCCCGTCGGCGGGCGCGACGACGGAGCCGGTCCAGATGGCGGAGAAGTTGTCGGCGGGGACCTTCGGGTGGGGCGCGTTGTTGCCCCAGTTGAAATCGATGCCCGGGTCGATGCGCGTCACGAAGTCGCCCTTGAACCCGCGCTGCGAGTAGTAGCGCGCGGTGAGGCCGCCGGTCTGCTGCCCGTCCGCGGCGCCGGAGGAGAGACGCGGGGCGAGGAGCAGCGTCGCGCCGTCGGAGGGCTGGACGTTGAGGTCGGCCGCCATCGGGCGAGAGAGGTAGTACACGAGCTCGTGCACGAACGGAACGAACGCGCGCCGCGTCGGGAGGTCGGAGGCGACCGGATCCGGCGGGAGGCCGCAGAGCGCGACGGTCCCGCGCCCGAACGTCTTGATCGCGAGCAGCGGCGAGCCGTCCGTGAGCGCCGCGGCCTGGAAGGCGGTTCCGCCGAAGCCGGGCTTGAGCGACCAGCGCTGCAGCGGCGCGACCTCGCCGAGGTCGGTGCCGGCGCGGAGGGCGCGGAGGGCGTCGTGCGAGAAGGAGGCGGTGTCGATCTTGGGCGGCGACTCCGCAGCGGGGTCGCGCGAGGTCCACTGCGCGAGCTCCATCGGGAGGACGGGCTCGCCGTCGACGGCCCAGGCGTTGAGCGGGGCGGGCTTGGTGCGCGCGCCGGGGAGCAGCAGCAGCCCGCCGCCGTCGCGCACGTAGTTCGCGAGCGAGGCGAGCGTCGCGTCCGAGAGGCGCGGGACGTTGCAGAGCGCGACGGCCGCGAACGCGGAGAAGTCGGTTCGCGCGGCCGCGCGCGCGACGTCCTCGACGACGGTCTCCAGCAGGTACCCGGCCTTCGCGGCGGAGGAGTCGGCCGCGGCGGCGCCGGTGATCCCCTTGCCCGCGAGCTCGGGGCGGAGCGCGAGCGAGAGGTAGGTCGAGCCGCGGGAGAGGGGCGAGCCGGAGCCGTCGCCGTCCACGACGAGGACGCGCAGCTTGTCCAGGACCGGGACGACGAGGCGGAACGTGTCGTCCTCTGGCAGGTCGTCGCCCGCCTCGACGGTCGCGGTGAGCACCGCGGCGCCGGGCTTCTCGAACGTGTGCGGGAACTCGAACGTCTGCGAGTCGCCCGGCTCGAGCTGGCGGGCGTCCTTCGCCTTGAGGACCTTCGGGCCGATCGAGAGCGAGACGCCGCCCGGCGTCACGGCCTCGGTGCCGGGGTTGGAGACCGTGACGCGCACCTTGACCTCGCGGTCGGCGCCGACGACCTCGCGCGAGAGCGTGACCGAGGAGACGGCGAGGTTGCGGATTGAGGCGGGCAGCGGGAGCGTGCGCCACACGACGGGCGGGGGCGTCCGCAGCTGGCCGAAGAGCGCCTTGATCGACTCCCAGCGCCCCTCGCTCGTGAGGTCCCAGCCGACGGTCTGGCCGTCGCCCGCGACGATGACCTGCTTCACGGTGTTGTTGCCCGTGGCGAGCGTGACGGCCGCCGCGGCGAGGGCGGGCGGCGCGCGCATCGTGCCCTGCGAGGGGCGCATGCGCTTGAGGGTGTCGAGCAGGACGCGGCGGTCCGAGACGGGCACCGGGGTGAGGATCTCCGGGACGGGCCCGCCGAGGATGAGCGAGAAGGCGGTCCCGCGCGAGGCGCCCTCGATGTACTTGCCGGCCTCCTCGATCGCGTTCTCGAAGTTGGACTTGCCGTCGGAGCCCGTCATCGACATCGACGAGGAGCCGTCGACGATGAGCGCCACGTCCTTGTTGGCGCCGCCGCCGAAGCGGGAGAGGTTGAGCCTGCGCTCGAGCAGCACCGCCGCCGCGGAGAGCGCGGCGAGGACGATCGAGAGCGCCATCGAGAGGCGGCGCCACTTCGGGTAGCGCCACATCGCGAACGAGATGCCGAAGAGCGTGATCGCGAGGAGCATCATCGGCAGGACGATCACCCACGGCACGCGCGAGCCGGGCGTGACGAACGGGCGGGCGAGCGCGAGGGCGGCGAGCGCGGGGAGGAGGCAGCGGCACGCCAGCAGCAGGATGTCCTCCAGCAGGACCTTGCGCTTGCGCTTGTTCATCGCGGCCTGGAGGAACACCATCGCGCCCCACATGATCTTGCGCGTGTGGCGCCGGGTCAGGAGCTGGATGATGATCGGGATGGAGACCGCGAGGATCCCGAAGAGGAGCAGGACGTTGACGAATGCCATGGCGTGGCGCCGGGGCCTTGCGGACCCGGCGCGGGGAATCATACCACAACCCCGCGCGCGTTCCAAGCGGGAAACGCCGCTTGCCAAGCCCCGTCGTTTGTGGGATAATCCGCCGCCTACGCAAGCGGCCGGCGGAAGCCCGGCCGCGCCTACCCGTCACCAAACGCATCCACGACGAACCGCCATGGCAACCGACATGAAGAACCTCGCCCACGCGCAGGGCGACACCCCCGAAGAGCTCGAGAACCTCAAGGAGTGGTGGAACGAGCACGGAAACCTCGTCACGATCGTCCTCCTCGTGGTCCTCGCCGCCGTCGTCGGCTTCAAGCAGTTCAACGCGTGGCGCGACCGCCGGCAGGCCAGCGCCATGGCCGAGCTTCGCCAGGCGGCCGACCCCGAGGCGCTCGAGGCGCTCGTCGCCAAGGCGCCGGCGTCCGTCGTCCCGCTCGCCCGCCTCCAGCTCGGCTCCTACTACTACGGCCGCCGCAACTTCGACCTGGCGCTCGAGGCGTACCGGGGCATCCTCGCCGACTCGCCGGACCACCCGCTCGCCGGGCCGCTCGCCGCCGTCGCCCGCGCGCAGTGCGAGGAGGCGCTCGGCCGCGTCGAGGAGGCCGCCGCGCACTTCGCCGAATTCGCCGCCGCGAACACCAACTCCTACCTCGCGCCGCTCGCCACGATCGGGCAGGCCCGCTGCCTCGTCCTGCAGGGTACGGAGGAATCCCGCGCGAAGGGCAAGCAGATCCTCGACCTCTTCCTCACCGAGTCGCCCGGCACCGCCTGGGCCGCGCAGGCCGACGAGGTGATCCGCGCCCGCAACCGCCTCGCCGTCCCGGCCGCGCCCGCCAAGTCCGACATCGAGTCGATCCTCGCCGCGCCCGGCGCCTCCGCGGCGGACGAGGCCGCCGCCCTCGCCGACGCGCTCGCCGATCCGGAGTCCGCCGCCC
>CACWKU010000204.1 GCA_902761575.1 uncultured bacterium
CGAGGAGTTCGCGGACATCCTCGCCGACCTCGCGCGCGGCGGCCGCCGCGCGCGCCGCGCCGCCGAGCGCCTCCCCGCCGCCCGCGACGCCCTCACCCATTCCGCGGACTAGGCGCGGTTGCCCGGAGCGGGGGCGTCTGCTATACTCCGCCTCTATCGACACCCCCCGCATCGCGCGACGATGAAATCCCTTCGCGACTACATCTACGAGATCCCGGACTTCCCCGCCCCGGGAATCCTCTTCCGGGACATCACGGGCATCCTCGACTCGGGCGCCGGCTTCGGCCTGTGCTGCGCGGACCTCGCGGACGCGGTCGCCGGCCTCGACTTCGACCTCGTGGCCGGCATCGAGAGCCGCGGCTTCATCTTCGGGGCCCCGCTCGCGGAGCGCTTCCACAAGCCGTTCGTCCCCGTCCGCAAGATGGGCAAGCTCCCCCGCAAGACCGTCTCCCAGTCCTACGCGCTGGAATACGGCACCGCCACGATCGAGATGCACGAGGACGCCGTGAAGCCCGGCGAGCGCGTCGTTCTCGTGGACGACCTGCTCGCCACGGGCGGCACCATGGCGGCCGCCTGCTCGCTCGTCGAGCGGCTCGGCGGAACCGTCGCCAAGATCCTCTTCGTCGTCGAGCTCAAGGGCTTCGACGCGCGCAACACGACCCTCGCCGGCCGCCCCGTCGTCACGCTCCTCTCCTACGACGGCAAATAGCCAACCGCCCAACCACCTAACCACCTAACCACCTAACCACCTAACCGTCCAACCAAGGATCCCCCCATGCTCGAAAGACTCTTCCGCCTGCGCGAGAACAAGACCACGGTCCGCACCGAGGTCGTCGCCGGCCTCACCACGTTCATGACGATGGCGTACATCCTCGCCGTGAACCCGTTCTTCCTCTCCTGCGCCGGAATGCCCAAGGGCGGCGTACTCGTCGCCACCGCGCTCGCGGCGTTCGTCGGCACGATGCTCATGGCCGCCTTCGCGAACTACCCGTTCGTCCTCGCCGCCGGCATGGGCCTCAACGCCTACTTCGCCTTCACCGTCTGCGGCGACATGGGCTACAGCTGGCCGTTCGCGCTCCTGGCGGTCTTCGTCGAGGGACTCGTCTTCCTCGCCCTCTCCGTGACGCCCGTCCGCGAGGCCATCTTCAACGCGATCCCGCTCTCGCTCAAGAAGGCGGTCGCCGCAGGCATCGGCCTCTTCATCACGCTCATCGCGCTCAAGTCCGCCGGCATCCTCATCCCCGACCAGGCGACCTACATCAAGCTCGTCCCGTTCCGCAGCGTGCCGTTCCACACCGCCGGCATCGTGGCGATCCTCGCCCTGGTCGGCATCGTCGTCACCACGGTGCTCCACGCGCTCCGGCTCAAGGCGGCGATCCTGCTCGGCATCCTCGCGACATGGTTTCTCGGCGTAGTCGCCGAGCTCGTCGGCCTCTACGTCCCGGACCCGGCGGCGAGCTTCTTCTCCACGATCCCGCACTTCGAGAGGGGCTACTGGCACGCGCTCGGCTCGACCTTCCACGAGTTCGGCCAGACCTTCGGCGCGGTGTTCGAGCCCTCGGCCTGGACGCACACGGCCAAGGACGGCGCCGTGACCGCGGGCTGGAACCTGGCGCTCTCGCTCAACTTCTTCGTCGTGATGTTCGCGTTCTTCTTCGTGGACCTCTTCGACACGCTCGGCACGCTCATCGGCGTCTCCCTGAAGGGCGGATTCCTCGACAAGCAGGGGCGCCTGCCGCGCATCAGCGGCGCGCTCTACGCCGACTCGGTCGCCACCGCCGTGGGCGCCGTCTTCGGCACCTCCACCACCACGACCTTCGTCGAGTCCTCCGCGGGCGTCGCGGCCGGCGGCAAGACGGGCCTCACCGCGGCCACCGCCGCCGTGATGTTCGTCCTCTCGATCTTCCTCGCGCCGATCTTCCTCGCGATCCCCGGCTTCGCCACGACGCCCGCGCTCGTCGTCGTCGGATTCCTGATGATGGGCTCCATCATGGGCATCGACTTCAACGACGTCGGCGAGGGCCTCCCGTCGTTCCTCTGCATCGTCGCGATGCCGTTCTTCTACTCCATCAGCGACGGCATCATGTTCGGCGTCATCTCCTACACGTTCGTGAACCTCTGCACCGGCCGCGCGAAGAGGATCTCGCCCGTGATGTACGTCCTAACGGCGCTCTTCATCGCCAAGTACGCGCTGATGTAACGCCATGCAGATCACGCCCCAGCAGGAGGCCCTCGTCCGCGCCTGGGCCGCGGAGGGCGCCACGCTCTCCGACATCCAGACCCGCCTCGCCGACGAGTGCGGCCTCCGCCTCTCCTACCTCGACACCCGCTTCCTCCTGCTCGACCTCAAGGTCGACCTCGTCGAGAAGACGAAGAAGGATCCCCCGCCCCGCGATCTCGCCGCCCCCGTCGCCGGAGGCTCGGGGGAGGAATCCCCCGATCGCTGGGACGACGCGGCCGACGGCGACGCCTACGGCGCCGCCCCGCCGCTCCCCGGCGAGGAGCCGCTCCCCGGCGAGGAGCCGGCGGACGCGGCGGATCCCGGCTCCCCCGCCGGGGGAGCTGGCGAGCGGAGCGAGCCTGAAGGGGCCCCCGGCGCCTCGACCCTCACGGTCGACCTCGCGCGCATCCAGCGCCCGGGCTTCGCGGCGTCGGGCTCGGTCACGTGCTCGGACGGCGTGAAGGGCGAATGGGGGATCGACAACTACGGCCGTCTGGCGCTCGCCTTCCCGGACAACAAGGGCTACCGCCCGTCCGCCGCCGACCAGCAGGCCTTCATGCAGCGGCTCCGCAGCCTGCTCTCGGGCGGCTACTGATCCGCCGCCGCTACCGCCGGGCTACGATCCGGCCGTTCGTCTCAGGTAGTGCGGCGGGGTTCCGGGCGAGCCCCACGCGATGCGCTCGCCGATCGAGGCGACGCGGCGCTCGATGCAGCCGAGGCACCGGTCCGAGGTGTCCTCGAGGCACGGCTTGTCCTCGTAGAGCCGGTAGTCGCGGCGAAAGACGTTGTCGGTGACGTTCGGCATCATCACGTTGGCGCCGGCGAGCAGCGCCTGCTCGCGGCCGTCGGGCGCGAGGACCTGCAGGACGGTCGTCGCGGCGATGTTGCGGTCGTGCAGCTGCAGGCGCGTCGCGGCGACCATGTCGAGGCCGAGCCGCAGCTGGCGCGCGCGGTCGACCGCGACCGAACCGAGCGGCGTCTGGCCGTGGGGCAGGAACGGACCCATGCCGATCATGTCGATGTCCTCCTCGGCGAAGAATCCGATGTCGCCCGCGAGATCGTCGGCGGTCTGGCCGGGCAGGCCGACCATCACGCCGCTCCCGACCTGGTAGCCGAGCCGCCGCAGCGCGCGGAGGCAGTCGCGCCGCCGCTCCCACGAGTGGTCCGCCGGATGGAGCGTACGATAGAGCGCCGGGTTCGAGGTCTCGATGCGCAGCAGATAGCGGGCGGCGCCGGCCTCGCGCCACGCGCGGTAGACCTCCTCGCGCTGCTCGCCGAGGCTCAGCACGACCGCGAAATCCTCCCCGCCGAACGCCCGGATCGCGCGGAGGATCCGGACGATCCGCTCCGCGTTCTCGTCCGACTCGATCTCGCCGCTCTGCAGAACGACCGATCCGAACCGCCGGTCGAACGCCCAGCGCGCCATCCGCACGACGTCCTCCTCGGGAATGCGGTAGCGGCGCACGGCGCCGTTGCTCCGGCGCAGCCCGCAGTAGTAGCAGTCCTTCGCGCAGGCGTTGCCGATCTCGACGAGGCCTCGCAGCGAGACGACCGGGCCCGTGACGCGCCGCTTCACCGCGAGCGCCGCCGCGTGAAGCGCGGCGCGCGCCTCGGGATCCTCCAGCGAGAGCAGCCGCGCCAGATCCGCGCGCGAGAGAGCCATCGGAGCCTCCTCCGCCCGGCGCAGCAGCGCGCCGAGCGGCTCATCGCAGGGGGCGGAGGAAGGGCGTTCCATATCCGGACGGCGATCCTCAGCCTCGCGCCGGACGGGCCGCGGCGAAGGCCGCGGCGACGGCGCCGGGATCGGGGGACCTGGAGAAGGCCGAGACCACCGAGACGCCGTCCACGCCCTGCGCGTAGATGCCGGCGGCCCGCTCGGGCGTGACGCCGCCGATCGCGACGGACGCGACGCCCGGCGGCAGCGCGAGCACCGCGGCGCGAAGGCCCTCGAGGCCGAGCGCGTCCGCGGCGTCCGCCTTCGTGCCGCGCGCGTCGTAGACCGGCCCGATGCCGACGGCGTCGACAAGCGAGGCGTCCACCGCCGCGGCCTCGGCCGCGTTGCGGACCGACCAGCCGATGTCGAGCGCGCGCCCGACGGCGCGGCGCACGGCCTCGGGCGGGAGGTCGTCCTGCCCGACGTGCACCGCCGCGGCGCCGACCGCGAGCGCGAGGCCCGGGAGGTTGTTCACGACGAGCGGCACGCCGCGCGCGTCGAGCATCGCCTTGAGGCGCAGGCAGCGCTCGTAGAGGCGGCGGCCGTCGGACTCCTTGTCGCGGTACTGCACGATCGTGACGCCGCCCGCCACCGCGCGCTCGACGTTCTCGACGAAGTCGCCCGCGTAGCGCGAGGGGTTGTCCGTGATCAGGTAGACCGCGTACTGCTCCGGCGCGAGGACGCTCATGCGAGCACCCTGCCTTCCGCCTCGAACGCGGCCGCGTCGATCTCGTCGAGCGCGTCGAGGAAGGCGACCGCGAACGAGCCGGGGCGCCTCGAGACGCGCTCCGCGCGCTCGCCGGCGATGCCGACGAGCAGCGCCGCGGCGACGGCCGCGAGGCGCGCGTCG
>CACWKU010000205.1 GCA_902761575.1 uncultured bacterium
GGCCGCCGCCGGCGACGACGAGATCGAAGGCGAGATCGGTCGTTTTCATCGGCGTAGAGTTTACCCGAGCGCAATCTCCCGGGTCAAGCGCCCCGGCCGGATCCTGCCGGACCCGAACCGTCCGGGGTTCGTCGGGCTGGATATCCGGGGCGGGCGGAGAAGGCGGCCTTCACGGCGGCGACGACGGGGAGCTTCGGGCGGCGGTAGCCGTCGTAGATCCCGGCTAGGTTCTCCGCGAAGGGTTTGCAGCGGACGTCGCCGCCCGCGCGGTGGAAGCTGCGGCAGTCCGTGAGCTGCCAGACCGTGAGGCCGCAGATCTCCGGACGCGCGGCGACGGCGCGCGCGGCGTCCGCGAGGTACTCGGCCTCGAACTCCTCGGTCCACTGCGCCGCGGCCGCGTCGTGGCGGCCGTATTCCCCGCATGCGCCCATTTCGGAGACGAGGATGGGCTTGCCCGGCCACTTCGAGCGGAAGTACGCGACGATGCCCGCGAGGTCCTTCTCCATCCGTTCCTTCAGATGCTCCGGCGTGCCGGGCTGCGAGCCGATCCAGCCCGGGTAGGTGTTGAAGGAGACGACGTCCGTACCCTCGTTGGCGATGTCGCTGTCGTTGTGGTTGCACGCGAAGGTGACGAGTCGTCCGGAGTCGTAGCTCCGGATCTGCGCGACGATCCGGTCGGCGATGTCCTTGCCCGCGGGCGTGTCGCTCGCGAACTCGTTGAGGAAGCCGAAGAGGACCACGGACGGGTGGTTGAACGACTTTTCGACCATCAGCCGCGCCTGCTCGAGGTTGTCCGCGAGGAAGTCGGGGCTCGCGAACTCCTTCTTCGCGGGGTCGTTCCACGGCGTGCCGTTGCCCCAGCCGAGCGTCTCCTCCCAGACGAGGATGCCGTTCTCGTCGCAGAGGTCCAGGAAGCGCTCCGCCTGCGGGTAGTGCGCGCCGCGGACGAAGTTCGCGCCGAGCGCCTTGAGGTTCTGGATGTCGGCGAGCATCACCGCCTCGGGCGTCGCCGCGCCGAAGGTCGGGTGCGCCTCGTGGCGGTTCGCTCCCTTGAGGAAGACCGGCTCGCCGTTGAGGAGGATGCGGCCGGCGCGGGCCTCGATGGCGCGGATGCCGAAACGGGTGGCGGCAGCTCCGCTGCCGCAGTGACGAGTGACGAGTGACGAGTGACGAGTGACGGGTGACGAGTGACGAGTGTCGGGTGACGAGCGACGAGCGTCTTGCTCGAAAAGCTCGACCTCGTGGAGGTGCGGGGTGGCGGGGGACCAGAGGCGGAATTCCGGGACGCGGACGGTTGCGCGGCCGTCGCGGAAGGCCGCGGAAACGGCGTTGCGGCCGTCGAAGAGAAGCGTCGCGCCGAAATCGGGCTTCGGGAAGTTCACGGCCTCGATCGCGACGGTGCCGTCGCGGATGTCGCGCGTGCGGACTCGGAGGGACCGGTCGTCGAAGACGAGCGAGACGCCGTGGTAGAATCCGCCGTGGAGGTAGAAGTCGTAGTAGGGCTTCGCGAGCGTGAGCCGCGGCTCGTCAAGCCGGTTGCCGAGCGCGGCGGCGATCGTGTGCTCGCCGGCCTCGAGCGGGCCGGTCGGGAGACGCAGCGTGGAATAGGGCAGGGCGCTTTCGCCGATCGGGCGGCCGTCGATCCAGAAGGAGCCGACGAGCCCCATCCCGTCCACGCGGAGCCACGCGGCGGGGACGTCGCGGTCGAGGCGGAACGTGCGGCGGTAGAGGCCGACGCCGCGCCGGAGGTACCAGTCCGGCAGCGCGTCGAAGCACGTGGGCACGGCGATCGTGCAGGCGGGCTCGAAGTCGGGGCGGGCGGCGTCGGAGAGGAGGGCTCCCTCCTCGAAGCGGAAGGCCCAGGAGCCGTTCAGGGAAAGAGGGTCCATGGTCTAGATGGTCTAGATGGTCGGGATGGTCTAGATGGTCGGGATGGTCTAGATGGTCGGGATGGTCGGGATGGTCGGGATGGTCTAGATGGATGTCGTCGCTTCGCGGGACGCGCCGGAGGCGTCGCGCCAGGAGAGGCGGTAGGAGCCGCGGAAGCCGCGGAAGGAGACGGCGCCGGTGGCGTCGGCCTTCGCCGTGAGGCGCGTGCGCCACTCGTCGTTGATCAGGCGGTCGAGCGCGAAGAAGGCCTTCTTCGGCGTCATGTCGCGGCGGAAGAGGCCCGAGACGGAGGGCTCGCCGGGCGCGCCGCAGTCGTCGACGACGTTCCACCAGGTGATGGCGGCCATGTCGGGGATCGAGAACCAGAGCCGGTAGAGGTTGCGGGCGATCTCGGCCTGGATGATCTCGCCGCGCTCGTCGCCGCCGGGCGCGGAGATCGTGATCTCGGAGAGGTGGATCGGCAGCCCGGGGCGCGCGTGGGCGGCGGCGATCTGCGAGCGGACCTGCGCCGGCGAGCGGAGCTCGGAGCCCTGCGCGATCTCCTCGCACCGCTTCGGGTCGAACAGGTGCATCTGCATGCCCTGCAGGTCGATCCTGTCGCCGCGCGCGAGCTGGTCGCGCGTCTGCGCGGCGTAGTCGGCGTCGAGCTGGTAGTCGTTGATCGAGAGGACGCTCTTCGCGGGGAAGAGGCGCATGCACTCGCGGAAGGCCCAGTGGCAGTAGTCGCCGGGAAGCCACGAGAAGCGGTAGCTGCGGGAGAGCGGGGCGCCGGGGACGAGCCGGCCGGCGGTCCAGTCGTTCGCGCTCTCGTTGCAGACGTCCCAGCTGTCCACGCGGTCGGCGTAGCGCGCGGCGATGGCCTCGATGCGGCGGCGGTGCGCGGACTCGACCTGGGCGGGGAAGTCCGCGGGAAGCCGCTTGAGGACCGTCTCCATCGGCTGCTTCATGATCGAGACGCCGGAACGGTCGTCCGTGAGCATCTCGGCCATGATCTCCTTGGGGAGCTTCGCCATGAGCCAGTCCGGATAGTGCCATTCGTGGTTGGACCAGACGAGCGGGTGGCCGTGGCGCCAGGCGCCCTTCCCCTCCAGGAAGCGGACGACGGGCTCGCTCGGCGGTCGGCGCCAGAAGCGCTGCTCCTTCGGGTCGGGGCAGGCGTTCCACCAGTCCTCCGAGTCCTCGGGCGCGGGGTCGAAGCGCATCTTGCCCTCGACGGGCTCGAACGGGCGCCAGTAGAACGCGATGGTGCCGGAGTTGAAGAGCGCGCCCTCGGCGAAGGAGCCGCTCCACAGCGCCTTGTAGCGCTCGTTGCGCTCGTGCGAGCCGAGCTGGTCGAAGTTGAACGTGTGCGCGCCGAAGCGGAACGCGTGCGAGGTCTGCTCGACCGTCACCTCGGCGCCGGCGGGGGCGCCGAGCGCGACGGCGGCGTCGGCCTTGCGGTATTTTTCGACGTCCGCGTCGATGCGCGTCTGCTCGTCGGCGTTCCAGCGGTCGTAGTAGGCGGGGGAGAGCGGGGAGGGCATGGTCGGGATGGTCGGGATGGTCTGGATGGTCTGGATAGTCGGGATGGTCGGGATGGTCGGGATGGGCTAGGAGACCTAGGCGGGATCGAAGACGCGGACGTAGTCGACGAGGAAGGCGTCGCCGGCGCGCCAGGCGTCCTCGAGCTCGGGGACGCCCTCGCCGGTCATGTGGCGGTCGCGATACCACTTCGCCTCGGCGGAGATCAGGACGAACTCCTCGGTCTGCGAGACGGCCTCGCCGGGGCCGCCGCCGACCTTCTCGCCGTGCTGGCGGCCGTCGACGAAGATCGTGTAGCCGTCGGGCTCCCAGAGCATCCCGAAGCGGTGGAAGGCGGCCTTGTCGAACGAGAGCGTGTCGCTCATCTCCGCCGCGCGCGGCGTGTGGAAGGGGGCGTAGTCGTCGCCGTAGCCGTTCGCGTGGAAGTAGTGCGGGATGAGCGTCCCCGGTTCGAACGACTCCACGATGTCGTGCTCGATGCCCGCACGGCGCGGGTCGAGCGAGCAGCCCTGCATCGGCGCCTGCATCCAGAAGGCCGTCCACCAGCCCGGCATCTGCTGCGTGCGGCAGCGGCATTCGTAGTAGCCGTAGCGGTGCAGGAACGTCGGCGGCTCGCGCTTCGGGAGCGGCCAGAAGCCCTTCGGATTCTCGAGGCGCGGGATGTCCCAGACGAGCCCGTCGGTCTGCAGCTGAGGCGTGACGAACTGTCCGTCGGGCTTCTTCACGAGCTTGAGCCGGCAGAGCGAGTCGCGGACCTCGACGGCGCCGTCCTCCGGCGTCGCGAACCAGTGCGCGCGGCGGCCCCAGAAGTTCGTGCGGAAGCGCCACTTCGTCTCGTCGAGGCGGTCGCCGTCGAACTCGTCGTTCCAGGCGAGCGTCCATTTCCGCCCGGGCGGCAGGAGGCTCGGCTCGTGGCCGGGGACGGCATCCTTCGTTTCGCAGACGAGGGGTAGGGAGTCGAGGGAAGTGTCCATGGTCGGATGGTCCGGATGGTCTGGGTCTACTTTGCGGGCGAGGCGAGAAATTCTGCGAGGGCGGCGGCGATGCCGCGGCCGAAGGCGCGGACCGTGTCCGGCGTCTGGGCCTTCTCGCGGAAGTTCGCGAAGGGGATTTCGATGCCGCTCGCGAGGCGCGGCCAGGGCTTCGCCGCCGCCCAGCGCGAGAAGCCCATGCCGGAGCCGCCGGAGAAGTCGGTCGGCTGGTTCCACAGCGCGCCGAAGGGGAGCGTGTC
>CACWKU010000206.1 GCA_902761575.1 uncultured bacterium
GCGCCACGGCGGCGGAGGCGGCGGCCGCTTCGGCGGACCCCGCCATGGCGGCCGCGGCGGCCCGCGCCGCGGCGGCTTCCGCGGCGCCCGCCACAAGTAGGCGATGCTCCTCTCCGTCCTCGGCATCCTCTTCCCCGTCTTCGCGATGCTCGCGCTCGGCGCGTGGCTTCGCCATACCGGGTTCCTCTCGGAGGCGTTCGCGGCGGGGCTCAACAAGCTCGTCTTCTACGGCGCGCTGCCGTGCCTGCTCGTCGACTCGATCTCGCGCTCCGACCCGACCGCCGGCTCCGGCCGCGCGTCGCTCGCGCTCGCGCTCGGCACGGTCGGCATCGCCGTCGTCGCGTGGATCCTCGCCGTCCCGATGGGCGTCTCGCGAGCCTCGCGGCCCTCCTTCTGCCAGAGCGTCTTCCGCAGCAACAACGCCTACGTCGGCCTCCCCGTGATGGCGCTCGCCTTCGCCGGGCGCGACTTCTACGCCGAGGGAATGGCCCTCGCGATGCTCACGCTCGCCCCGTGCCTGCTGCTCTACAACGGGATGGCGGTCGTCGTGCTCACGCGCCCCGACGAATCCGCGCCGCCCCTGCGCCGCCTCGGCCGCGTCCTCCTCGGCATCCTCCGCAACCCGCTCATCCTCGCGTGCCTCTCCGGCCTCGCGCTGCTGGCGCTGCGGCTGCGGCTCGGCGTCTCCCCGGCGGACTGGGCCGCCTCGCCGAACCCGCTCCTCAAGACGATCCGCCTCTTCGGGACGATGGCGACGCCGGGCTCGCTCGTCGCGCTCGGCGCGACGCTCACTCCCGACCGGCTCCGCGCCTCGATCGCCGATGCGCACAAGGCCGCCCTCCTCAAGCTCGTCGTCTGCCCGCTCCTGGGCGTCGCGGTCTGCGCCGCGCTCGGCCTGCCGCCCCTTCACCGCTTCATCGTGCTGTGCTACCTGGCGTGCCCGAGCGCGGTGGCGTCCTACGTGATGGCCGAGGCGATGGGCGGCGACGCGCGCCTCGCCGGCTCCGCGGTCGCGCTCACGACCGTCTACTCGGCCCTCTCCCTCGCGGCCGTCCTCCTACTCGCCCTTCCGGCATAGCGGCCGCGCGCCGCGCCGCTAGGGGCGCGGAACGAACGTCCGGCGCAGCAGCAGCAACCCTCCGCCGAGCGCGTAGACGAGCGTGAGGGCCATGTAGCACAGCGCCATCGCGCCGGCGCAGGTCTTCGCCCAGTCGTCCGGGGCGACGCCCTCCGGCGCCGCGAAGCCGACGAGCGGGAACGCGATGCCGAAGAAGACCGCGTAGGCCGCCTCGCGCAGGCCCATGCCGTTGATCGAGACGGGCAGCGACTCGAGGATGCACACGAGCGGCGCGAACACGCAGTACCACGCGAACGGCACCGGGATGCGCAGCGCGCGGCCCGTCGCCCAGATCGCGGCGAAGACGAGCAGCTGGAACAGCAGCGAGATCGCGAAGGCGCGCAGCGGAACGGACGGCCTCCGCGAATAGGCGGAGACGGACGCGAGGAAGCGGTCCGCCACCTCGCCCGCCCTCGCCCCCGCGCGGCCGGGCAGGAGGCGGAGCGTCGCGCGCAGGAGCCCCTGCCCGAAGACGACGAGCGCGAAGATCCCGGCGAAGGCGAGGAAGAAGGCGACGGGGACGAGCAGCCACGGCCAGTGCTCGCGCGGGACGAACCGCAGGCCCGCGAGCGGGAAGACGAACCCGAGCAGCGACATCGCGAGGAAGCCGGAGAGCCGGTCCATGAAGACCGACGCCGTCCCGCGCACCGCGCTGCCGCTCTTCGCGCCGATGTCGGCGATGCGGTAGAGGTCGCCGCCGACGTTCGACGGCAGGAAGAAGTTGCAGAACGAGGCGATCCAGTGGCTCGCGAAGAGCTTGCGCACGGGGACGTCCACGCCGTCCGCGCGCAGGAAGAGCCGCCAGCGGACCGACGAGAGCCACATGTTGAGGAACGCGATCGCGAAGAAGAGCGGCGGCCAGCGCCAGTCCAGCTCCGCGAAGAGCCGGCCGAACGCCCGCCCGTCCACCTTGCGGTAGAGCAGGAACAGCAGCAGCGCCGTCACGGCGAGCTTGAGCGCGGTCTTCGCGGAGCGTTTCACGAGGCTTCGCATCCGGGTTTCGGAGGCATCGGGAAGACTACCAGAATCCGGTTCGCGCGGCAAGCGCTCGAAAACGCGGGACCGGCCGCCGAATCTTCGGCGGCCGGTCCCGGACGACATGGCGGAGGGGGAGGGATTCGAACCCCCGTTACCTTGCGGTAAACAGCATTTCCAGTGCTGCACGATCGGCCACTCTGTCACCCCTCCGCGAAAAAGGGCTTGTAGCGGTGCGAACGGCGGGGAGGATAGCAGAATCCCCCTGGCGGGTCAATCGGAAAATCGCGGTTTTCCGGACCGGCGGACCGATGGGCCGCAGTTGCGCCGCGCGGCGGGAACCGCCGTTTTTGGGATTGACTTCCGGACGGCGTTCTGCTTTAATCCGCCCCGCTTCCACGCACCCCGGGCAATTAGCTCAGTTGGTTAGAGCATCGCCTTCACACGGCGGGGGTCACTGGTCCGAGTCCAGTATTGCCCACCATCTCCGGACCCGCCGCAGCCGCGGCGGGTCCGGCCGTTTTCGGGAGGCTCGGCAGGCGGCGCTACGCGCCCGCGGCGGCGGCCATCTCCTCGCGGATCGCGAGGGCCGCGGCGCGCGGATCGGGCGCGCCGAGGACCGGACGTCCGACGACGAGGTGCGTCGCGCCGGCTCGAATCGCGTCGGCGGGCGTGGCGACGCGCTTCTGATCGCCGAGCGCCCCGCCCGCGGGGCGGACCCCGGGCGTGACGAGGAGCGCGTCCGGACCGAGGGCCTTGCGGAGCGCGCCGGCCTCCCGCGGCGAGCAGACGAGACCGTGCGCGCCCGCGCCGACGGCCAGGCGCCCGAGCGCGAGGACCTGCTCCTCCACGGGGCGCGCGACGCCGAGGAGGTCCAGGTCGGACCGGTCGAGGCTCGTGAGGACCGTGACGGCGAGGATCCGCGTCGCGGCGCCGGCCTCGCGCACGGCGCGCGCGGCGGCCTCCACCATCGCGGAGGAGCCCTGCGCGTGGACCGTCAGCAGGTCGGGCCCCCAGCGCAGGCACGAGCCGACGGCGCGCTCGACGGTGCGCGGGATGTCGTGAAGCTTCAGGTCGAGGAAGACGCGCTTGCCCTCGCCGCGGAGAAGCCGGAGCGTCTCGGGACCGTCGGCGAGAAAGAGCTCGAGGCCGACCTTGTAGAACGAGACGGCGTCGCCGATGCGGGCGACGGCCTCCGCGGCCTCGCGAGAGGAGGGAACGTCGAGGGCGACGATGAGGGCGTGGTTTTCCATGGGGAGGGATTCGGTGTTGCGGACGAGCCGCGATGATAGCAGAACGCGACTCGGCTTTCAACGCCCGCGAACTTGCGGAGAACGGAAAAATCGGGTAGATTTCCCTGCATGCAAACGCCACCCGCCTCCGATCTCCGCATCCTCACCTTCAACCTCCGCACGGGAACGTGCGAGCGCGGCACGCCCGACGCCTGGAAGGAGCGGCGCGACGACTGCATCGCGCTCATGGCCGCCGGCGGCTACGACTTCATCGGCGCGCAGGAGGTGCAGTGGCGCCCCGAGGAGCCGGACTGCGACCAGGCCGGCGACCTCGCGCGCGGCCTCGCCCCCGCCTACGGCATGCTGGGCCGCTCGCGCGAGGCGAAGCCCGACCTGGGCGAGGGCGCGCCGATCCTCTACCGCCGCGACCGCTGGGAGCCCGACCCGGACGCGCAGGGCACGCTGTGGCTCTCCGAGACGCCGGACGTGCCGGACTCGAGGTCGTGGGACTCGCAGTGCACGCGTGCGATGACGTGGGCGCGCTTCCACGAGCTCGCCGGCGGCGCGCGCACGGGCCGCACCGTCCTCTTCGCCAATACGCACTTCGACCACATCTTCGAGCACACGATGCTGCTGCAGGCCGCGGTCGCCGACCGTCTCCTCGCGGAGCGCGCCAGGCTCGGCGAGACCGTTTTCCTCACGGGCGACTTCAACGCCTACGAGCGTTCGTGGCCGATCCTGCACCTCGTCGGCGAGCCGGTCCCGTATCTGGCCGCCCTCCCCGCGGCGCCGCTACCGCTTCGCGACGCGTGGCGCGAGGTCCATCCCGGCGAGCCCGACGCGCGCACCTACCATGCCTGGGAGGGATGGACGAACGACAACCGCATCGACTACGTCCTCTTCGCGGGGAAGGGCGTCCGCCCCGTCGCGTCCGAGATCGACCGCACGCTGCGCCCCAACGGCCGCTTCCCCTCCGACCACTATCCCGTCTCCGCGACGTTCGAGCTCTCATGACCCTTCCCGAAGCCCAGCGACTCCTCTCCGACGCCGGCCAGCCGCACGTTCTCGCGTTCTGGGACCGGCTCGACGAAGCCGCCCGAGCGCGCCTGCTCGCGCAGGTTGACGCGATCGACTGGTCCGCCGTCGCGGAGCTGCGCGGCGTCCTCGGCCGCGCGGCGGGCGCACCCGGCGCCGCGGCTTCCGCTCCGAT
>CACWKU010000207.1 GCA_902761575.1 uncultured bacterium
CGAGTCGAGCGCGTCCTCCGCGGCGGCGCGCGAGGCGGCCTCGGCGCGGAAGTCCGCGGCGGGGCGCAGGGCGGGGGAGGGGAGGGAGGATCGGAGCAGGCCGCCGAGCGCGGCGGCGGAGGCCTCCCGCTCCGCTTCGCGCGCCGCGAGCGCGGCGCGGAAGTCCTCCGCGTCCCGCATCGGGGGCGGCGGGAGGGCTTCGGTCAGGAGCTGGGAGAGGGTGGGCTTCATTTCAATGCTGAATGCTGAATGATGAATGATGAATGATGAATGATGAATGATGAATGATGAATGATGAATGGCGTGGGATCGTGCGGCTAGCGGAGGTCCTTGAGGTGGGGGCGGAGGAGCTGTTCGAGGCGCTTGCGGCCGTTGTGGAGGCGGCTCATCACGGTGCCGATGGGGATGTCGAGGATCTGGGCGATTTCGGCGTAGGGGCGTTGTTCGACGTAGAAGAGGACGACGGCTTCGCGGGTCTTTCCTGGGATTGCGGCGAGGGCGCGGCGGACGATCTGGGCGCGGGTTTCGGTGTCGAGGGATTCTCCGGGGATCGGGGCGGCGGAGGGGGTGGGCCAGGCGGAATCGGAGGTGAGCTTGGGTTTGGGGGTGGGGGAGTCGGGGTCGGGCTGGGCGTCGAGGGAGGCGAGCGGGTGGGCGGCGGCTTCGCGGAGGCGGTCGAGGGCGAGGTTGCGGGCGATGGTGGTGAGCCAGGTGGAGAAGGAGCTGCCGCCCTGGAAGGCGTCGAGCGCCTTGCGCGCCCGCAGGATCGCGTCCATGAAGACGTCCTCCGCGTCGGCCGGGTCCGCGAGCCCCGCTCCGGCGAGGTAGGAGCAGACGGATTTCCGGCACGGCTCGCAGAGGTCCGCGAACGCCTGGAAGTCGCCCGCCTTCGCTTTCGCGAGGAGATCGGCTTCCGCTTGACGCGGGTCTGCGGGGGGCACGCTCATGGGACGAACGGACGGGGCGGAATATTCACTTTTTCTTTTCCGGCCCGTCCGGGATTCGGGAGAGGAGGTCGCGGACGAAGGCCGGGAAGTCCGGGAACACGGGGATTCCGTGCGCGGCGGCGAACGCGGCTGCGTCCGCGCGCGGGGCGCCGGCGGCGCCGCGGGCGACGAGCGCCGCGCGGACGCCGGCGGCGAGGCCGCATGCGAGGTCGGAGACCTTGTCGCCGACCATCCACGACGCGGCCGGGTCGAGGCCGTCCGCCGCGATGCGCTCCAGGAGGTAGGCGGGCGAGGGCTTGCGGTAGCGCGAGGGCTCGTCCGGCCGCTCCGGCGCGATGCAGACGCCGTTGAAGACGATGCCGAGGAGCTCCTCCAGCCGGCGGTTGCAGGCGAGGGCGTCCGCCATCGTGTAGTAGCCGCGGCCGATGCCGGACTGGTTCGTCACGAGATGGAGGCGGAACCCGGCGGCGCGGGCGTCGCGGAGCGCCTTCGCGACACCGGGCAGGGGCTCGATCTGCTCCGGGCGCGACATGTAGCCCGCGTCGCGCACGAGCGTGTCGTCCGGCGTTGCGGGAATCCTAGCAGAACGTCCATCGGACTGCAATCTTCGTTCGCGCGGGGGCGGGGTGTGACGCCGGGGCAGCGGCGTGGTAGAATCCGCGGCATGGAACGGAACGAGATCGAGCTTCGCCCGTCCGGGGAATGGATCCGGACGCTGCCCGTCGAGGACATGCCCGCGCAGTCGTGGTGGATCGTCCGGAACGGCTCGGGCGGCGTCGAGCGCGGGACCGGCGAATCGCCCTTCCTCGGCGTCTCGGAGCCGAACGGCGAGCGCACGTCGGACGACGTCCTCGTCGTCGGCTGCCCGGAGGAGCGCGCGTGGCTCCTCGTCGGCGCCGTCTCGTGCCGTCGCTCGCCGACCTACCTCACCGCCGTCTACCGCAGCCGCACGTTGCGCGGGATTCGCGTCGTGCAGCCCGACCTGCGCGAGGGCGACGGGCCGGAGGAGATCGTCGCGCTCCGCGGCGACGACTGGCGCGCGCTCCTGCGCCGCTACGGCGAACTCTGCGCGGAGCGCACGGGCGCGCGCCCGGCGGAGCGCGAGCCGCCCGCCGGCTGGTGCTCGTGGTACTGCCACGGCGCGGCGGTCACGGAGCGCGACGTCCTCGCCGCGGCCGACGCCCTCGCCGCGCGCCGCGCGGACTTCCCCGCGCGGGTCGTGCAGATCGACAGCGGCTACCAGTTGCGCGACGGCGACTGGACCGGCGCGCTCCGGCCCGGCTGGCCCTCGCCCCTGCGCGAAACCGCCGCCGCCGTCCGAGCGCGCGGCCTCGAGGCGGGAATCTGGACGGCGCCGTTCCATGCCGCGCCCGAGAGCGACGTCTTCCGCGCGCATCCCGAGTGGTTCGTGCGCGGGCGCGACGGGCGCCCGCTCCTCGTCCGCGGCTTTACCTCGCCGCTCTGGGCGACGCTCGACGCCTCGCGCCCCGACGTGCGCGCACACCTCGCGGAGACGTTCCGCACGCTCCGCTCGTGGGGCTTCTCCTACTTCAAGCTCGACGCGCTCGGTTTCGCGATTCCGGACGGCGTCTTCGCCGATCCCGCCGCGACGCCCGTCTCCGCCCTGCGCGCCGGCCTCGCGGCGATCCGCGAGGCGGTTCCGGACGCCTGGATCCTCGGCTGCGGCGCGCACCATCTCGCCACGCTCGGGCTCGTGGACGCGAACCGCATGGGCTGCGACACCGCGGCCGACTCGGTCCCGAAGATCGAGCACGCCGCGCTGCAGACGCTCGCCAAGTTCTGGACGTTCGGCCGCTGGTTCGCACCCGATCCGGACGTCGTGGTCGTGCGCGACGGCGTACCCGACGGCGCCGCGCGCATTTCCGCGCTGGCGGGAATCCTGACCGGCTACGCGTTCTCCGGCGACCGCGTCGGAACGCTCCCGCCCGGCCGCCTCGCGCTCCTCGGCCGCGCCGCGCGCCTCCGCGTCCGCGGCGTCCGTCCCGCGTCCGGCGTCGAACCCTCCCTCTGGCCGCGCCTCTTCCTCGGCGAGCTCGCCGACGGTCGCTCCGCCGCCGCCGTCCTCAACGCGCGCGACGAGCCCTTCTCAGTCGATCCCGCCGCCCTCGAGGGCTTCCCCGCCGGGACGCCCGTCGAGGAGCTCCTCCGTCCGCTCGGCGCCGTCGACCTGCGCGCCTTCTCCGTCCCGCCGCACGACGCCGCGCTCCTCGTTCCCGCCACTTGCTGACCGCGCCGTGGCGGGGTCTCCACCCCGCCACGCAAGTCCTCGGCGGACGCGAAGCAGATCCCAGTTGGCGAGCAGATCGTCCTTGTGGAAAGCGCGCGCGGGAGAAACGTGGAGAACCGACGGCCCCCGCCACGCGTCGCGTTGCGGGGGCCGTCGCGCGTCAGTCGACCAGTTGCGAGGCGATGAAGGCGAGGACGCCGTCCGGGATCTCGTCGCGCGAGTCCCAGGTGGCGATGGCGGAGCCGGAGGCGTAGTGGCCGCGCCAGAGGTGGTCCCCGTCGTAGGTGTAGGCCGCGGAGCCGGAGGCGTAGTGGCCCTTGTAGATGTGGCCCTTCTCGTAGGTGAAGGCGGCGGAGCCGGAGGCGTAGTGGCCCTCGTAGAGGTGACCTTTCTCGTAGGTGAAGGCGGCGGAGCCGGAGGCGTAGTGGCCCTTGTAGATGTGCGTGCCGTCGAACGTCCAGGCGGCGACGCCGCTGGCGTAGTGGCCCTTGTAGATGTGGTCTTTTTCGACCGTCCAGGCGGCGACGCCGCTCGCGTAGTGTCCCTCGTAGATGTGGTTCATGGCGAATGTTGTGGTGGTTGCGAAGAGAAGAATCAGCGCGCAGGCCGCGCGGGCGCGGCTTGCGCGCGGAAGGAGAGGGCGGAGGGAAGGGAATGGAGTCATGGTTTTCACCATCGTCGCATCGGGCGCGGGCGTCGCGGAGCGGCGCTACGCGCCCGCGCGGACGGATTCCGCGTATTTGCGGATCTCCTCCGGCGAGGCGGTCGCAGTGCCGAGCTTGCCGACGACGACGCCGGCGGCGACGTTGGCGAAGCGGGCGGCGTCGGGGAGCGGGAAGCCGGCGGCGAGGGCGAGGGTGAGCGCGGCGATGACGGTGTCGCCGGCGCCGGAGACGTCGAAGACCTCGCGGGCGAAGGTCGGGATGAGCTCGAGGGGGCGGCCGCCCTCGGAGAGGAGCATCCCCTCCGCGCCGAGCGTGATCACGAGCCGGCGCGGCGCGAAGCGTTCGTGGATGGCGGCGCAGACGGCCTCGGCCGGGAAGGGGCCGGGGGCGTCGTCGATCCCGGCGAGGCGGAGCGCCTCGGAGCGGTTGGGCGTCATGAGCGCGACGCCGGAGTAGTCCACGCCGGCGCGGGGCTTGGGGTCGAGCGTGACGATCTCCGGCCGGTCCGGGAGCGCGAGGACGCCGCGGACTGTCCCGGGCGAGAGCAGGCCCTTGCCGTAGTCGGAGAGCAGGATCGCGTCCGCGCGCCTGGCGGCGGGCGCGAGCGACTCGCGCAGGTCGGCCTCGGTGAGCGCGTAGACGGAGGGCTCGGCCTCGCGGTCGAGGCGGCAGACCTGCTGGCGGCGGCAGACGACGCGCGTCTTGACGATCGTGGGGATCGAGGGCGAGACGGCGCCGGGCAGGAGCGAGACGTGCCCGCCGCCGAGGAGCGAGCGCAGGCGGAGGCCGTCCTCGTCCTCGCCCACCCAGCCGAAGAGGTCGGCGCGGGCGCCGAGGGCGGCGAGGTTGAAGGCGACGTTGGCCGCGCCGCCGGCGACCGCGGTCTCGCGGTCGACGCGGACGACGGGGACGGGCGCCTCGGGCGAGAGGCGCGAGGCGTCGCCCCACACGTATTTGTCGAGCATGACGTCGCCGATCACGAGGATGCGCTTCTTCGCGACGGCGGTGAGGATGGCGTCGAGGTTCATTTGTAGGGTTCAGGGGAGGGGTTCCGGCCGTCGGCCGCCTTCCGTGGGGCGGGATGCGGGCGCTAGACGTCGATGTTCACGATCCTGCGGATGGAGAGGGCGCCGAGGGCGAGGAGGACGGCGACCGCGGCGACGGTCGCGACGCCGGCGGAGGAGCGGAGGAAGGGGCCGAACATGTTGGGCTGCAGCAGGTGCAGCGCGACGCCGATGCCGATCGGCATCAGCGAGAGGACGACGCCCTGCATCCGCCCCTGCGCGGTGAGGGTCCGCACGCGGTTGCGGATGCGGATGCGCTCGCGGATGGTGGCCGAGATCGTCTCGAAGATCTCCGCCAGGTTGCCGCCGGTGCGGCGCGCGGTCTCGACGGAGATCACGACGAGCGAGAGGTCCTCCGAGCCGACGCGCTCGCCGAGGTTCTGCAGCGCCTCCTCGAACGGGACGCCGACGCGCGTCTGGTGTAGGAGCGTCCCGAACTCCTCCGCGAGCGGCCCCTCGCCGTCCTCGACGACGCGGATCGTGCCGATCTTGCCCATAAACTCGGAGACCTTCTGCGAGTATATACGGGTACGGGTGTTTTGCGGGTTGGCGCGGTATTCCGCCAGAACGCCCCAGAACTCCGCAAGGTCGTCGTTCGCTGCGCTGGTCGCGTCGGAATACGCCTGATTGGCGGTGGATATCGCGGTCTGCGCGTCGGAGGTCGCCTCCGGGATGACCCGCTCGCGGTACTGGTTCGCCTCTTCGATTATTGTCTGCGCCTCTACGGTCATGGAGTTGACCATCTCGTAGGTGTCGCGCACCTCGACCGGCATGGAGACGTTCGTAAGCTCTATCGATGAGACGGTGACGCCCGCCTTTGCCGCTTCAAGCGTTTTTTGCGACAGCGCGACGACGCTTGAAATATACGTATCCTTGCCGCTGGTGAGCAGTGCGTCGACGCCCATGGAGGCGGCGCATTCGAGAAGCGCGTTGCTGACGCTCGCGTTTATGACAGAGTCGATATTTCCGACGGACAGCGCGTATTCGACGGGGTCGGACACGGTGTACTTGACGGAAGCGGACACGACGGCGATGTTGCTGTCG
>CACWKU010000208.1 GCA_902761575.1 uncultured bacterium
GTTCGCCGTGGCGTTCCTGAACTCCTGGAACGACCGCGAGCACGCGGCGGCGCTACGGGCCTCCGTCCCGCCGCCGCTCCCGCCGGGCGGCTGATTCCGCGGCGGCTCACCGCGCTTCGAGGACCTGAAGCCATGCGGGGGAGTTGGACGAGCCTCCGAGGAAGGCGGCGTCGGTGAGGTTCCGGACGGGAATCGCCTCGGCGGATCCGCTCTTGCGGACGAGGACGATGAATTCGCTGCCGAAGCGGAGGTCGGAGGGATCGAGGCGGTCGCGCCAGGAGCGCGGGCGTTCCGGGTCCGCGCCGGCGAAGTCTCCGGGGCTTAGGCCGCGGAGGTTGCGGGTCCAGAGGACAGGCGTGGAATCGTCCGCCTTCGCCGCGCCGGCGAGGACGTTCCACGCGACGCCCCGAAGCCGGAGTTCCGCGCAGTCGTGCGCAGGCTCCACGCCGGCACCGGCGAGCCCGACGAACGAAATGGAGTCGATCCGTTCGGTTTCGAGAAGGTCCGCCAGATAGGCGTTCGCGGAGTCGTAGGCCCCGACGGGCGCCCAGGCTGGGGGATCGCGGTTCGTCCTGCGGTCGAGTTCGGCGGAAAGGATGTCTTTGACGATCCAGCTTCCGTTCGTCGCCATGCGAAGCGCCTGGGCGTGTACGGCCTCCGTCCGGCCGGCCAGCGAGGAAGGGAAGAAGACATAGGAAAGGACGACCAGGAAAACGACCGTGACGGACGCGCGCGCGACCTTCGGACGGTACCAGCCGTGGAGCCATGCCACGAACAGGATGATCGCGGCCAGACAGCCCCAGAGCACGCCCAGAAGCCCTCCCGACGGATCGCACCACGCGAAAGCGATCGGGATTCGGTCGAACGTGTAGCGGAGGCAGCAGGGAACGACCGCGAAGAGCAGCAGGGGGCCGACGAAGGAGCCGATGCGGCGGGAGAGCGGGCGGCGCGGTGCCGGAGAATCGTCTTCGGGCGGCGTCATGGCGCGGGGCGGGGTACGGCGGGGGAGGGGACGAGGAGCTTCATCCGGCCGCTCTCGACCGTGAAGCGCACGGCTCGGCCGGCGGCGACGAGCTCGCCGTCGAGCTGGATGGGGCGCCCCTCCGGCCGCTCGACCAGCAGGTCGTGGAAGGAGCGGTTGATCGCGCCCGGGAGGCTGCTCGTGCCGGTCGTGAAGACGGAGGCGATGTCCGCGAGCATGCGCGGGGCGTCGCGCCGGCGCCCGGCGACGAGCTCCATCTTTCCGTCGGACGGGTCGGAGTCCGGGTCGATGAGCGCGCCCCCGCCCCAGCCGGAGACGTTGCCGATCGTGAAGAGGAACGGGTCCTCGATCGTGAAGGTCTCGGCGCCGTCGACGGTCACGGTCAGCGGCTGCGGCGCGTAGTCGAGGATCGAGACGGCGCCCGCGAGGACGTAGGAGCCGACGCCGCGCAGCGGCATTTTGTCGTAGGCGCGGACGAGCTCCGCGTCCCACGCGACGGAGGCGGAGACGAGGAACGGCGCGCCGTCCGCGTAGCCGACGTCCAGGTCGCGCAGGACGCCGCGCGCGAGCTGGGCGACGGACGCGGCGGGATCGAGGTCCTGCCCGAAGTGGCGCGCGAGGCCGTTGCCGCTGCCGAGCGGGACGACGCCCATCGGGACGCCGGTGCCGACGAGCTCGCGGCCGATGGAGGAGACGGTGCCGTCGCCCCCGCACACGACGATGCAGTCGGCGCCGTCCGCGAGCGCGGCGCGCACCATCCGCGACGACTCCTCGCGCGAGGCGGGGAAGTACCAGGCGAGGTCCTCCGCGGCGTCCTTCCACTCCTTCGAGAACGCCTCCTCCACGCGGTGGAACCGGGAGGCCCCGGGACCCGAGCGGCGGTTGTAGAAGACGCGTACCTTGCGGAATTGCATTCCGAGTGACGAGTGACGAGTGACGAGTGGCGAGTGACGAGTGACGAGTGACGAGTGACGAGTGACGAGTGGCGGGCGGCGTTAGCGGGCGGCGGCCGCGGCGACCTGCGCGGCGACCCAGGGGTAGGTGCGCGCGATGCCGTCGCGCAGCGTGAAGCGCGGCGCCCAGCCGGTGGAGCGGATGCGCGCGGTGGAGAAGTTGCGGGAGGCGACGCCGACGGGGCCGTCGACGGGCTTCGCGACGATGCGCTTGCCGGCGACGTCCGCGATGGTCGCGAGGAGCTCGCGCACGGTGACGTACTCCTCCGTGCCGATGTTCGCGGGCTTGAAGTCGAGGTCGGAGTCCATGAGGTGGAGGATGCCGTCCACGAGGTCGTCCACGTAGATGAAGTTGCGGATCGCGGAGCCGTCGCCCCAGATCTCGACCTCGCCGCCGTCGGGCGCCTCGGCGACCTTGCGCGAAAGGGCGGCGGGGGCCTTCTCGCGGCCGCCGCGCCAGGTGCCCTCGGGGCCGTAGCAGTTCTGGAAGCGGGCGATGCGGACCTTCATCCCGGAGGCGCGCGCGTGGGCGAAGGCCATGCGCTCGGAGTAGAGCTTCTCCCAGCCGTAGTCGTTGTCGGGGGCGGCGGGGTAGGCGCCGTCCTCGTCGAGCTGCGGGTCGCCGGGCCTCATGTCGTGGTAGACGCAGACGGAGGACGAGAAGAAGTAGCGCCCGACGCCGCGTGCGGCGGCCTCGTGGCACATGTTGGCGTTGATGAGCACGCTGTCGTGCATGATCTCCGCCGCGGCGCGGTGGATGAAGCCCATGCCGCCCATCTCGGCGGCGAGCTGGAACACGGCGTCGGGCGCGCCGCCGCCGGGGAGCGTCAGGGCTCGGACGCAGTTCTCGCGGTCTCGGAGGTCTCCGAGGAGGAAGTCGTCGGCCGCGGTCGGGGAGAACTCGGGCCTCTTGCGGTCGGCGCCGCGGACCCACCAGCCGCGGTGCTTGAGTTCGCGCGCGAGGTGGGAGCCGATGAAACCGCCGGCGCCGCAGACGAGAGCTGTCTTCATGGAAGGGGAGGTGATGGAGGAAAGGACGGCGCAGATTCTACACGGAACCGCCTGCGGCGGCAACCCGGGCGTATCGTGCGCCCGTTTCGTGCGACGCGTCGGGCGTCCGGCGGGGACGGCCCCGGACGGAGCCATTTGCCGGCAAGGCGATCCCTCGTCTCGAGTGCAGAACCGGGAAAATGTTTTGGGAAGCGATTTTTATGCTTGCATTTTGGTGGGAGAAGATGTATAAGGAGGTCATCAAAGGTCACGAAATGTCAGAAAGGCCCGTCCAGACCCCACCCGGCGAAAACCGCGATTCGGCCCTCATCCAGCCGCTTCTCGGCCGCGCGGACCACAAGCTGGACCCCAAGCGCCGCTTCACCATCCCCACGGACTGGTACGAGCGCATGGGGCGCCCGCCGCAGGTCTACGTGATGCCGTCGCTCTCGCATCTGCACGGTCCGCGCTGCCTCGACATCTTCTGCCCCGCCGAGTTCGACCGCCGCATGGAGGCCTTCCGCCACGCCGCGCTCTCGGACGCGACGAAAGCCTCCTTCACGAGCCGCATCGGCGAGCTCGTGAGCTGCCTCTCCGTCGACACGATGAACCGCATCCGCGTCAAGGACTCGCTGCTCGCCTTCGCCGGCCTGACGACCGACGTCGTGCTCATCGGCGCCGGCTACCACGTCGAGGCCTGGTCGCCCGAGAACCGCCCGAAGATCGACGGCTCGGAGGCCGACGTCCTCGCCCAGCTCGCCACCGAGGCGCAGTCGATGAACTTCTGATCCCCCGCCACTCTTCACTCTTCACTCGTCACTCTTCACTCGTCACTCGTCACTCGTCACTTCCGATGCACGTCCCCGTCCTGCTCTCCGAAACCCTCGAGGCGCTCGATCCGCGCCCCGGGCGGAGCTACATCGACGGGACGCTCGGCGGCGGCGGCCACGCGGAGGCGATCCTGCGCGCGAGCGCGCCGGACGGCCGCCTGCTCGGCCTCGACCGCGACCCCGCGGCGATCGACCGCTGCCGCGAGCGCCTCGCGCCGTTCGGCGCGCGCTTCGAGGCGGTCCACGCGGAGTTCGCCTCGATCGCCGACGTGGCGCGCGAGCGCGGCTTCGATCCGGCGGACGGCATCCTGCTCGACCTCGGCGTGTCCTCCTTCCAGCTCGACGAGCCCGCGCGCGGCTTCTCCTTCCGCGAGGACGGGCCGCTGGACATGCGCATGGACCCGACGCGCGGCGAGACCGCGGCGGAGCTGCTCGCCGGCTACGGAGACGACTGGCGCTCGCTCGCGGCGCTGCTGCGCGAGCTCGGCGAGGAGCCGCAGGCGGGGCGCGTCGCCCGCGCGATCCTTGCGGAGCAGGCGAAGGCGCCGATCGAGACGACCGCGCGCCTCGCCGCGACCGTGGAGCGGGCGCTCGGCGGCCGCCGCGGCGCCGCGCGTCA
>CACWKU010000209.1 GCA_902761575.1 uncultured bacterium
AGGAATCGGCCCACGAAGCGCGGTGGCGCGTGCGCTCGTGTTCGCCGATGAAGAGGACGAGAAGCCCGGCGAGGGCCCAGACGATCGCGGCGTTCGCCACGATCGCGAGGAATTCGACCACGCCGGACGGCGCGTCCAGGGCCCCTTGGACGAACACCGCGAGAATGGCGCCGAGCCAGAGGCCGAAAAGGACGGGAAAGACCTTGCCCGGCTTCCTCGCCGACTTCGCCGGGGGCGGGATTTGCGCGTTCTGGGGTTTCTGCGTGTTCTCCATGGTCGTTGTCCTGTTTTCGACGGCTTGCGTCAAGACGGTCTTGTCCCCTTGCCCCCTCTAGACGCAGTTCGCGGGCAAAACGTTCACGGTTTTCGAAACTTTTTTCGGGGTGGCGGGGCGGGGACCCCGCCACGGCGGGTTACGATGCGGCCGCGGGCTACTTCACGCGGACGGTTTCGGCGGCGGAGTGGGCGGTGAACTCCGGGGCGTACATGCACTGGATGGTCGCCAGGCCGCCGGAGAAGGTGCCGCGCTGCTGGACGCGGTACGAGGTCTCCAGGACGAAGACGCCCTTGTTGAGGCGGTCGATGTAGTAGTGCGTCGCCGTGTCCTTCGTCGACTGGTAGTAGCCCACGCCGTCCCGCCAGCAATAGGACGAGAGGACGTCGAAGCCGCCCGCGGCGACCGTCGTCGCGGCCAGCGAAACCAGCGCGCCGGCGACCCATCGTGCAAAGGAGATGCGTTTCATTTGGATTCCCTTCCGTTACCCATCAAAGGAGCCGTTCTTCCCTTTTTTCCGCGGCGGCGCATTTCCGCCGCTGCGGGGTGCGACACCGGCGAGAATACGGGAGACGCCAGAGCCGTGTCAAGTGGCTGAAGCCATGGACGCCCCTTTTGTCTCCCCGTTTCCGTATTCGATTCCACCGTGCGTGATTTTTCTTGCTTTCGCCGCTCCTGCGGTGTAGAATCGCGCGGAAATGATGGGAAAAGTCTTCAGCATCTACCTGCCGCTCGCCGCCGTTTTCGCGGAACCCGACGACGACACGCCCGGCGCGCTCCAGACGGTCGTCCTGCCCTTCCTGTCGAAGGCCGCCTCGTCGTTCTTCCGCGAAGTCCGCCTCCGCGCCTACCGCGCCCGGGCGGGCGTCAACCGCGCCTTCGCCCGCGAATGCGCGCAGCGCCTCCGCGACGCGCGCAACTCCGGCCGCATCGAATACCTCCGCGTCCTGCGCGCCCTCGCCGCGGAACGCGCGAAGCGCGAGGCCGCCCGCGAACGCGAGGCGCTCGCGCTGTCCCTGCAGCCCGCCGCCGCGAAACGCCGCGCCATCGCCCGCACGAAACGCGACCTGGCCTGGCAGGACTGGTTCGGAACGCTGGAGAAGGCCGTGGCGGGGTGTGGCACCCCGCCACGCGACCCCGGGATGCCGAACCTGCCGGACCGGCCGCGCCGCAAGGGCGCGCCGATCCGCCGGCTCTGCGTATTCTCGGCAAAAGCGGCGCCGACGGGCGACGAGGTGCGCGAGCAGTTCGAGAAGGCGCGCGGGCGCGGGAAGGTGGAGGAGAAGATCCGGCTCGGGTCGATGCTGCTCGACGCGGAGGCGACGACGGACAGCTCGCTCATCCGCGACGGCGACGGCGAGATCGTCGGGCGCAACGGCGGCCTGCGCGGCTGGATCTTTGAGAACTGCCCGGACCTGTTGCCGCACTACGCGGCGCTCACGGGCTACCGTCGGCTCGCGTGGGAGGCTCGCGACACGGAAGACCTCTTCGACCCCGTGCCGGCGGAGTTGCTGCTCGCGGCCGATCCGGAAGTCGAGAGGAAGGTGCGGCCGGCCCAGCGCGAGCGGCTGCCCGGCGCGCGGAAGCGATTGCGGGCGCTGCTCGCCGCGCCGAAGAGCGCGACCGTGGCGGGGTTCCTGCGGCGATTGCGCGCGGAACGTGACGAACGGGAGAAACGCGAGCGCGGGCGAAGGCGACGGCTGGCGTAAACGGACGAAACGAAGCGTAAAGCGCGCAACGAAAACGGCCGGGAAAAGATGATGAAAGATGGCTTTGGAAGAAGATGAAATGGTGAAAATCACGCACGGTGGAATCGAAAGCGAGACAACGCGGAGAGACGGGGCGCTGGAACGATTGGAAAGCGAGGCGATCGCGGTGATGAAACGGCTCAGAAAAGGACGATGCGGGCAAAGGCAACGCGGGCGGTGGCGGAACGCGTTGAGGCAACGCGGGCGGTGGCGGAACGCGTTGAGACGGCGCGGGACGTGGCAGGGCGCGTTCGGGGCGGCGCTGGCGTTCACGCTCTTCTTCTCGCTCTATCCGCACGAGGCGGTCGACGCGACCTTCTCCGAGGAGGTGCAGGCGTTCGACTGGCTCTTCCACGCGCTCTGCTACGCCACGCTGTCCGCGACCTGGCTGCTCGGGCGCGCAAAGCGTCCGCAGGGCCTTCCCCCGCGGCTCGACGCCGCCCTCGCCTTCGCCTCGCTCGGCTGCGCGCTCGAGCTGGCGCAGGCGCTGCTTCCGTTCGTCGCGCGCTCCTGCACGCTCTCCGACGCCTCGTCCAACGCCATCGGATCTCTTCTTGGTTCGCTCCTTGTCCCACCGGAAAGACAGAAGTAAAGGCCCCCGTTTTTCAAGAAACAGAAGGTGCATACGCATTTACACAGCCTGTGTCAAGAATTGCACAGATATTTGAAAAACCGGAACTTATGATTCAGCGGGTGGAATTTTTCGCTTGCGCGGGCGCGCGAAATGTGGTAGATTCACGCGCGCCGCGCACGAAACCGCGGCTTTTTCCCAGACAAGGCTTCCCCCCATGAGCAACGCCACGACCCCGCCCCCGGTTCCCGCCGGCGAACTCGGCGATTCCGTCCGCCGCGACGGCGCCCTCCGCCGCTTCTTCCTCACGGGCGACACGTTCACCCTCCGGTCGCTCTTCTTCTCCGCGCTCGGCATCTTCTTCATCTCCGGCCTCGCCAGCTTCCACGACTGGGTGCTGAAGGGCTCGCCGATGGTCGGCAACCAGCTCCCCGTCGGCGTGTTCAGCTACCTGATGTTCGTCGGGCTCTTCTGGAACGGGATCTGGCGGCTCGTCGACCGCGCCTGGCGCGCCCTGGCCCCCGGCGCGAAGAGCGGCCCGGCGGACGTCCTGTGCCTCACCGGCCGCGAGATGGCGGTGGTGCTCGTCGCGACGCTGCTCGCGTGCTTTCCGCCGACCTCCGGCTTCTTCCGCTACTTCCAGCGGCAGATCATGCTGCCGTGGCACTTCCTGGCGAACAACCCGGTCTGGGTGAAGTTCGGCCTGCTCACGTCGGGCGACGCCTGGACGGGCCAGCTCTACGACTTCCACCTCCGGCCCGAGCTCTTCCCGGACCCGTGGCCGGGCGTCGGCGGCGACGTGCTCGCCTCGGCCGGCTACGAGCGCGTCTACACGGCGTTCTTCTCGGGGATGGTGACGGCGGAGGGGCCGGTCCCGTTCTCCGCGATCCCGTGGGACGCCTGGGCGCGGCCGCTGCTGCACTGGACGCCGCTCGTGGTGCTCTTCGCGCTCTCGATTCTCGCGATGCAGTTCCTCGTCCACCGCCAGTGGGCGCACCACGAGCAGCTCTCCTACCCGATCGCGCAGGTGGCGGGCTCGTTCTGCGCCGTGCGCGGCGGCCGCCGCGGCGTGCCGGACCTCTTCCGCAACCGGCTGTTCTGGTGGGGGTTCGTCCCGCTCTTCCTGCTGCTCGGGCTCGACTACCTCGCGCGCTGGTATCCGGACGACGTCCCCGCGCTCGGCACGATGATGCCGAACCTGCGCTCGTGGTGGGTGCCGCTCACGACCAACGTGCCGATCCTCAAGAAGTCGTTCGGCGGCGCGTGGTTCCTCTGCGGCCAGACGCTCTTCTTCTCCTTCCTCGGCATCTCCTACTTCGTCTCGTCCGAGATCTCGCTCTCGGTCGGCATCGCGCCGATTCTCCTCACGGTCTTCAGCCTGCTGTTCTACTCGGCGACGGGGACGACCTTCGAGGGCGGCACGCTCGACGCCGCGCGCTCGGGCGCCTACCTCGGCTACACGCTCATCCTTCTCTACACGGGCCGCACCTACTTCAAGGCCGTCTTCGCCCGCGCGCTGCTGCCGCGCGGCGGGTTCGGCGAGCCGGGCCCGTTCCGGCTCGCGTTCGCGGCGGTCTCGCTGGCCGCCTTCGCCGCGGGCTGGTGGCTCTTCGCCTCCCACCCGATGCTGGCGGGGCACCGCGCGCTCTACGCCGTCGCGACCGGCATCGCCATGCTCGCCGTCTGGGCGGTGCTCTTCGGCGGCCTGCTCCGCGGTCGCCACGGGAAGGACGCCGCCCCCGCCGCGTCCGACGCGAAGCCCGCGCCCGCCGGGGC